>JANYJV010000002.1 GCA_025361725.1 Acidimicrobiia bacterium | reverse complement strand
TGGTGCCACTCGTAGAAAGCGGACCGGGAAACCTCGAGCAACCCGCACGCCTTCGCGACGTTGCGGTGCTCCACCTTCTCCGCCTCGATGAACGGATACACGCTCACCGGGTCTCCCTCGCGAAGAAAGCCGTCGCCCGTTTCAGAATGTCGCGCTCTTCGCGCAACACCCTGTTCTCCTTACGTAACTGTGCGAGCTCGTCGAGCTGCGCGCTCGTCAACCCCTCACGTTGGCCGTCGTCGATGTCGGCTTGTTTCACCCAGGCGCGGACCGCGGTCTCAGTGAGATCAAGATCGCGTGCGACGCTCGCCACCGTGGCAGCCGGCTGGCGGACCAGCTCAACAACCTCAGCTTTGAACTCCTTGGTGAACGACCGACGCGGACGCTTCGTTCGTCCCATCGTCTCCATCATGCTGAACATCCTTCCAGGGCGAAACCCCAGATCGCAGATGTCCGTCAAACCCGGTCACGCCCAGACCGTCAGTCGCGGCAATCGCCGGACTGAACGCGAGCGAGGTCAGGACCACGATGGCTGCCCACACCGTGCCAACGTCGGCGATGCCCGCGACGGTTGACCGTCCGCTCGCGCCCGGTGACGATAAGCAGTGCGCCGAGCCCGACGAGGCCGAGCGTCGCGCAGAGACTGTCGATCGTTCCCCATGTCTCGGACGTTCCGGTCCCGCCGAGCGTGAGCCCGACAGTGCGGGTCAGGACCCAGAGGGCGAGGATCCCGATGTCGGCGATGATGCCAGCGACGACAACGCGACGGGACGGCTTGAACAGGAGGAGCAGGCCGACACCGACCTGCGCCCACGCTGCAGTGGCAAAGAAGAGACCGTGCGCGCCCAGGACACCCCGGAGTGTTCGCCCATCGCCCCGAAATGGAATCCCGGCGCGCGCAAGAGCAGCGCAGGCACGAGATATCGACGCAACGCGTTGAGCGGCATCGGCGCGCCAGATTGCGTGTCGACCATCAGCTACTACCCCAGGTCGTAGGAACGGAACGCGCCGTCGGCGATGCGCGAATCAGCAGGTCGTCGCGCTTTCTTGGCCCTGAAGTGACTTCGATGGAAGGCGTCACCTACGCTTTCCGGAACCGCTCGACCGCACTGTCGCGTTTTTTCGCGTCGATCGAGTGGCCAGTTTCCCTTCGCTCGGATCGCGTTCCGCTGAGGACCGTGTTCAGGCAAGGACCGACGGCGGCCCGACACTTCAAGCCAAAGGGAGTCCCCAGATGAACCTCCGGACCAAGGTCTCGGTCGTCATCCTCGTCACCGCGGCAGCTGCGGCGACAGTGTTTCCGACATTGTCCGGGGCCAGCCCCGTCGACGACAAGCGCCGCCAGGCCACCGAGCTTCAGCGTCAGATCGACGCGAACGACAGCCAGATCGTCATGCTGTCTGAGCGATTGAACGGTGCGCGATGGCGCCACGATCAGGCCCAAACTGGGATTGACGAGGCGCAGCGCCGTATGGACCTTGCCGAGGCGGAGCGGCGTCGTGTCCGAAGCATCCTGAGCCGACGTGCTGCCGAGATGTATCGAGGGGCCGGTGCCTCGAGCCCACTCTCCCAGATCGATGTGAAGTCGATTGGAGAGGCGGCCACGCGATCGAAGTATGCGGCCGCAGCGGCTGATCGCGATGCCATGCTGATCGCGAAGGTGCAGAGTGCGAAGGAAGACCTCGCCGTTCGCAAAGCTGAACTCGAACGCCAGAAGACGGCGGCGCAGACCGAGGCGGACGCTGCGGCGGCGGCCAAGAGCAAGATCGATGCCGCCAACCGGGAGGCCTCCGCGCTGAAGCAAAAGGTGAACGGTGAGATCGCCACGATCATGCAGCAAGAGGCCGCAGCCCGGAAAGCTGCGGCGCAACAGGCGGCGCAGCGGGCTGCGGAGCGGGCGATCGCGGCGCCCGCGCCACGCTCCGGTGGTGGCAGCACTGGTGGAGGAATTCCGCAGAACTTCCCGGACGCACCAGCACCCAATGGGGGTGCCGCGGCGGCTGTCGCCTACGCCAAGGCCCAAGTCGGAAAGCCGTACCGGTTCGCGACATCCGGACCCGACTCTTTCGACTGCTCCGGACTCACGGGTGCTGCATGGGAACGCGGTGGGGTCTCGCTCGTGCGTTACTCGGGCGCGCAGTACCAGCAGACGATGCGGATCAGCTTCGGAGATCTTCAACCTGGCGACCTGTTGTTTTGGGGTCCCGGCGGTTCGGACCATGTCGACATCTATATTGGCGGCGGCATGGTGGTCTCGGCTTCGAACCCATCGGCCGGCGTCGTCCTTGCGCCCGTTGGTTACAACGGTCCTCCCTCCGGATACGGCCGAGTTCGCGGCTGAACGACCAGCCGACGCGCCGCCTGCCCGGTGCGAGACATCCGGGTGATGTGTCGTCCAGCACAGGCCTCTGAGCGTTTCCAACTACGACATGAGGTCGTCGTTCGTCTGGCGAGATCTGAGCGTCATCGGTTTGCGTCAACCTGCTTGTCCGGCGACGATGTCCGTATGACAGCGGGACGGAGATCCTTGGCGCGTGGAGAACTCGAAGCGATGGTTCTCAATGCGTTGTGGGATCAGGATGGTTGGTTAACGCCAGGTGAGATGCACGCGGCAGTCGGTGCGCGCCGCCGGCTCGCCTACACGACGATCATGACCACGATGTTTCGGCTCTGGGAGAAGGGTCGTCTCGACCGCCAACGCCGCGGGCGAGCCTTCGAATACCAACCGCTGATGAGCCGAACCGAGTACGCGGCGACGCGGATGACAGAACTCCTCGACGCGACCGGGGACCCGCGTTCCGCGCTCACCCATTTCGTGTCGGCGATGGACGAGCATGACATCGCAGAGCTTCGCCGCGTCATGCGCGCTCGTCGTCGCTCGTGAGCCTCGCGCTGATCATCACCGGCCTGGTATTACTCGCGCTCCCAAGTTGGTGGCAGCCTCGCCGCTTCGATACCGGTGCGATCCGGCGCGCCCGTGAATGTCGTGCGTCGCTTGGTCTTGGTCTGATCTTGACACTCGGGGGATTCTTACTTTGGGGCGCGCCGATCGTTCTCCATCTCGCAGATGGGTGGGGTCTCCCAGGACTCTGCGACGACGCGATCCACCAACTGCCCCTCGGAGGGCTTGAGTTCGCGTTGATCGCGATAGTTGCCGGCGGCGTGATCCTCGTTCGGCTCACCGGAGCACTAACGCGGTCGGCGCTTCGGAGTCGAGAAGCATGGGTTGACCCGTTCATCGGGAAACATCGGGATCTCTCCGAGTTCGATGTGGTCGTGATCCCAAGTTCCCAGCTCGTCGCGGTCGGCGTCCCCAGTTCGCCTCCCCAGATCGTCATCTCCGAGGGACTGGTGTCGGTCCTCGGGCCGAGCGAGTTGCATGCGGTGCTCCGGCATGAGATCGCTCACCACCGTTTGCGTCATCGGAATTATCTGTTGCTCGCCGCGTCGGTGGATCATGTCTTCGGGTGGTTGCCACCAGTTCGATCGAGCACTGCGATACTCCGGCGTGCGCTCGAGGAGTGGGCGGACCTCGCCAGCACGCGACGCTCGCCGGCGCGAGTTGCATGTCTTCGCTCTGCGCTTGCGCGACTCGCGGATGTTCATGTCACCACTGCGGCGCGTCGCGATATCGAGCGTCGAATCGCGATGCTCGAGAATGCAGACCCCCGCAGGGAGGCACGGTCGACGCGCACGGCGGGATTGGTCATGGGATTCGGTGGCGCGGCGGCGGCCGCCTCGCTACTGATTGCGATGTCCTACGAGGTATTCGCTGCGGTCGGTCGTTGCGCAACCTGAGAAGGTGAGTGCGCCCGAAGCGATCTACGATCAGACGTCCTACTATTTTGCTCGTCGTGGTACCTCGATCGGCGAACCTAGTGGCTAGAGCGCGGAAGCGCGCCGTTGCAGCCACAGGTGTGATTCTGCTGGCACTTGGCCTCATCTCGATGCATGGCCTGACGTTGCCCGACGTACGCAACGGTTCGCAGCGCACCGAACGCCTGACGGTCGCGATGCCTCGACCCGGGATAGGGCAGGAGCCAGCCGCAGATCAAGGGTCGATGGGCAACCACGACTCGAACCAATGCGTCGCAACGCTCGCGAACGAACGCTTGCCACGTCCTCAGCAAATGGCGACGACCGTCGAGGCCGCGTTGGGCAGCGCAAACGGTGTCCCGCCAGCGGGGTTTCTGAGGCTGCGCGACCCACCCTCCGAACGCGATCGTTTGTCGCTGGTTGGAGTGCTCCGACGTTGATGCCGCTGCCGCCTGGCGGAATCGAGCACCACGTCGAGTCGAGGTGACTCGACGCCCCCCATCGAGAGGCAAACAATCATGCGAAAGTTCTTGTCCGTGCTCTCCGTTGGCATCGCCGCCAGCGCGTTCGCCGCGTGTTCGTCGGGCGGCGGCAGCTCGTCCATGGGTTCCATGAGCGGATCGAAGGAAGCTGCGAACACCCCCGTGATGAAGGGTGCTCGCGAGATCCGGCTCAGCGGCACATCGTTCGACTTCAATCGGAAGACGATCAACCTCGCAGCGAACGAGGAGGCCACGATCGTCTTCACCGCAACCGACGCCGAGCATGACGTGACTGTCGAAGGAGCCAAGGGAGTCGGTCACATCGTGCATGCCCAGAAGGGCATGACCGCACGCGGGGGTCTCAAGATCTCCGCGCCAGGTACCTACGCGTTCTACTGCTCAGTCTCGGGACATCGGAAGGCGGGGATGACGGGACAACTCATCGTCACATAGCCGGTACCGCTCGCAAGGTGCCAGGGGTGCGCGTCGGGCGCGTCCCCTGGCGCGCGAGTCGTGGCGCATGAGTGACAATGACGCACGGGCCCCCGCTCGTGGTGGCGACGCTCGCGCTCGGACCGTGGTGGCTCGCCGACGAGCTCGACGAACCTCGCGCTTTGCTCCATCCCGAAACGCGGCCGCGCTCGATATCGCGACGTCCGGTCGAAGATGATCCGTCGCCGTGGTGAATGCGGCCGGTGTGGTGAGTTCTCGTCGTGGCTCGACAACGGTGGTCGTGTCCGCCGGTGGCGACACCTCGACGCGGGCTATGCCGTCGCCGAACTCGTCGGGGTCGCCCGCACCTGACATCGTCGGCACCGGCCCCGGTGCCGGACCTCCGCCCGGATCCAGACCACCAGTGCCGGCCGGAGGCCCGTCTCGTCGAGTTCCGCATCGATGATCACCGTCTCGGCGCCCAACCCGAACACCGCTTTGAGTAACTTCTTGATGCGCACGCCGTTGCTCCCATCGCGTCCCGTCTTCGAACAACCGGAAACGTAAGAGACACGGCGTGCGCACGCGTCACCCCCACCTCAACCCACCCACGACACCGTCAGTCGACCCACGTATGCGCCTCGGCGGACACCACCCGGCTCGGTGAGGCGCACGGTGAGGGCTCGGCGGTGGAGTCCCCGGGAGTATTGAGCCAGGACCTGATGCGGGCTTGGCGCGCGGGCGTCATACTGTCGCCGTTGGGCGGACTCCGGGCTCGGCGGGAAGGGGAACATCATGTCGGATACGAAACCGGCGGGTGTCGACGATGCGGTTGCGGTCGTCGACATCTTTGGTGGGGCGTGGGGCGATCATGATCTGGACCGCACGCTCGCGATGGTCACTGAGGACTGCGTGTTCGAGGCCACGGGACCGGCGCCCGATGGAACGCGCTGCGTCGGGAAGGACGCTATCCGCGACGCGTGGCGACCGATTTTCGACGACCGTGCGAGCACCTTTGTGGCCGAGGAGACGTTCGGCGCCGGTGATCGGGTGATCCAGCTCTGGCGGTACGAGTGGGCCGATGGCCACATCCGAGGGGTCGACGTTTTTCGCGTCCGCGACGGTCTCGTCGCGGAAAAGTTCTCGTACGTGAAGGGATGACGACCGTGTCCGAACCCGGCATCGCCGCCTTGCATCGCCGGGCACTCGAAGTCACGGGGGTCGTCGTCGGAGGCCTCGATTCCTCATGCTGGGAGGCCTGCACGCCGTGTGACGAGTGGACTGTTCGCGAGCTGCTCAACCACGTCATCGCTGGGAACTGGTGGGCGGCGCGTCTCGCTTCGGGCGCATCGATCGCGGACGTCGGAACGGAACTCGACGGCGATCAGATCGGAGACGACCCACGCAGCTCGTACGACGCATCCGCCGACGCGGCGGCACGGGTCTTCGAAGCGCCAGGCGCACTTGCGGCACCGTGTGCGGTGAGTTACGGACCCGTGCCGGGTTCGGTCTACGCCGGGCATCGGTTCATCGACGTGCTGATCCACGGTTGGGACCTCGCAGTTGCCAGCGGGCAGAACTCGTCGCTCGCGCCGGATCTGATCGACGGCGCGTGTCAGGTTCTCGAACCGCAGTTGGGCATGCTTCGTGCGAGCGGCATGTTCGGTGATGATCTCGAAATCCCTGCGGATGCGGATGCCGAGACCCGTCTGCTCATGACGCTCGGTCGCCGCCCGTTACCGACATCATGACCCCTCGCGGCCGTGGGCCACGAGGGCGTCATCGAGGCGCGCGAGTACTGGGCAGGACGCATGAATCGCGATGGCCTCGGCGCGGATGAGCTTCGCTTCGTCGATCCGGCCCGAGGCCGCGCGGCCGATGCCCAGAACGGCCAACTGCGCTGCGCGTGACGGCGTCGCCGGCAAGGAGGCGAAGGTACGCGACCTGGTTGAGGCTGCTGCGAGCGATCGGCACGCTCGATGTCGGGCGCACCGATTCCGACATCTGCGTGATCCGTCGCTCGTCCTCCTCGGTGACTTCGCCCGATGGGATCCTTAGGCGCATCACGAGCGTAAGGAGCCAAGTCTGGTGGGAGTCGCTCCGAGCCGCAGCTGGGTGATCACCGGGCCCACGCCGAGACGAACACCTGTGATCGGAAAGCGAAGCAGGAACGCCTTGAGTGACGGGGCGCCGTCGATCTCCACACCGTGATCGGCGACGATTGTGCGAACCGTCTCGAGCGATGCAAACCCTATTCCGATGGAGGCTGTCGATGTGATCTTGTCCCGGCGACGGAGACGACGACGGTCGTGGGCGTACCGGTCTCGGGGTTCCACTCCAGCCGAGATCGTCGAAACTCGATTCACTCGAGTTTGTGCCAACCGCATTGCCGTCGTCGTAGGAAGTTCCGGACCTCAACGCCGCCGTCGTCATCGACGATGATTCTGATGCTGCGATAGCGCACACCCGTAGCGATGCCACCGGCGATCGCAATGAGAAACCCGCTACCAACGACCGAGGATTGGAAGGGACGCCCGCGATCGGGTCATAGGTACATCGATGCCCGCGCCGTGAGAACTCACCCAACGAGGATCGGTCGGCGTAGCGACTTCCTTGACCGTGACGACCGCTTGATCGACGAGGTTGCTGATGATGTCGTGTTTCGACGGCTTCGTTTCGAAGGACTGGATACGATGCAGAAGCGGTTGAGACAGGCGCGTTGAGACTGTGTCAATCCCCGGAGAGTGGCGTGACTCAAGAGCGACCGCTGGTGGAGGCGTGTGGGTGGTGAGCAGCGAGAGATCCAGCGACGACACGAGGGTACTGGCGCGCGCCGTCATCGACGCTCTGGGCAGCGCAGTCATCGTGACCGGCCTCGACCGCACCATCTTGATGTGGAACAACGAGGCCGAGCGGCTCTTCGGTTGGAGCGAACGCGAGGTCGTCGGACGGGACATCTCGAATGTGCTGGTCGGACCCGAAGCGCAGGCCGCGGCCGACGCCATCATGACCGAGGTCAGCAGTGGGGGGTCGTGGTCGGGTGACTTCCCGGTGCTGCACAAGGACGGATCGACGTTGCAGCTTGCTGTGTCGGACAATCCGGTTCTCGGCCCCGACGGCGAGATCGTCGCGATCGTCGGAATCTCCACCGACGTGACTCATCAGCGTCACCTGGAGCGGGAGGCGGCTGCGCTGGCCGAACATTTTGCATTGGCGCTGGACGCCGGGGGGCTCGGCACGTGGCAGTGGGATATCGACTCCGGCGTCGTGCATTGGGACACCCGGCTCGAAGCTCTGTACGGGTTGAGCCCGGGCGAGTTCGACGGCACCTTCGAGGCCTACACCGCACGGCTCCATCCCGAGGACGCGCCAACGGTCTTGGCGACGGTGAGGGAAGCCGTCGCCGAGAAGAAGCCCTACATCGTGAACCACCGATCGGTGTGGGCTGACGGCACGGTCCGTTGGTTGCAGGGGAAGGGCACCGTGATCTCTGACGCCGCCGGGCGGGTGTCGGGCACCATCGGATGTGTCGCCGACGTGACCGACCACGTTCTCGTCGTCGAGGAACGCGAACAATCGGTGTCGGCGGCACTGGAGGCGGCAGCACGCGAGCGATTGAGCGCGGAGCGGCTGGCCTTCCTCGGTCAGGTCAATGACGCTCTCGCCGGCGCGGAAACCCGGATCGACGTGATGCGAGGTGTCACGCGTGTCGCGGTGCCGACGCTGGGAGAGTGGTGTTCGATCTTCGTGCTCCCCGAAGATGGCTCTCCTCTCCCCGACGTCGAGATCGCGCACGCCGACCCGAAGATGGTCGAGTACGCACGGGAGCTCCAGCTGCGATTCCCGTACGAGCCGGACGCCACCAGCGGTATCCCTCACGTCATTCGGACCGGTGAGAGCGAGTTCTATCCGGAGATCGACGATGCCCTCATCGACGAAGCCGATACCACCGAGGAAGCGAGAGACGTGGTGCGCTCGCTGCGGCTACGAAGCGCGATTGCCGTGCCGCTCGTGAAACGCGGGCGCGTGATCGGTGCGTTGCAGTTCGTGAATACCGAGAGCAGCCGCGTGTACACCGACCAAGACCTCGCGCTCGCCGAAGCAGTCGCGAACCGCGTCGCGTCGACGCTCGAGAACCGCCGGCTCGCCGAGCATCAGCGTCTCATCGCCACCACACTGCAGGCGAGTTTGCTTCCGAGCTCGCTGCCGCCGATTCCGGGCGTCGATGTGGCGGTGCGGTACTGGGCTGCAGGCGAGGGGACCGAAGTCGGGGGTGACTTCTACGATGTCTTCGAGGTTGGCGACGGTCACTGGGCGGTGGTGATCGGAGATGTCTGTGGCACCGGACCGCGCGCGGCCACGCTGACCGGGCTCGCCCGGCACACGATCCGCGCTGCCGCGTGGTCAGGTGCGTCGGGCGAAGAGGTGCTGCGCCAACTCAACCAGGCCATCTGGCGGTCCGATCGCTCGACGTTCTGTACCGCCGCGTATTGCGAACTCCGACACCTTACCGACGGGGTCGTGCTCGACGTCACAGCCGGCGGTCACCCGTTGCCGATTCTCCGCCGGGCTGACGGTTCGAACCAGTTGTTGGGAACACCCGGCACGTTGCTCGGAGCGTTCCTCGAGTCGGAGGCGACGACCAATACCACCAAGCTTTCGGCCGGCGATTCGGTTGTTCTCTACACGGATGGCGTCACCGACCTCGCACCACCTCACGACCTCTCGCCGGACGAGATGCAGGAAATGGCGGTAGCGGCCGCCGCGTCGGGGACGTCGGCTGACGCCATCGCCGAAGCACTGGGTCACTCGATCGAAGCCAAGTTGCCGTTGGCCGAGCGCGACGACGACATCGCGCTGTTGGTTCTCCGAATTGATTCGGACGAGGCCAGAGCACGCGCCGGCCGGTGATCGGCTATGGCAGCGGTGGTGTCGAGTCGCGATCGGCAACGACTCAGGTGATCGAAGTCGGCTGAGTCTGTCCAGAACCACTCTCAGTCGACGCGTCCCGAACGCAGACGCCAACGGAGATCGGTCAGCACACGTGGCGCTGCGAGCACGCCCGCAGTGATGGCAGTGGCGGCAGTGAAGGCCGGCAACATCTTCGGAGGTCGTATGAATGCTCCCATGGTGGGGTTCCTCGCTCCATCGCGATCTACCCGATTCCGATCGGAACCATGCCTCGCGAAAAATCTGCGAAACCGCCAGCTCGGAGAAGTCGGTGTCTGAGGAACGTTTCCATGTGCGAGCGCTGGGTACACATGGATCGGCGCGAGCCAAACTCCGTCTTCTTTTCGAGAGGCACCCCATGGCCGATGACAGCAACGAGACGTCGAAGTCAGGACCGCTGACCGCCGTCGGTCTCAACTGCTCCCTCAAACCGTCAGGGGATTCGAGCACCGAGACGTTGGTGTCGGAAGTGCTCGATGAACTCCGTGGCCACGGCGTGACGAGCGGCCCAGTCCTTCGGGTCGCGGCCTCGGGCGTACTCGCCGGCGTCACCTCGGACGAAGGCGACGGGGACGGTTGGCCGGCGATGCGTTCCGAGATCTTGGCGGCCGACATCTTGGTCCTCGGGACGCCGATCTGGATGGGCCATCCTTCGAGCTACGCACAGCGAGTCTTGGAACGTCTCGATGCCTTCCTCGGTGAAACTGCCGATGACGACCGGCCGATTGCCTACGACCGCGTCGCGGTCGTGGCGGTCGTCGGGAACGAGGACGGCGCCCACAACGCCGGCGCGATGTTGTTCCAGGGGCTGAACGACGTCGGCTTCACCATCCCCGCGCACGGCATGACGTATTGGGTCGGCGAGGCGATGCACAAAGTCGACTACCAAGATCTCGAACACCGCCCGACCAAGACCCGAGAAGCAACGAAGATGGCGGCGATGAATGCTGCGCACCTCGCCCGGTTGCTGCGGGGAGACGGATATCCAACGGAAGCCTCGTGACGGGCCAGAATCAATCCCGGTGGCGCGTGAATCGACTCCGACCCTCGTTGACGATCACGTCCCAGTCTCTACCGGCGAAGGCAAGCCCTTGGAGCCCGACGTCGGGAACGTGAGTGGGCCGCCTGATCACCAAAGAGTCGTGTTCGGTGTTGACGTCGAGTCCGAGCATCGAGCGCACGTGTAACAGGATCGATGCCGACGACCAGGCTTGCGGCGAGCAGGACGAGGGATACGGGACCGGCACCGGCACCCTGGTCCGGCTCAGCCCGGCGAACAGCTCTGGGGGCCGACCAGAGAAATGCGACGCGGCGGCGAGCGCGCCGTCCACCAGCGCGTCGACCACATCCCAGCGTCCGTAGCGTGCCGCTCCCGCTGCGACGATGGCGGTGTCGTGCGGCCACACCGAGCCGTTGTGATAACTCAGGGGGTGATAGCGATTCATGGTCTCGCTCAGCGTGCGCACACCCCATCCCGACCACAGGTCCGAACCCATGACCAGGTCCAGATAGCGGTCCGCACCCTCGGAGTCCGCGACCCCAGCCCAGAGCGCATGACCGGGATTCGTGGTCAGCGCGTCGATCGGCCGATCGGACCCGTCGAGGCCGAGAACGTAGAACCCCCGCTCGTCCCAGAACGCTGCGTTGAACTGATCGCGGAAGCGCTGAGAGCGTCGGAGGAGTGCGGGTCCGTCGTGGCGCAATCCCATTGGTCCCGCGAGGGCCGCGCCGCCGACGAGCGCGGCGAACGTGTAGCCCTGGACCTCGACGAGCGAGATCGGTGCGTTCGGGATCTGACCGTCAGCGGAACTGATGCCGTCCCACGAATCCTTCCAGCCTTGGTTGCTGAGACCACTGGCTTCGCGTCGGTTGTACGAAACGAAACGCTCCTCATCGAGAAAATGCTCGAGCCAATCGAGCGCGCGATCGACGGCCGGTGCCAGAGTTTGAAGGTCGAGCGCGGTGAGCGCGCCCCACCTCCAGGCCTCGGCGGCCAGCATCACGAACAGGGGCGTCGCGTCCACGGTGCCGTAGTACCGAGTGCGAGTGGCGAAGGGCCCTCCGCCGCCGTGGCGGCGCAGTTCGTGCAGAATCTTGCCGGGCTCCTCGTCCGCGGTGGGATCGTCGATCGTGCCTTGCAGATCGGCGAGGGTGAGTAGCACCCCACGAGCGAGGGTTGGGTCGAACGGCAGCGTCATCCACGCGGTGAGCAGTGAGTCGCGTCCGAACACGGTCATGAACCACGGCGCGCCGGCGGCCACCAACACGCGATCGGGATGGGCGTCGTCGACGATGTGCAACGACGCAAGGTCCGCGAGCGCCTGATCGAACGCGGTGCTCAAGCGGGTGTCGGTCGAGCGCAGTCGAGGGGTCGCCTCGCGCCACGAATGGAGTCGTTGAAGCGGGATCGCGTCGTTCGGGTGCATGGTGCAGGGAAACTGGATGTCGGCGCGTACGTCGTCCACGATCGGCTCGACGGTGATGCACAACTCGACGGTGGCGCGTGGCTCGAGGTCCACGCTCCAGAAGAGCGTACCGATCGCGAGATCCACCAGGTCGGGTCCCGGATGACACTCGACGCGACTCCCCGTGTGCGCGTCGTTCGGCGCCACAATGACCCAAGCATCACCGTCCGGCACCAACATCCCGGGCTCGGCGCCGTGTCCAGACTTCACGTCGAACAGGTGCGCGAAGTCCGCGCCGATGCGGAGGGAGACGTCGACCGCCACCGCCGTCCCAGTTGGATTGACGAGTTCGATGTCTTCGCGAAGCCCGTCACCGATCCATCGGCGACGCACCATGAGCAGCGCGTCGCCCTCGGGCTCGTGGCCGAAACGCAGCCGCTGCACGAACGCCCCGGAGAACGGCGACACAGCGGTGCCGGTCAGGATCTCGGTCTCCCGTCCGGGTGTGCGCACGGTGAACTCGGACAGGTGACGCAAATCGTCATGCATCAATCCGTGGGTGGCATCCCACATGTCACCGGCGACGTCGCTGATGGCGAAGGTCCGACCGTCCACGAGCGTGACGTCGTGGGGTTTGGAGGCGGGAACGTCCGCGGCGTCTCGGTCGAGCGGTCCGGTTGTGTCCATCAGGTGAACTCGCTTCGAAGTGCATAGGACACCGCAATGGTGGGTATGCCCTGCATGGCCGAGACGCGAACGAGACGGAGTGAGATGTCGATCGGGGTGTTCGCAGTGACGTGTCCAGGCTGTGGAAGCGCACTCAGTGCCCAACGGCGGCCCCAGCGTTGCGATGTGTGCTCGGAGACGTACCTGGTGCGGTTCGGCCACGTTCTCAAGCTGGAGACGACCGAATCCGGACGGCGTGAGCCATGAGGATCGCCGAGATCGCACCGATGTACGAAGCCGTACCCCCGATCGGATACGGCGGCACTGAACGGGTGATCGGCGCGCTGTGCGATGAACTCGTGACGGGCGGGCACGAGGTCACCCTGTTCGCTCCCGGCACGTCGGAAACGAAGGCCGACCTTGCCCCAACCGTTGCCGAACCGCTTCGGAGCCGGATGACCCGAACGGAAATGCTCGAAGTGGCTCCCAGGATGCATTTGGAAATGCTGGCAGCTGTGTACCAACGCGCCGCGGACTTCGACGTGATTCATGCGCACACCGATGTCGCAACCCTCCGTTTTGCCGCGAGTAACCCCGCGGTCCCGACGGTGGTGACCCTCCACGGTCGTCTCGATCTCGACGTCGCCCAGCGTGAGTTCCTGCGGTATCCCGACGTCCCGCTCGTGTCCATCAGCAACCATCAGCGCGAAGCGGTGTCCGGCTTCGATCTGAACTGGCGGGCGACGGTTCCGAATGGGCTCGGTCTCTCGCCGTACTTCGATGCACGATCCGATGACGGCGGGTATCTGTGCTTCGTCGGTCGGATCAACCGCGAGAAGCGTCCGGATCTCGCCGCCGAGGTCGCGAGACGCAGTGGCATCCCGCTTCGGGTTGCGGCCAAGGTCGACCCCACCGACGTCGTTTACCACCAGGACATCATCGAACCGCTTTTCCAGTCCCACGGTGTGGAGTTCCTCGGAGAGTTGCTCGAATACGACAAGCCGGAGTTCTACGCATCCGCGTCGGCCACGATCTTCCCGAGTGATTGGCCCGAACCCTTCGGCCTGGTGATGATCGAGTCTTTGGCAGCGGGGACGCCGGTCATTGCGCTTCGACGAGGTTCAGTTCCCGAGATCCTCGAGGATGGGGTCACCGGGTTTATTTGCGACGACCTCGATGGGCTCGTGGCCGCGGTGGGCCGGCTGGGAGAGATCGACCCGGCGAACTGTCGGACTGCGGCCCGCCGCTTCTCCGCCACGCGAATGGCCGACCGCTACGTCACGGTGTTCGGCGATCTGTTCGACGAGCCGCTCACCCGCGACGTTTCTCTGTCGGGGGCACCGGGTATCCCCCCGCCATGCGCACCAGCGGAGTATTCGTTGTCGTCGTGACGGTGGAACCGCTCCGCGGGGATCCGCGTCGAGTGGCGCGGACGTGACGAACGCCCACGTCGACGACGCCGTCATCGCGCCCGATCATGATTTCTCCCGCAATCACGGTCCCGCGCTGCGGGCTTCGCACGCGTTGACAGACGCACTCGGGTCGCCGTGGGCGTTCGGGTTGACCACCGCCGTTGCCGTCGTGTGGCTGATCATCGGATTCTTGATGGACTTCTCGCGGTCGTGGGAGCTCACCGGAACCCTCGGGATCCCGCTCGTCGCGTTATACGCACTGTTCGCGCTGCAGCACACCCAGAACCACAACGATCGCGCCGTGCAGTTGAAGCTGGACGAGTTGCTGCGGGCTTTGGATCGCGCCGATGAGCGTCTCGTGGCGATCGAGGATGTGGACGAGTCCGGCCTCCACGACCTCCGCGCCACCTACCGGTCGGAGCTGCTGGACAACGAGTGATCGACGCTCGACAGTGACTTGCTGTACAGACTCTGGACGACGTCGATGTATCCCTCGTCGAATCCGGCTTCGCAGTACGAGAAGTAGAAGTCCCACAACCGGGCGAAGCGCCGATCGAGCCCGAGCTGCGGCCGAGCCACCAGCTCGGGGGTGATGGTTTCGAGGTTGCGCCGCCAGCGACGCAAGGTCTCGGCGTAGTGGGTACCAAACTCGTCCTGACTCGTCTGACGGAATCCGTGGGGCTCGGCGGCTCGCTCCAAGGCTTGGGGAGACGGCAGACACCCGCCAGGGAAGATCGCGGCCTTGATGAAGTCCGTGTGGCGCTTGAGTCGGTCGAACTGCGCGTCGGGTACCACGATTGCCTGCATTGCCAACACGCCATCGGGGGTGAGTCGTTCCGAGACACACCGAAAGAACGTCTCGTAGTCCCGCCAGTTCACCGCCTCGATCATCTCGACGGCGACCGCCTTGTCGAAGGTGCCCTCGACATCTCGGTAGTCGCGATCGAGGACCGTCACGAGGTCACTGAGCCCGGCGTCGGCGACCCGAGATTGCACGAACTCGTATTGACGGGCGGAGACGGTCGTGGTGGTCACCGACGCCCCGTAGTGCTGAGCGGCGTGCATCGCGAAGCCACCCCAACCGGTGCCGATCTCGAGGAGTCGGTCACCCGGGCGAAGGTCGAGCAAGCGCGCGATGCGGTCGAACTTCGCGCGCGACGCCTCCACCAAGGGCGTGTCGGGCCGGTCGAAGATCGCGCAGGAGTACGCCATCGTGTCGTCGAGCAGCCGTTGAAAGAACTCATTCCCGAGGTCGTAGTGCGCGCGGACCTGACGGACGTCGCGATCTGGGCTCGGCGGACGAAGCCGGCTGATCGGGTCGAGAATCGGCGTGACAAACCGGTGCGCTCGGTCCCGGAGCGCATGGGTCGGTCGGAGGCTGCGGAGGGCCAGACGCAGCAGCCCGGTCAAGTCATCGGTGTCCCACCACCCGTCGGCATAGGACTCGCCGAGCCCGACGCTGCCATCGCGCACGAGCCGTTCGTAGAACCGGTCGTCGTGCACGTCGAGGCGCACGTCGATGGCGCCGACGCTCGTGATCGAACTGGGGCGGGAACGGACGCCGTGAGTCCTTTCATCGACGAGCGTCAGCGAACCGCCACGTACTCGGCTCACGAGTTGCTCGACGACGGTCCGGGCGATTCGGGTCCACCCGGTCTCCCGTGACGGGTTCAGGTGCGCACGATCTTCGCCTTCTTGGAATGGCGATACAAGGGCGCGTGATCCATCCATAGCTTCAGTGCCTTTCGGTAGATCTCCGCAGAGCCACGGAGGGGCGCGAGTGGGTGGCGGGCAAGAAGGCGGAGCGAACCGCGTCGGTCCAGCGCCGCACGACGAAGGGTCATCTCCGCACGCAATAGCGGGCGACCGTCTCGTGTCACCGCGATGGAAATGTCAAGACCGGGTCCGGGTGTCGTCCACGACACGCGGTAGTCGAGGTCCATGGGTAAGAACGGTGAGACGTACATCGCCTTGGGTGTTGTGGCCTCGGAACCCGTCTTCGCATCGAACACGTACCACTGCCGTTCGGCCCAGGGCGTGTTCGTGACCTCGAGCACGATTGCATCGAGTGCGCAACCGGCTTCGTCCCAGCAGTAGTACACCGCGAGCGGATTGAAGATCCATCCGAACGTGCGCAGGTGGGCGAGGAGAAAGATCGGTCCCGTGGGCCGCCGCCCGAGGCGTGACTCCACCAATGCGCGGACGCCCGGACCGAGCGGCCGGTCCTGGCCGGTCAGGAAGTCGCAAGCGCGAAAGTGCACCGGTGCGGGCCGGCGGCCGGACCATCCAGGGAGATCATCGAGCGAATCGGGCAACGCATCGACGTCGAGGTAGGCCATCAGCAGGCGCGGCGCAAACTGGCGCGCGTGAGATCCGAAGCGACGATGAACGACCGTGCCTTCGTAGGCCGCGAGCGAGTTCACGACTCCTCGCCGATAGCTCGCACGACTTCGAGTGCGCTCTGCACTCCGTCCTCGTGAAACCCGTAGCCCCAGTAGGCGCCGACGAAGTACCGCCCGTGAATGCCTTGGATCTCATGGCGACGACGTTGGGCGCGCAGTGCACCGGCGTCAAACACCGGATGGTCGTACTCGAACTCCGCCAGGACGTGCTCGGGATCGATCGCGTCGGCGCGGTTGAGAGTGAGGAGCAGCGGGCGCGTCGACTCGATCCCTTGGAGCAGGTTCATCCAGTACGTCACGGTGGCGCGTCGTCCATCCGGAGCCACCCAGTAATTCCAACTGGCGCGCGCGAGGGGGGCGCGGGGGAGCATGCGTTCGTCGGTATGCAGCGTTGCTCGGTTCGCCTGATACCCGATCGACCCGAGAATCTCCTGCTCGTCCGGGCTCGCGTCTCCGAGCATGCGGAGGGCTTGATCGCTGTGGGCGGCAATGATGACTCGGTCGAACGTCTGCGCGCCGACGGCGGTTACCACCTCGACCTGCGATGTGCCGTTCTCGGTGCGGTGGACGATTTTCTCGACCGGAGTGTTCAGCCGGATGCGGTCCGAGATCGGTGCGATCAGCGCCTCGACGTAGGTGCGTGAGCCACCGCAGACGGTCCGCCACTGCGGTCGGCCGGCCAGGCCGAGGAGGCCATGGTTGTCCATGAACCGCGCGTAGGAACGCATCGGGAAGCGGGTGAACGTCTCGGGGTCGGCCGACCAGATCGCGGCGCCGAACGGTACGAGGAACTGGGACACGAAAGTGTCCGAGTATCGGCCGCGTCGGAGGAACTCGGCGATCGAGATGTCGTCATCGTGACCGTTCGAGCGAGTGGGGAGACGTTCGACGTCTCCCCACCGCGTCTCGTGCTGGACCAGTTGCCGAGCGGAACGATTGAAGCGGATGATGTCGCCGAGCATGCGCAGAAATGCGGGGCGCACCAGGTTCGCACGCTGTGCGAAGAGCGTGTTCAGGTTCGAGCCGCGGTACTCGAGCCCCGTGCGAGCCACCGTCACCCCGAAGCTCATGTCGGTCGGTCGCGTCGGGACGCCGAGTTGGTCGAGGAGTTGGATGAAACCCGGGTAGTTCGCCTCGTTGTAGACGATGAATCCGGTGTCGACGCCGTGTCGATGCCCATCAATCTCCACGTCGACGGTGTTGGCGTGCCCGCCGACTCGGGAGTCCGCCTCGAACACCGTGACCTCGTGGTGCGGCGCCAACTCGTGCGCGGCGACGAGCCCTGACACCCCAGTTCCGACGATCGCAATCCTCACGCTGGTAGTCCGGTCGTGGGGGAGCATTTGGACGTGTGACCGTGGTCACCGGGCCAGTTCGGGCCAGTCAGCCGGAGCGGAGGAACGAATCGATGTCAAATTCGAGTTCGCGCATCAGGCCGCCGACGCTCAGGGCCGGGAAAGGCTCTCGCGGCTCAAGCTGACGCTCGAAGATCTCGCGCGGATACGTCCAGTACACCGGTTCGATGCCGGCCTTCCGAAGGGTTATCACCGAGTGCGCCGAGACGGGGAGCGACGTACGGATGCCGCAGATCATGCACGGGAATGCCATCGACGCGCGGTCACTCTCACGGTTGATGCGCAGGTTCACGGCTTCGAGCGCGACCAGCGCGGGACCGCAGTCGGGACACTGAACGGTGACGAACTCGACGGACTCGATCATGAGATATCTGCCTCACCTCGGTAACACCACAGTGATGCCCGAGGTCGCAGACGGCGAAACCTGCCCGCTTCTGATCCGGTCGTTTTGACCGGTGCCCGATCGGCCCCGAGAAGGGTCCCTGACGGGGCGCCTCACTATCGTCCGTGGCTCGGAACCGTTTGGTTCCGACCCAGGGTGGGTATCACCGTTTCGGCGGTGCGACCTGGCCGCGACGGTCCTGCCCCCGAAGCTGGACGGTCGCACCGCCATATCACCCTGGGCTCAGCGCGGAGAGGTGCGCATGAGTCAGAGCGTCGACGACAACGGTCGGACTCCGCTTGAGGCCGATGCCGCGCGCGTGCGAGCGCCAAAGCATGCCGCCGCGGGGATCTCCGCCATCGCGGAGACGGTCCGAGTCTCCGTCGGCAAAATGGGTGCACGGCGAGCGTGGGCGTTGCTGCGTGACGTCAACCAGAAGGACGGCTTCGACTGTCAGAGCTGCGCGTGGCCGAGTCCCGACGACGAACGTCATCGCGCCGAGTTCTGTGAGAACGGCGCGAAGGCGATCGCATCCGAAGGGACCCGCCGCCAGATCGGTGCTGCGTTCTTTGCGGATCATTCGATCGACGAGCTTGCCGGCCGATCCGATCAGTGGCTGAACGAGCAAGGTCGGTTGGTCGAGCCGCTGGTCCTGCGGGCAGGCGAGCTTCACTACACGCCGGTCAGCTGGGCGGACGCGTTCGAAATGATCGCGACCGAGTTGAGGCGTCTCGACTCGCCGGATGAGGCGACCTTCTACACGTCCGGCCGGACGAGCAACGAGGCGGCCTTCCTCTACCAGCTGTTTGTTCGCCAGTTCGGTACCAACAACCTCCCGGATTGCTCGAACATGTGTCACGAGTCTTCCGGGACCGCAATGGTTCAAACCATCGGTGTCGGCAAGTCGACCGTGGTGTTCAGCGACTTCGACGAGACGGACACCATCTTCGTCATCGGTCAGAACCCGGGAACGAACCACCCGCGAATGTTGACGGCATTGGAACGGGCGAAGCGCAACGGTGCGACGATCGTGTCGATCAACCCGATGCCCGAACCGGGACTGCTGAGGGTCCGGAACCCCAACCCGCAGGAAGCTTCGAACCCGATTGCTTACGGACGAGAACTCCTCGGTCGGGGGACCAAGCTGGCCGACCTCCATCTCCCGGTTCGGGTGAACGGTGACGTCGCGCTGCTCAACGGGATCATGAAAGTGATGCTCGAAATCGAGGCGGCCGCCCCCGGTTCAGTGGTGGACCATCGCTTCGTCGACCAGTACACCGCCGGATTCGATGACTTTGCGCGTGACGTGGCGGCGTTGAGCTGGGACGACATCGTCGCGTCGAGTGGGGTCCCGCTCGAGACGATCCGCGAAGCCGGCCGGATCGCCGCCGAGTCGACACGCTTGATCGCGTGCTGGGCGATGGGCTTGACCCAACACCGCAACGGCGTGGCGAACGTGGCGTCGGTCATCAACTTGCTGCTCATCGGTGGGCACATGGGCCGCCCCGGTGCCGGCGCGTGTTGTGTTCGGGGCCATTCGAATGTGCAAGGCGATCGCACCATGGGCATCTGGGAGCGGGTACCGGACGCGTTCCTCGATTCGTTGGAGAAGGAGTTCAACTTTTCGTCACCGCGAGAACCGGGGCTCGATTCGGTCGACTCGCTCTCGGCCATGCACCAGGGTCGAGTCAAGGTGTTCATCGGCCTCGGCGGGAATCTGCTCGCGGCGGCACCCGACACCGATTTCACCAGCGCGGCGATGCGACGGTGTCGGATGACGGTGCACGTTGCCACCAAACTCAACCGCGGCCACCTCGTGCCCGGCGAAGTGTCGATCGTGTTGCCGTGTCTCGGCCGCTCGGAAGTGGATCGCCAGGCCGGCGGCGACCAGTTCGTGACCGTGGAGGACTCCCTCGGGGTCATCTCCTCGTCGCGGGGTTCACAGCCGCCCCCATCAGAGCAGCTGCGCAGCGAACCGGCGATCGTGGCGGGGCTGGCGCGTGCCGTCCTGGGTGATCGGTCGACGGTGGAGTGGAACGCGCTCGCAGCTGACTACGACACGATTCGGGATCACATCGCCAACGTGATCCCTGGTTTCGAAGACTTCAATCGCCGCATCAAGGCGGACATCTTCACGCTCCCGAACTCGGCGCGCAGTCGCCGATTCGAGACCGATTCTGGCCGAGCGGAATTCGTTGCCCAGACGATTCCGCCCGACGAACTCGAGGCGGGCGAGCTGCTGCTCACCACCGTGCGGAGTCACGATCAGTTCAATACGACGATCTACGGGCCGAACGATCGCTACCGCGGCGTGTACGGCGGTCGTCGGGTCATCTTCGTCAACCCGGCTGACCTCGAAGCGTTGGGTCTCGGGCACGTGGAGATGGTCGACGTCACCAGCCACTTTGCCGGCCGCGAGCGCGTTGCGCCGCAGGTGCAGGTGGTGCCCTATCCCATCGCCCGCCGGAGCGCCGCGATGTACTTCCCCGAAGCCAATGTGCTCGTGCCGATCGACAGCGTCGCGGAGCAGAGCAATACGCCCACGTCGAAGTCGGTGCGGATCAGCCTCGCGCCGGCCGCGACCACGAGGTAGCCGACTGACGACCTGAGCGAATAGTTCCAAGCGTCCGCGAACTACCGAACCGATTTCCCGCTCATGTTCACTTCGTTCACGGGCCGCTCGGGCCACGGGCGAGCGGAAACCGTGTGAGCGCGAGGCGCCTATCCGCCCGCCCTCTCAGGGGAGAGCGGCTTCTCTGTCCCAGAACCGAAGCGCCCGGCACTGCTCCACGAAGGTGGTCGCGTCCTTGGACTTGCCGAGGGCGATGAATCCGCCGTCACGCTTGTCGGCGGTGATGCCCGCGGCCCGCAGTATCGATTCGGCCGTGAGGTCGAAGCCGATGAACTTGCAGTGCGCGTACGCATCGGCAACGAAGGCTTGGACGCCGGGATGCTCGGAGAGTTCAGTCACGTCGGCCTCGCCGGGGATGATCGCAACGGCGTCGAAGAGTACGGACGGACCGCCGCCGATGCGTTCGTCGACGGCGATCGGAGTGCCGTCGCTCGCGGTGATGCCATCGATGCTGGGGGCGACGATCATGAGCTCAGCACCTTCGGCCTCCAACGCGCGCCGAAGGGATCGGAGGATCGCCGCGTTCACCCCGTTGGAGACGAGAGCCCCGACTCGGCGACCGGTGAAGTTGCCAACGGGATTGGCGAGGATGCTGAGTGCCGGCGACGGCGCGAGATCGGTGCGTACGGCGACGGCCGACGGCGCGGCTGCGGGAACTGGGATACCGAGACCGCTAGCGACCGCGGTGGCGAGGTCTTCGTGCACGTTGACGAGGCGTGACACCATGCGCTCGCGAATGTCGGAGCGCCGCACCTTCGACAGTTCGAAGGTGAAGGCCGCGGCGATGTGATCGCGCTCGTTCGGCGTCTGACTCACGAAGAACTGTCGGGCCTGGCTGTAGTGATCCGCGAAGGACGCGGATCGCACGCGACGCGTGTCGCCGGTTTCTCGCGCCTCGAAGGACTGGAACCCGCGCACGGGATCTTCGCGCGGTCCGCCGTCGTCTCCCCACGAGTTGGGCTCGTAGTTCGCCCGGCCGGGCGGATTTGCCATCGTCATGTGCCCGTCCTGTTGGAACATCGCCACTGGACAGCGCGCGGCGTTGACGGGCAGATCGGTGAAGTTCGCTGAGCCCAACCGCTTCAACTGTGTATCGAGGTAGGAGAAGTTCCGACCTTGCAGCAGCGGATCGTTGGTGAAATCAATACCCGGCACCACGTTCTGGGTGCAGAACGCGACCTGCTCGGTCTCGGCGAAGAAGTTGTCGACGACGCGGTCCAGGACGAGCCGACCGATCGGACGGACCGGGACCAACTCTTCCGGGATGAGCTTGGTCGGGTCCAGGATGTCGAACTCGAAGTTGTCGGCGAACTCGTCGTCGAAGGTCTGGATTCCGAGTTCCCAGATCGCCGGGTCACCGTTCTGAATCGCGTTCCAGAGATCGCGGCGGTGGAAGTCCGGGTCCGCGCCGTTGATCTTCACCGCCTCGTCCCACGTCACCGACTGCATGCCGAGGAGTGGTTTCCAGTGGAACTTCACGCACGTGGATTCGCCGGCGGCGTTGACCAACCGGAACGAGTGCACGCCGAAACCTTCCATGAACCGGAAGGACCTCGGGATGGCCCGATCCGACATGACCCAGAGGAGCATGTGGGTTGCCTCGGGCATCAACGAGGCGAAGTCCCAGAAGTTGTCGTGAGCGGTCTGGGCCTGGGGAAACCCGCGGTCGGGTTCGGCTTTGGCGGCATGGACGAGGTCCGGGAACTTCATGGCGTCCTGGATGAAGAAGACCGGGATGTTGTTGCCGACCAAGTCCCAGTTTCCTTCGGCGGTGTAGAACTTCACCGCAAATCCGCGCACGTCACGCGCCAGGTCCGGTGAGCCCAAGCTCCCTGCCACGGTGGAGAACCGGACGAACACTTCGGTGCGGGCACCCGCGGCCTGGAACAAGTCCGCACGGGTCAGTCCGGCCTGCGACTCGTAGTTCTCGAAGTATCCCTTGGCGCCGAATCCGCGTGCGTGAACGACGCGCTCGGGGATGCGCTCATGGTCGAAGTGGAAGATCTTCTCGCGCATGACGAAGTCTTCGAGCAGGGTGGGACCGCGGTCGCCGACTTTCAGCGAGTTCTGATCGTCCGAAATCGGCGTTCCGGTGCGAGTGGTGAGGGTGGGGGTGGGGGTGGAGCCGGTTGCGACCTGATGCGTTTCACCACCGTGTCCGATGGGATTCGCATCCGTCGCCGTCTTGGTGCCGGACTTCTTCGCCGGTTTGGCACCGCCCGATTTCTTCCCGGCTGCCTTGCCAACGGTGGATTTGGACTTCTGCTTGCGTGAGGAAGCCATGGTTGGTCTCCGAAATCAGACGCGAACGGAACGGGGAACGAGATCAGCCGCGGGCGTCGGATGCCGTGGAGGTACCCGACTCGCTGTCCGACTTTGCGGGTTCGCCGTCGAGGCCGAGCTCGTGCGCGGCCATCTCGCTCACCGGGCGTGAGGTGGTGCTGTCTCCCACCCGACCGGCAGGCGCCGCGTCCGGGCTCGACGGGGCATTGGGGTCGACTGCAGCTTCGACGGTTTCGCGGGAGGCATTGGCGATCTTGTTCTTGGCGAACGCTGTGGCGGCCTGGACACTGCGGCCCGCCTCGGCCACCGCGGGACGGAGCGTGGTGTCGAGCGCGGTCGACGCGCGGCTCCCGGCGCCTGAGAGGCGCGGTGCCAGCTTGCGGTACAACTCGTTGGCGCCGAAACCGGCGAGACCGAGCACGGTCAGGCGAAGCAAAAGTTTCATCAAGAGTCCTTCGAGGCGTTGACGGAATCCGTGTTTGCCCACACGCGTGGCGTGCGAAACCCGCCCAGTGCCGGATCGGCGTCGAGGCGAACTCGGGAGGCCGATCGGCGTTGGGAGTTGATAGCGCGTCGCTGCGCGGATGCGGTGATACCTGGGGTGAGAGTCGCTGATCGCATCCACGAGTCGTACCCGCCGGGTGAGCGACCTATGCGCCCGAGTTGCGGATTCCACCGGTGTCGTCAAAAGTCGTGGCGATGATTGAGACCTTCGACTACGACTGCGACCCGTGGTTGGCACCGTTCTGGGCGCCGTTCGGGCTTCGCCCCTGGCATGACGGCGTCGGCGTCGGTGATGACCGGTTCGAGGCTCGGTTCGGATTCGTGCGGCTGAGCACGTCGATCACGAATATTTCCGACGCCCACATCACGCGCGGGTATCGGTGGTGGACCGCCGCTGGGGTGCGCCTCTCGGGTGCTGACGACGGCCTGACCTTCGGAACGAATGCTCGGGCGGGGGTGTGTATCCACTTTCGGGCCAAGGTCCCGACGATCCTGCGGCGCTCCGGGCACTCGGCCCTGACGGTCACCGTCTCCGACCTCGACGGCTTGGTGCGCTCCCTGCCTGCGTTCGCCGACTGAGCGGTCTGACAACACGCTCCGTGGCGATCCGGCGCCCATCGCTGCGTGTTTTCGAGCCGCTTGTGTGCGGTCACCGTAAGCTGCGTGTCGCATCGTCGTCCCCGGCTCCGGGTGCCGGCGAGCTGCCCGTTTGGTGACCCGGAGGATTTCGTACGTGACCACGGAAGGCTTGACGCTGGAGACCCAGGACGAGGCAGACGCAGCGATCCCGACCAAGCGAGTGGTCGCGCGTGGCGATATCGACCTGGCCACCGCTCCGGAACTCGCGAACCTCGTGCGTGACCTCACGACCCAGGGGGTTCAGGTCATCGTGATCGATGCATCGGGCGTCGATTTCCTGGATTCGTCCGGCATCCGCGTTTTGGTGCAGGCCAGCAATGATCTCGAGCCCGACGGCGGCAAGATCTACCTCGAGAACATGAGCGCCCCGGTGGCGCGGATTCTGGACATCACCGGCCTCACTGCGCGGTATCAGCGACCCTGATCCCGGTCAGGTCTCCGGCTCGGCGTTGATGGCGAGCACGCCTTCCACGACCGACTGTTGTTCGGGCCAGAGGTCTCGCACCACCACTTGGAAGGCACCGGCGACCGGAATCGCCAGCAGGGCGCCGAGCAGTCCGGCGAGTTGCACGCCGACGATCACCGCAAGCAGGACGCCGAGCGGATTCAGCTTCACCGTCTTGGCCATGATCGTCGTCTGCAACACGTGGTTCTCGAACAGTTGGTAGAGGACGAAGAAGATCAGCAGGATGATCGCGTCCTCTGATGAGTCGAGCAGCGCGACAAAGATCGGTGGTAGGGCGCCGAGCGTTGCTCCGACGAGCGGCAAGAGGTCTGCGAAGGCGACCCAGAGCGCAAGAACGAATGCGAAGCGCACGCCGAGCAATCGCAACGCAACGTAGGCGGCGGTCCCGGCCATGGCCGAGATCACAAGATTGCCGACCACGTAGCCGGAGACGGCGCGTGCGGCGTCGCTTCCGATACGTCGGATGCGTTCGGCTCGCGGCTCGGGGAACAAGGCGAAGATCCATGCGCTCATACGGGGTGCTTGGAGCAACATCAAGAAGACGAGGATCATCGTCGTCACGGCGGCGACGAAGCCGGAGACCAGTGCGAGCCCGGCTTGGGCGAGTGGACCGTCCGACTGTCCCAACGATCGACGGATGCCCGGCAAGTTGTCTCGCGCCCACCCTTGAACGCCGAGATCCTTCAGCACCCGCCCGATCTCCCCGCGCCCGCGCTCGGCGTCCCGGATCGCGCGGGGGAGGTCACGGGTGAAGTTGTTCGACGAGTTGTAGATGGGGCTGGTGAAGAGGTAACCGATTCCGAACACGATGGCGAGGCCCAGAACGAAGACGGCCCCGACGGCAAGGCCGCGCCGAAGGTGCAGCTGCCGTTCGACGAGGTCGACGATCGGGGTGAGGAAGATGGTGAAAAGGATCGAGACCGCAAGCAGGCCGAGCACCGTCGACAGGTCGGAGAGCGTCGACCACACCACCCAGGTTCCGCCCACGATGGCGACGCCCAAGAGCCAGAACGCGCTGTACCGGCGAAACGGAATTCCGAGTTCACGTACGTGGATTTCTTGAACGACGGCGTCGTCGACTTCAGGAGTCGTGGTGCTCGAGATGGCCTCGGACCGCTGTGTCGAGATGCGATTCGAGGAGTGTGTAATCGGCTGACCCATGGGGACGTCGCTCTCCCGTGTGATTCAGATGGAGGCGGAACGCGGAAGGGTGAACCATACGGTTTTTCCGCCGCCATCGCGGTGACGGTCACAGCCCCACGCCTGGGCCACGGCGTCGATGATCCCGAGACCACGTCCGCCGGTCATGTCCAGTTCGGCGCTGGTGGCTACCGGCATGGCTGCGCCTCGGTCGCTGACCTCGACCCGAATCGATAAGCGTTCAAGCATGGTGCGGAGTTCGATCGGCCCCGCGCCATAACGGACGGCCTTGGTCACGATCTCACTCACCGCCAGCGATCCGGCCTCGCGGACCTCGGCCGAAACGCCAAGCCGATCCGCACTGGACCTGAAGAAGTTGCGGGCTTGGCGAACGCTTTGCGGCGACATTTCAAGCGCCGTTGTCGAGACCATCATGGGCTCCATGGAGGGGTGCCTCGAGTTGGGTTGGCATGTGACGACCGAGGTGTTCCCCCATGGGGACCCGTCGAAACGATTCAGGGGGCCGCTTGTGGAGCGCGCACGTGACGCCGCATGCGTACCACGGTCCCATGGCGCTCACTTTCGATGGATACCTCGTCCATGACCGAACGCATGATCTCCTGACCGCGCCCGCGCTCGGGCCGTCGAACCTGCTGGGTCCACCGACCGCGATCACGCACCGTGACATGGAGGTCGTCGCGAAAGCTCAACTCGACGACGACGAACTCGCGGACGTCGCCCCGGTAACCGTGCTCGATTGCGTTGGTGACCGCCTCGAACGTCGCCAGGACGACGTCGTCGACGGTGGCATTCTCGAGTCCCTGTGAAGAGAGCCAATCCCGAATATCCGCCCGGAGTCCACGAAGGAGGCTGACATCGGCGGGGATCCGGCGGGTCAGATGTGGAGAAGGCCGGCTGGGGATGCGCAGGCACATGAGCGCGGTGTCGTCCCGGCGGTTGGACGGGTCGAGCCGGTCGAGCAGGGTGTCCGCCATCTCTTCGATGGGCAGTGAGCGGTGCGCGACGAGCGCCGCTCGGAGCTGGTCCATCCCTTCGTCGAGTCCGCGCCTGCGACGTTCGATGAGGCCGTCGGTATACAGGAAGAGCACCGCATCGGTGGCCAAGACCACCTCCCCGCTGTGACGCGCCCACGGTGTCCGAGACGGCGACGCCCCGATGGGAAAACTTCTCCCATCTCCGAGAAACCGAGCCGTGCCATCGGCCTCGACGAGGGCAGGGGCCGGATGGCCGGCGCAGCAGTAGCGCAGCATCCGGGTGGTGCGGTCCAGCACGCCGTAACAGACGGTCGTGGCGACGGCGCCCGGCTCGTACGTGGCGTAGTGATCCAGCCGTACCAAGACGTCGGCGGGATCGTCAACGATGGAGGCGATTGCCTTCAACGCGCTTTTCAGCTGGCCCATGACGGCCGCGGCGGGGACTCCGTTCCCGACGACGTCGCCGACCACGATTCCGAGCCGGTTGCCATCCAACTCGAAGACGTCGTACCAATCGCCTCCCACGTCCAGCTCGTCCAGCGCGGGTTCGTAGCGCACCGCGATCTCGACGTCGGTCGGGAACGTCTCATCGGGGAGGAGTGCACGCTGGAAGGCAGCCACCGCCTTCTGTTGCAGTTCGTGCGCACGCGCGCGCGCAAGTGATTCCGCGATCGCGGCCACGAGATTGGAGAAGAACTCCGTCTCGCGCCGAGCGACGTCCGCGTGTTCATGGCGCCACGCCAAGCTCACCTGACCCTGCGTACGCGACGACGAAGGGAACGGGAGATGCATGCTGGTGACGAGTCGCTCGCGGTCGATGGCAGCCCGGCTCTCGGGCGGGACGTCGGCATCGGTGATCACCAGTGGCTTCCCGCTGCGGAACGCAACGGCGGTGTTGCTCGGACCGTCGACGGCAACCGAAGAGCATTCCTCTGCTGTGGTCGCCAGGACGCCGTCGTCGAGAACCAAATCGAGATGGCGACCCGATTCGTCGGCCACGAAGATCCAGATCACATCTGCACCGGTGGCCGTTCGGAGCGGATCGCGAGCGGCGAGTGCCACCTCGGCGATCGTTGCCTGCGCAGCCGTCGCACGGGTGACTGCTGCCATCGCGAGGAGCTGGGTCTCCTGGCGCTTACGGTCCGTGATCTCCCGAGCGACGCCGAGGACTCCGCGAGTGCCGTCTATGAAGTCGTACGGACTCTTGGTCGAGAGGAAAATCTGATCGCCGATCCGCTCTTCGTAGGTGTTGGCGACGCCGACCCGCCGGACCTCGTCGTCGTCCCGACCGATGACGTCGGCGGCCTCGGCCGACAACAGGTCGTGGGCCGTGCGTCCGAGATACGTCTCGATTGGTTTTCCACCCATTACCAGCGCGCCCGCCGCATTCATGAAGACGTAACAGCCATCTGCGTCTTTGAGGAAGATCGGGTCGGGGGTTTGGCTGGTAATGCTCTCGAGGAGCTCGGTCTGGGTGGCCAGCCGATCCTCGGTGGTGAGTTGTTCGGTCACGCGATTCGACCATTGCTTCAGCCACTGCCGTGCGATTGCCGCCAAGATCGCCACCGCCGCGATGGCCGCAACCAGACTGAGCACGAGACGGTCGTTGGCGTCGGCGACCGAACGTTGCGCGTCGGCCGCCCGGTCGTCGATGTACACCGTCAAACGCCTTGACACCGATCTCAGCTGATCAAACCGGAGCCTCCCGTTGCCGTTGGCGATGACGGCGCGGGCCAGGTCCGGCGACGGCCCGCGTGCTGCGGCGATCTCCGGTTCGGCGGCCAGACGCTTCCACTCTTCGTAGCGTGCCGTCGTCGAGGCGAGTCGAGCCATCCCGAGCGGGTCCGAGCCCAGTTGTCGCTTGAGGTCGCGGAAGAGTTTCTTGGTGGCGATCGTGCCTGATCGGTACGGTTCGAGGAATTTGGGATCACTGGTGATGACGAACCCGCGCTCGCTCGTTTCTTGGTCCACAAACGCGGTCGAGAGTTGCAGTGACGCTGTGCGGGCGGGGAGCCAACGGTCTCGGAGGCCGCTGATGTGCGCCCGACTCGACAACGCGGGAACCAGCGAGACGGCGATGAGCACGATCATGATCGCGACGAATCCGAAGAATATTTGTTGGATTCGACGGGTCAAGACTTTCGGACCGCGCTCCACGGTTGCCGAGCGTAGGTGCTGGCGCCGATCAGCCGGGCCACGTCGAAGCGTCGGGCAGCGTGGGCTGACACTCTGGGCACCAGTACGTATTGCGCGCCGGTTCTCCCTGTCGGCGCATCTTCACGACCGTGCCGCACCGTGGGCACGGTCGTCTTGCCCGTCGGTAGACGGCATACCCGTTGGCGTAGGTCACGCGTCGTCCCGTCCCGAGGTTGGCGCGCAGGAGGCGGGCGGCGGTCGCGGCGAGTTCGGCGCGTTGGGTGATATCGATCCGTGCGATCGGAGTGAACGGATTGATTCGGCAGGCAAAGCAGATCTCGCTCTTGTAGACGTTCCCAACGCCGCAGGCGATCCGCTGGTCCAGCAACGCCACGCCGAGTTGGGTCGCCGGATCGAGGTGCCCGAAACGGCGAACCATCTCGTCGAGATCGGCGTCCGGTCGACATAGATCGGGGCCGAGGTGGCCCAAACGCTCCGCCTCGTCCCTCCGGTCTCGAAGGAGTTCGACCTCGGGTGCATCGAAACAGACGGCGGTGAACCCGTCGTCGGCCTCAAGGACAACGCGCGCGCGATGAGCCGGCCGTCGCCACCGGGCCTCCGGGGGATAGGTATCCCAACGGCCGTTCATCCGCAGGTGCGTCCGCAGCGTGGTGCCGTCGTCGAAGCGAATCAGCAGGTGCTTCCCGTGCGCCTCCACGCGTTTCACCCGCGTCCCGGCACGATGGCTTCCGGCGCGTTGGCGGATCTCGATGCGGGTCATGACCTTGCCTTCAATCGCAGCACTGACGCGCCGTGCTGCGCCGACGATCGAATCGCCTTCAGGCATGTTGTGAACCCATGGAGTCACCCCGTGGAATGGACCGTCATCGTACGCAGCGTCCCCCGTCGTTTCGAGAACGACGGGGGACGGCATCAAGGGGCTGGGAGCGCTCTCCGTTTTCCCTGGCGGGACAAAGTTCAAACCCGGCGAGGTTGTACATCGCCGTCGGTTACGAGAACGCGGTCAGCTCACCTGGGTCGACACCGACGGTGAGCACGTACTTATCAACACCGAGCCGCAACGCCAGCGCGCCAAGAACGTGGAGCGCGATCCGCGCATCACGGTCTTGATCCACTCGTCCGAAAGCGATTGGGATTGGGCCGAGGTGCGCGGACACGTCGTCGGCGTGATCGGCGGCGAAGAAGCTCGAGCCCAAATCGACGCGCTGACTCCCCGGTACGTGGGTACGGACGACGCGAACCCCATTGGCCCTGGCGGTCGCGTCATCCTGCAAGTCGCGCCCGACAAGATCAACACGCCGAAGTCATTGGCTCGCTGAACACTGCGCCCGCTTCGCACCGACCTGGGTCGTCTTTCGCGCACCGAGTTTCGGTTGTCGGTTTGGCGGGAAGGGTGTGGTCCTCATCCTCGGAAAGGTGGATTCATGTATATCGGCGTCGGAACCCTGGTCGTGATCCTGATCATTCTCGCGATTGTCTATTTCGCACGTCGAGCCTGATCCGCAACACCTGAGTCACATCATCCGATCTGCCCCAACAGTGTGGTGGGGGGGG
>JANYJV010000010.1 GCA_025361725.1 Acidimicrobiia bacterium | reverse complement strand
GCGACCACTTCCACTACGTGTTCAGCAAGATCCTCATGGCCGGCCGCGCGAACGGATTGCAAGTGATCGACGGTCCGTTCCTCAAAATCCGCGAGCTCGACGCGTTGCGCGACTATGCGATGCGCACCCGCATCCTCGGGTTCGACGGAAAGTGGTCGCTGCACCCGGACCAGGTCACCGTCATCAACGAGGTGTACACGCCGACCCAGGAACAGTTCGACAAGGCGTTCGACATCCTCGACGCGTACGAGAAGGCCACCACCGAGGGCGAGCGGCGTGGAGCGGTCATGTTCGGCGACGAGATGATCGACGAAGCCTCCCGCAAGATGGCCAATAAGTTCGTCTCCCGCGGCGAACGCGCCAAGATGACTAGAAGCGCCGGCTGACGTCGCGATCCAGACGCGCGTTGCACCACGAATCAGACGGTTTTTGAGCGCTCAAAATGAGGTTGAGAACCGCGGCGAGCCTCGGCGTTGCTTCTAGCCTGAGGTGATGGCGCCAAGAGAAGTGGTCATCGTCGGCGCAGGGGTGATGGGTGCTGCGGCGGCGTGGCAGATCGCCCGACGCGGGGACCGGGTCACGGTCGTCGAACAGTTCGAGGATGGTCACGATCGTGGGAGCTCGCACGGCGCGTCCCGAATCTTTCGCCTCGGCTACCCCGACCCGTTTTGGGTCCGCCTCGGATGCGAATCGTTGGAGGTCTGGCACGAGCTCGAGCAGGAGGCCGGACTCGGTCTGATCGTGTCGACCGGTTCGGTCGACCACGGTGACGCGGCCCAGGTGACCGAAGTGCTGGCCGCGATGGACGCCGAGGGCGTACCCGTCGAGCTGCTGACACCGGATGTCGCGCAGGAGCGATGGCCCGGAATGCGCTTCGAGGGTTCGGTGGTGTTCCAGCCGGGCGGTGGCCGGATCGCGGCCGGTGCGGCGCGCTTGGCCATGATCGAACAGGCGCAGCGCAACGGTGCCAACTTCGTGTGGGACCAGGCCGTGAAGGCCGTCGAACCGGACGGTGCGGGGGCGCGCGTCGTGCTGGACGATCTGGCGTTTGACGCCGATGTGGTCGTGGTCGCGGCCGGGGCGTGGTGCGCAGGTTTGCTGCACGATCTCGCGCCGATACCACCGCTGCACGTCACCCAAGAGTCGGTCTTCCACTTCTTACCTTCGGAGACGCCGTCGTGGTGGCCGAGCTTCATCCACCACGAGGGCGGCATGACGATCTACGGACTCGAGACGCCGGGTGAAGGTGTGAAGTTGGCCGAACATCACACCGGTCCGCAGGTGGATGCCGACACTCGCGACGGCATGGTCGATCCCGGCAGCCGCGAGCGGATCGTGCAGTTCGTCGAGCGGTGGATGCCCGGTCTGGTCCCCGTCCCGGCCACGGAGACGACGTGTCTCTACACCACCACGCCGACCGAAGACTTCGTGCTCGATCGCGTCGGCCCGATCGTCGTGGCGTCACCGTGTTCAGGGCACGGCTTCAAATTCGCGCCGCTCGTCGGCCGGATGATCGCCGACCTTGTCGATGGCGACGACGCGCCGGAACGCTTCCAATTTTCGCGCTGATCAGGGGACTGGCGGCCGGTCGACGTCGTCGACGAAATCATCGATGTTCTCGATCGGCTCGATGCCGTGCCGGTTGGACCATGCCACCCACGCGATCACACTGCCGATCGATGCGAATGTGAGCCACAACTGATTTGCGCCGACCCAGTCGAGTACCTGCAAGAGCGTCCCGCGGAACGCATCCGCGAGCGAGCGGACTGCCCACACCCGCAGGGTGATACTCGAGAGCGCGACGCCGAAGAACAGCGGTGCGGACATGCCGTCGGCGCCGGCGAGCATTGCGGCGATCGTGCCCGGGAAGAAGAACGTGATCGGAATGCGCGCCCGGTGGAACTTGCGCTCGATCCAGAGCATCGGACGCATCGCGTTGCCGCTCTTCGCTTCGAGCCACCGCAGCGCTGCGTCGCCGAACCAGCGCCCGAGCAGGAAGTACACCGTGAGCAGCACGGAGCCGCGTACGAGAGGAATCAGGAAGAACCACAGGGTTTCGACCTTGGCCGACGCGAGGAACAGCCAGCGCAGCCGGGGGTTCAGGAGCAGCAGCACGATGGGCGCGTCGTGCGCCAAGGTCGGTGCGAGGGCATTGCCGACGTAGCCCGAGATGGTGAACGCGACGATCGGAATCGCCAGTGCCGTGATCCGACCGCGATGTCGGGACGGCTCCGGGCCCGGCTCGGTCATGCGTGCAGCCTGTCAGGTGATCGCCCGACCCTCGACGCCCCTCACCCCACACTCCGGCGTCGTTGACGCCGACCCACGCAGCGCTGGTGACGCCGAACGGTGGGGGAGGGCTTGAAAGTCTGGGTCGGAGTGGAGACTGTGGCCGGTACGGTGCGGCAATGATGCCGTCGGGCGAGGTTCACCGTGTGCTCGATGCGCTGGAGCGAGCCGACGTGCGGGCGTGGGTCGAAGGCGGCTGGGGGATCGATGCCCTGGCGGCACGAGAGACTCGTGATCACGACGATCTCGACCTCGTCGTCGACATCACCGACGACGGGTTCGAGCGCGCCGTCAAGGCACTCACGGCCCACGGCTACGAGCGGGGACTCGACGACCTGCCGGTTCGGCTCGTGGTGGGAACGGCCGCCGGGCGGACAGTGGATCTGCACCCGATTCGTTTCGAAACGGACGGCGCGGCCTACCAATGGGGACACGGTCGCGAGTACCAATATCCCGCGGACTGCTTCACCGTCGGCCGAATCGACGGTCGCGAAGTTGCGTGCCTCGGAGTGAGCATCCAGCGCGAGTTCCACTCCGGGTACGTGCCGCGCCCGGTGGACCACCATGACCTCGCACTCCTCGACGACGTCGAGCTCACTGCGGACCCGTCCGGGGTGATCGTCGTGTCCGGCATCCCCGGCGCCGGCAAGACAACGGTCGCCGGGCTGCTTGCGCAGCGGTTCGCGGCCGGCGTGCACGTCGAGGCCGATCGGCTTCAGATGATGGTGGTGGCCGGGGGACGTTGGGCCGGTGACGGGCCGATGGCCGAGTGGAACCGGCAGCTGCAGATTCGTACGCGCGCCTCGGCGGCGGCGGCCGACGTCTGGCGTGCGGCAGGGTTTGTGCCTGTGATCGACGACATCTACGTGTCGCGTGGTCGCATCGACCTGCTCATCGATCGGCTCGCAGCACGGCCGGTCCACCTGGTGGTGCTCGCACCCGACCCTCGGACGGCATTCGCGCGTGACGCGGAGAGACCGGACAAGACGGTGGGTGAACAGTGGTTGCAACTCGACGGGGTGCAACGCAACGAGCTCGCCGGCGTCGGCCTGTGGATCGACTCGACCGATCTCACCGCGAGCGAGACCGTCGATCGGATCCTGGAGCAGCTGAATGATGCGGTGATCGCGGAATGATGACGCTGCGCATTCGTCCCTTCGCCGTCGACGACACCGATGCCGTAATCGCGCTGTGGCTCGACTGCGATCTCACTCGACCGTGGAACGATCCCGCGCGTGACATCGACCGCAAACTCGCACTGGCCGACGACCTGCTCCTGGTTGGCACGTTGGACCACCACGTGGTCGGGACCGTGATGGCGGGGTACGAGGGCCATCGCGGTTGGATCAACTACCTCGCAGTAGAGCCGACCGAACGCGGCGCGGGTCACGGGCGTGCCTTGATGGACGCGGCCGAAACCCGTCTCCGCGAACTCGGCTGCCCGAAGATCAACTTGCAAGTGCGAGCCACAAACCCTGATGCGATCGCGTTCTACAAACGAATCGGGTTCACCGTCGACGATGCAGTCAGCTTGGGGAAGCGTTTGGTTGTCGATGAGTAGCAGTCCGCGCAAGGACTCACACTCTGGCGTCGCACAGGCCGACCTACGCAGCGCTGGTGACGCCGGACGGTGGGGTAGTTATGGGCGAGGACCCGTCGGCGCGAGTGAGCACTCGCCCGTCACGCAGGCGGTGAGGACAGCGTCGAGCCGGACCCGAAGCGCCACGAGTTCGGAGATCTTGGTGTCGATGCGATCGCGGACGGTCTCGATCCGCCACCGCTCGGAGTCGCACGTTGCGCCGCCGACGTCGTGGGCGCGAAGAGCGTCGCGCATCTCCTCGATGGTCAGCCCGATCCCTTGCAGCCGCCGAACGAGGTCGAGTCGTTCGACGGTGGCGGCGTCGAACACGCGGTAGCCGGAAGGCTTCCGTTCGGCGGGCGCAAGCAGACCGCGCCGCTCGTAATAGCGCACCGTGTCAACGGTGACCCCGGCCTTTTCCGCCACTTCGCCGATGCGCATGTGAACCGCCTCCGAGAACATCTTGACTCTGGACCATACTCCAGGGTTTACGGTGAGCCGGCCGTCATTCACTAAGCGAAATCAGGGGTTTCCCGTGACCGAACCGATCCCGATTGTCTGTGATCTGACCGACGCGCCGGACACCCCCGCGGCGCGCCTGGAGGCCTACGCCCGTCTGTTCAGCCTCGGACTGCAGAGTTCCGAGCGCACCGCAACCGGGATGCGTTGGCGGTTCCGCCACTCACACGAAGCCGAGGATCTGGCCCGTGAACTCGCGGCGCTCGAGAACGCGTGCTGCGGGTTCATGACCACCACCGTCACGGTGGTCGGCGACGAACTGCGGTGGGACGCAACGACCGTCGACGACCCGATGGCCCAGGCGGTGCTCGATCTCATGCGTGAGCTTCCGGCGCACGTCGGCGCAGCCGGTCGCGTACTGCCTGCCATTCCGACGGAATGATCGAATAGAGCGCGCTATCGCGCGCCTGACCCTCCTCGCCGGGTACGAGCGACGGCTGCCAACTGCGCATGACGCCGTCGAGTCGTGCGCCGAGCCGTTCGATCGCGGCGCGGCTCCGCGCGTTGCGCGCGTCGGTCTTCAGGTCGACGCGCTGGACGCCCCACACCTCGAACGCGTGAGTGAGCATGAGCAACTTGGCATTGGTGTTCGCTCCGGTTCGTTGCGCGGAGGCCGAAAGCCAGGTGCCGCCGATCTCCACCGCATCCGGGACCTCGCGACCGAAGTACGAGCGAAGCCAGAGGAAGCGCGTGGCGCCGAGCACGCGGCCGGTCAGCGCGTCACAGGTTGTGAACGGAACGTCGCTACCGCGCGCCTGGAGCTCGAGGAGATGCGACACGTGGGCGGTCATCGACTCGTGGTCAGCCGGCACCTCCGTGAACCCGTACGTGGACCGATCGACGGTGGCCGCCGCGACGAGCCCGTCGACGTGGTCGAGGGCCATCGGTTGCAGATGAACGACCTCGCCGCGAAGTTCGAACGGCACGAGTGTCATGGAGTCAGCATCGCAGCCGGCGTTGGCGGCGATGCTCGATTTCGAACGCGGTCGAAGAGTGCAACGACGGCAAACGCGCCGGTGACCAACAGTGCCGGTTCCGCCGCAGCGAGAAACCGCTGCTTGCCGTACGACAACGCGGCGGCCAGCGTCACGCTGACGAGGGTGGCCGCAAGCGGGAGCCAGACGCGGTGTCGACGAGCCATGAGGACGAAGCCGGCGATGGCGAAACCGAAGAGCACGAGGTGGGTGGCCCAGGTGATCACCTGCCAGGTGGAGTTCCGACTCTCGACGCGCTCGAGCCGCGACTGCGTGATCGGGTCCCAGAGGCCCCAGAGCCGCAGGACGCGGACCGGGACGACGGCCGGCCACCGGTCCACGTGGTCGAACGCGTAGTTGATGCCGTCACGCTGGAGGCGATCGTTGCGTTCCACCTCGCTGATGCGGGCATCGTCGGGGCGCAGCGTGCAATCGTTCTCCCAGAACCCGATCATGGGGCCCCGGTACACCGCAGGGCAGTTGGTCCCGGCGAGCGCGGTACCGGCATCGAGGGTGGCCAGGGTCGGTCGGCCAATCTCGGACTGGTTGCGGGCGATCCAGGGCCCGACGAGCAGCGCGAACCCTGCGACGGCGGCGAGGCCGAATACCAGTCGGGACTTCCACGGCCGGCGCAGGAACAGGACGCTCGGGGTCACGAGGACGGCGAAGAGCAACACGGCGTCGCCACGGGTGAGCGCGCCGAGCCCGCAGAGCGCGCCGACGCCGATCCAACGCAGCGGGGACGGCCGATCGATCGCCCGGTAGGTCATCAGCAGCAAGCCGGCGACGATGGGGACGTACAGGGTCTCGCTCATGAGTGACGCGTCGAAGCCGATCAACGCGGGCGACCCGGCGGCGAGCGCCGCCGCGACGATCCCGACCCGAGATCCAGCAACCCGTCGCCCGAGCACGCCGATGGCGACGATGGACACGGTGCCAGTGGCTACGCCCGCCAACTGCAAGGTCTGACGACTCTCACCGATCCACGACACGACGGCCGCGAGAAGACCCGGGTACAGCGGTGGCCGGAACGCGGTGGCGACATCACGACCGGACTCGAAGAGGCGCTGAGGATCGACGTACCCGTGGCCGGAGGCCAACGCGCCACCCTCGAGCTGATACCAGATGGAGTCGAGCCCGAAGTTGAGGTGGGAGGAGAAGCCGAGGATGTATCCGACGCGCGCGGCGAGTCCGAGCGCAGCAATACAGCCGATCCACGGCCAGAACCGGACGGACGACGAATCCGCAGACGACTCGGTCATCGCGTCACCGTACGACCTACGCCGAGAGCATCTGTTCCGTGAGCCGCCGCGCGATCACGCGCAGGCACAGTGTCTCGTCCGCGCCTTCGAAGATCGAGAGCACACGCGCGTCGACGAAGTAGCGCGAGACCGGGAACTCTTCCGCGTAGCCCATGCCCCCGTGGAGCTGGAGCGCTTCGCGCGTGACCCACTCGGCGGCGCGGCACACATACGCCTTCACCATGCTGGCTTCGAGCGCCCCTTCGCCGCGCGCCATCATGCGCGCCACTTCGTAGGAGAACTGTCGTCCGGCGCAGATCAGCGCGGCCATCTTGGCGAGCTTTACCTTCGACAGCTGGTAATCGAAGATCGGTCGGCCGAACACCTTGCGGTCCTGTGCGTACCCGAGACCGGCCTCGAACGCCGCTTGCATCAGGCCGACTGCTCGCGCTGCGGTCTGGAGGCGGCCGTTCTCGAAGCCCTCCATCTGGAGGTAGAAGCCCTTGCCGAGACCGCTGTCCATGCCGATCAGGTTCTCGGCGGGCACGAACCAGTTGTCGAACGCCACCTCGAAGGAGTGCATGCCGCGGTAGCCGAGCGTGTCGATGGCACGCCCTTCCATCTTGCCGTCACGACCGTCGTCGAACGCGAAGTGGTGGCCGGGTGCGGGCGGCTTGTCGACGACGAGCACGGAGAGGCCGCGGTGACCGAGCGAACGGTCCGAGTCCGTGCGGGCCAACACCATGAGCGTGTCGGCGCGGCCGGCGAACGTGCACCAGGTCTTCACGCCGTTGATGACGTATCCGCCGTCGACCGGTGTCGCCGTGACCTTCACCCCGGCGACATCAGAGCCGTAGTCCGGCTCCGTGACCATCACGCCGACGATGCGCTCACCGCTGGCGATCTGCGGCAACCATCCGTGCTTCTGCTCTTCGGTCCCACCCTTCACGATCGCGCGCGTGAGGATCTCCGGGCGCGTGATGAGCGCACCACCGGCGCCGAGCGAACCCCACGACAGCTCCTCGGTCGCCACGCACATCGCGAGGTAGTCCGACTCGCCGCCGGCCGCGAAGCCGCCGTACTCCTCTGGGACCGACAGGCCGAAGCTGCCGATCTCGGCCATGCCGTTGATGATGTCGTCCGGGATGTCGGCGTTGGTGCGGTGGATGTGTTCGGCGACGGGCCGGATCTTGTCTTCGGCGAATCGGTGGAACGTGTCTCGAACCATGTCGAACTCGTCGTCGAGGTGCGCCGGGCCCGTGCCGTGACGGGGGAGTTCGTCGGCGAGTGATTCGAGGAACGCCGGGTCGCGATGCGCCGCCACGAAATCGTGTGCGCTCGCGAGGTCGGCGGGGTCGACGCCCCACTCGGCCTCGCGTCCGACGAGTCGGCTGACGATGTCCGCGAAGACGTCGGCGATGTAGGTGTAGGAGAGCTTGGCCTCGAAGTCACCGTGTTGCGCGTAGCTCAACATCACCCGAGAACCGGCGACGGCCGCGGCCGCATGCGCCAGGTCGTATGCGACCACCTGGTGTTGGTCGAGTTTGGACACCGAAATTCGGCCGTTCTCGGTTGCGTTCTCGGCGAGATGGCGGGCGGCGGCACCGACGAGCGCCGCCGCGGCGTCGACGGCGGCGGTTGCCGCAGCATGCGTGTCAGTCATGGCGGGTGAGCCTACCGACGGTCTCCGGCGTGACTTCCAAGCGGGATCGCGCCCGATGTGCGGCGCCCCGAACCACTTGGCGCCCGAGCCGCTCGGCGCCGGTTCTAAGGAAACGAAGGGGCGGGCGTGCTGGACGTGGTCGTCGACGGGGCGACCGTGGTGGTGGTGCTGGCGAGTGCACTGGTCGCCGTCGTGGACGATGACGACGTGGAGGTCGCAGACGGAGGTTGGTACTCCGGCCGCGAGGTGGGTGACCCATTACTCACGGACGCGCCCACCGACTTGTGGGTCCCCGGGATCTGGGTGGAACCCTTGGTCTCGAGGACCCGCTTCGGCGCGCCGAGTACCGCTTGGGCGGTGATCTTCCACGCGGCGTTGATGAGTCCGTAGATGTCGGCGCTGATCAAGTCCGCCCCGGCGACCGAGAAGTGCACGCCGTCGCCCGCACGCATGATCTGGGTCCGACCGAACTGGTCGGCGAATCGGCTTTGGTAGTTCCCATTCGCGTCGCCGAAGATCGTGTGCGCGTCCACGTACGTCACCCCTACCGCGGCGGCGGCCGCGCGCTGGATGCGGTTGACTGCGAGCACGCCGGTTTCGAGTTGCTTGGCCTGTGCGACCGGTGCACCCACCCAATACACGTCACGGTGTTTGGTGCCCACCAACTCGCGCATCATGGCCTCCGTGCGGATTCGATACCCGTCGGCGAGCTTGTCGGACCAGACGTTGGCGTCGTTGGTGCCGATGATGAACACCACGACCTCGGGGTCGAGCAGCGCGAGTTGTTGCTCGGCATGCTTCGGCCAGTCATAGAAATCGGGGGTGAGAAGACCGCTCGAAATCCGGGAGTCGTACTGAGGTTGGACGACGCCGGTGTTCGCGGCCAGCTCGCCGAGCGACGGTCCGATCGAGCCGGCGAGGGAGTCTCCGGCGATCCAGAGGCGAAGCGGATCGGCGGGGGTGAGCACCCGGCGGTGTTTGACCGTTCGGGGACGCGTCGTGGTGGTCGACGGGGTCGAGCGTCGTGCCGCCGCGTTGAGGTGGGTGTCGTCACTTCCCGGGACCGTGATGACGTCGGTGAGAACGAGGGCGACCGCGACGGCCGTGAGCACGACGAAGAGTCCGCCGACCAGTGCCGCCAGGCGGCCCCACCGACCGCGCCGATCGGCGAGATCGGCGCGGCGCTGCGACCGAGGAACTCGTTCGGTGTCTGCCATGCGTTTCGAGCCGGTGTTGAAGAGTGCGGCTACTTACGGGTGGCCCATCGTACCGGTCGAGAGATTCGGGATGGTGTCGGTAGCCGGGGCCGCGGTGTCGATGCGGCGGATGCCACCCTCCTCGTGATCCCGATCGCGCTGGGTGCGGTACAGGTCCGCGTACAGGCCACCGCGTGCGAGCAGTTCGTCGTGAGTGCCCTGCTCCACGACCTGGCCCTCGTTGATGACGAGAATGCGATCGGCGTTGACGATGGTCGAGAGGCGGTGCGCGATCACGATCGCGGTGCGTCCGGTCAACGCGGCGTCGAGGGCCCGCTGGATCGCATGTTCGGACTCGGAGTCCAGATGTGATGTGGCTTCGTCGAGGATGACGATGGCCGGTTGCTTCAGCAGCACGCGTGCGATGGCGAGCCGTTGCTTCTCGCCGCCCGACATCCGGTAGCCCCGCTCGCCGACGATGGTGTCGTACCCGTCCGGCAACGACATCACGAGATCGTGGATGCGCGCGGCACGGCACGCATCTTCCATCTCACCGGCAGTTGCATCGGGCTTCGCGTATCGCAGATTCTCGCGGATCGTGTCGTGGAACAGGTGGGGGTCCTGCATGACGAACCCGACGGCGTCGCCGATCGACGAGAGGGTGAGGTCACGCACGTCGTGACCGTCGAGGCGCACGCTGCCCTGCTCGACGTCCGAGATGCGGGGCACCAACATCGCCGTCGTGGTCTTGCCCGCGCCGGACGGACCGACGAGCGCGATGAGTTCTCCAGGCTCGACGGTCAGGCTCACGTCGCGCAAGATCCACTCGCTCGGTTCGGTCTCGAGTTCGGGCATGCCTTCTTCCAGGGACGCCAGCGACGACACGGCCGGGGCCGGATGGCGGAACCACACGTGATCGATCTCGATCCGGCCGGTCGGATCGATCAGGTCGTACGCACCCGGTTTCTCGGCGACGAGGGCGGGGAAGTCGAGGACTTCGAAGACCCGCTCGAAGCTGACGAGCGCGGTCAGCACGTCCACCCGGGCGTTCGTCAGCTGCGTGAGCGGCTGGTAGATCTGGGAGACCAGGAGGGTCATCGCGCCGAGGGTTCCGATCGAGATCGTGCCGCTGATGACCAGCCGGCCGCCGACGAAGTACACGACCGCGGTTCCGACCGCCGCGACGAACCCCAGGGCCACCATCAACACGCGTGAGTACATCGCCGACGCGATACCGATGTCCCGGACCTGTGCGGCCCGAGTGGAGAACTCGTCGCGCTCGCGATCCTGACGACCGAACAGCTTCACGACGAGTGCGCCCGCCACGTTGAACCGTTCCGCGATCGTGTTGCTCATCGACGCGTTGACCATGAACCCGTCACGAGTGATGACCTGAAGCTTTCGGCCGATGCGGCGGGCCGGGATGATGAAAGCAGGAAGCACGACGAGCGTGAGGAGCGTGAGCCGCCATTCCAGCGCAACCATCAGTCCAAGGGTGATAGTCAGGGTGATGACGTTCTGCACCACAGTTCCGATGGTGTTCGTCACGGCTTGCTGCGCGCCGACGACGTCGCCGTTGATGCGGCTCATGAGCGCGCCGGTCTGCACCCGGGTGAAGAAGGAGATCGGGAGTCGCTGCACGTGGTCGAAGAGCGCAACCCGCATGTCGTAAATGAGCCCTTCACCGACCCGAGCGGAGTAGAAGCGCTGCAGGAGGCTCAGGGTTGCATTGGCGAGCGCTACGCCGACTGCGGCGATGGCCAGGCCCAGGACGAGGGCCTTGTCCCTGGATCCGACGGCATCGTCCAGCAGCGACCGGAACAGCAAAGACGGAACGACACCCACCGCAGCCGAGAGCACGACGGTGATGAGGAACCCGATGAGCGCAGTGCGGTACGGACTCGTCATCCCGAGAACCCGGCGAATGAGGGCGCGTTCGACCCGCGCGCCGTTCACGACGTCAGGATCCCGGCGAAAACCCATCATGGTCTGGTGCATCTGCATGTTGGAGGGTGAACCTAGGGCACCTGCGCTCTGTTCCCCGATCCGAATGAACAGTGGGTTCAGGACGCCAGTCGTTCGCAGCCGGTCTGCGAAACTCGGCGCCATGGCTGACGCAACGATCGTGGTCCAAGACGTCCGGAAGCGCTTCGGGGACGTTGTGGCGCTCGACGGGGTTTCCTTCGAGGTGGAAGCCGGCACCGTGCTCGGACTCCTCGGGCCGAACGGCGCGGGGAAGACGACGGCGGTACGCATCCTCACCACGATTCTGCCGATCTCGGAGGGACGAGCTTCGGTCCTCGGCATCGATGTGGCCAAGCACCCGGAGTCGGTGCGGCTGCGGATCGGGCTCGCCGGCCAGTACGCGGCGGTCGACGAAGTGCTCACCGGACGGGAAAACCTTCGGTTGGTTGGACGGCTGTGTCATCTGCCGAAGGACGAATCTGGCGCCCGCGCCGAGGAACTGCTCAAGCGGTTCGGACTGTCGGATGCCGGCGACCGCTCGCTCAAGACCTACTCGGGCGGCATGCGCCGCCGGCTGGACCTCGCCGCGGCCCTGGTCCACCGTCCACCGATCTTGTTCCTCGACGAACCGACCACGGGTCTCGACCCCGGTTCTCGGCTGGATCTCTGGGCGATCATCAGCGAACTCGTCGCCGACGGCACCACGGTGCTGCTCACCACCCAATACCTCGAAGAGGCGGACCGCCTCGCGGATCAGATCGTCGTCATCGATCACGGCCAGGTCATCGCCGAGGGCACAGCCACGGAGTTGAAGGGCCGGCTCGGTTCCACCCACATCGAGGTCAACGTTCCCCTCGCCCAGATCGACCGGGCGCGTGGTGCACTCGCCTCGGTCGGTGAGGTCGCGCTGGCCGACACTGCGAACGGCGTGGCGATCCAGGTGGCGGACAGCGGCCCGGCCGTGATCGCCGCGGTGCGCGCGCTGGACGCTGCCGGCATCGACGTGGAAGCGCTCGCCGTTCGAGAGCCGACCCTGGACGACGTCTTCCTCGAACTCACCGGTCATTCGGCTGAGGCAGAAGACGCGGAGGTGCCGGCATGATCCCGACGACCGTCGATCAGGCGACGTTGAGCCGCGAGGCCCGTGTGCATCCGGGTTCGGTCGTGGGGGACGCGCTCACGATGACGTGGCGCAACCTGCTGCGGCTCACCCGGAACCCCGAGCTGATCGTGTTCTCGACCGTGCAGCCGATCATCTTCGTCCTGATGTTCCGCTACGTGTTCGGTGGGGCGATCAATGTGGGGGGTGGGATTCCGTACGTCGACTTCTTGATGGCCGGCGTCTGGGTTCAGTCGGTCACCTTCGGAGCGTTGAACACGGGAGTGGGGCTCGCCGAGGATTTGCAATCCGGATTGATCGAACGGTTCCGGTCCCTCCCGATGGCCCGCTCGGCGGTGTTGGTCGGACGCACGACGGCAGATCTTGTGCGGAACGTCTTCGTCGTGATCGTCATGACCGCGGTCGGATTCATGGTCGGCTTCAACTATCACACCAGCGCGCTCGCGCTCGTCGGTGCGCTCGCCATCGTGCTGCTGTTTTCCTACGCCCTGTCGTGGCTGTCGGCGTTGCTCGGTTTGCTCGCGCCGAACGCCGAGACCGCGCAGGCGGCGTTCTTTCCGATCGTGGCCGTGCTCGTCTTCGCCTCAGCAGCGTTCGTGCCGGTGAAGACGATGCCCGGTTGGCTCCAAGCGTTCGCGAACCACCAGCCCGTGACCGCGGTGATCAACGCGGTTCGGGTCCTCACGTTGGGCGGACCGACGGCGGGCAAGGTCGTCTCCGCATTGCTCTGGATCGCCGCGATCATCGCCGTATTCGCACCGTTGTCCATCCGTCGTTACCGCAAAGTCGCTTGACTTCCGCTCTTGGCCCTGCGGGCCGGGCCGCTCGGGCCACACTTCGCTGGTTGAACGGCTGCAGGCGTGCGGTGGGTCTCGCTTCGTTCTTGACTTCTGCTCTTGGCCCTGCGGGCCGGGCCGCTCGGGCCACACTTCGCTGGTTGAACGGCTGCAGGCGTGCGGTGGGTCTCGCTTCGTTCTTGACTTCCGCTCGATTCTTGGGTTCGTAGGATGCGACGATGAGTACCGATCCAGAGATTCGGGACGAGCTGCGGACGTCGGTGCGGCGATGGGTCGCGCGCGAGGTGCTACCGGTCGTCGGGGATCTCGAACGCGCCGACGAGTACCCAGCTGACCTCGTCGCGCAGATGCAAGCGATGGGTCTCTTCGGCATCACGATCCCCGAGGAGTTCGGCGGCCTCGGTCTTGATCTCCTCGCGTACATCGCCGTGATCGAGGAACTGGCCGCCGGTTGGATGTCGCTGTCCGGCGTCATCAACACCCACACCATCGCGGCGAGCCTCATCATGCGGGAGGGAAGCCCCGAGCAGCAGGCGCGCTGGCTCCCCGGTCTCGCCCAGGGCGCGCCGCGCGGGTGTCTGTCGCTCTCCGAACCGGATGCAGGGAGCGACACCCGCAACATCTCGTGTCGTGCTCGGCGCGACGGCGACGAGTACATCGTCAGTGGGACCAAGACCTGGGTGACCAACGGTGAACGCGCCGGGATCGTTGCGCTTGCGGCCCGCACGGACGAGGGCATCACGTGTTTCATCCTTGAGAAAGAACCCGGTCCGAGCTTCGAGGGCATCACGGTCTCGAAGAACATCGGAAAGCTCGGCTACAAGGGCATCGAGACCGTCGAGATGTTCTACGACGAGCATCGCATCGGGGCCGATTGTGTCCTCGGTGGCGACGCCGGACTGGGTCACGGACTGGGATTCATGCTCGGTGCCCTCGAAGTCGGACGGATCAACATCGCGGCGCGTGCTGTCGGCGTGGCCCGCGCCGCGTTCGAGCATGCCATCCGGTACGCGCAGGAACGCTCGACGTTCGGCAAACCGATCGCGCAGCACCAGACGATCCAGAACAAGCTCGCGGACATGGGTACCAAGCTCCAAGCGGCACGATTGTTGACCGAGCACGCGGCCACGCTGAAGCAGTCAGGTGCGCGCGCCGACGTGGAGGCCGGGATGGCGAAGTTGTTCGCGAGCGAAGCCGCGTTCGAGATCGCGACCGAGGCGATGCGGATCCATGGCGGCGTCGGCTACACGACGGAGTTCCCCATCGAGCGCTACTACCGCGACGCGCCGTTGATGATCATCGGCGAGGGGACCAACGAGATCCAGCGCCTCGTGATCGCGCGCGGACTCTTGCAGCGTTACGCGGTCTGACCTGCGCTCCGGCGTCGTATGAGCGGAGTTCCGAAGGTGAGGGATGCGAGGCACGCGCTGACGCCAGTCCGCGCCCTCGAGCCGGGGCCCGAGCGGCCTGCGACGGTCACTTCGGCGCCTTCGTTCGCCGTCTCGGTGCTTGGGGTTGCCGTGGGCTCGCTTCGGCGCTGTCGCATGAGCGGAGTTCCGAAGGTGAGGGATGCGAGGCACGCGCTGACGCCAGTCCGCGCCCCCGAGCCGGGGCCCGAGCGGCCTGCGACGGTCACTTGGGCGCCTTCGTTCGCCGTCTCGGTGCTTGGGGTTGCCGTGGGCTCGCTTCGGCGCTGTCGCATGAGCGGAATTAAGGCACGTAAGCGTGCAGGAATGCGAGGGTGGCGTAGCCGGTCATGGCGACGGCGCTCCCGGCGATGACGAGGCGTCCGGTCCAACGGGTGTGCGCGATGAGCGCCACCGCGATCGTCAGCGGGAAGGCGCTGAGGGCATAGCGCTCGAATGAGTCGAGGTTCGCGGACGTCATCGCGCTCACGACGATCGCGAGCGAAAACCAGCCGTAGCTCGCAGGCAGCCGGCGGAAGCAGACGACGACCAGCGCAGCCGCCGCGATCATCCACACCACATGGAGTCCGGTACCGACCGTTCGCCCGTGGACGAGGCCGCTGACGGCGTGAGAGATGGACGTGACCGGGTTCGTGAACGAGCCCTTGAGATTGGACTGCGTCTGCACGCGGAACGGGAGGAGCGCATCGCCAAACCGATCGCCGACCCACCAGAGAAACATGCCCGTCCCCGCGAAGGGCGCCAGGACTGCGAGAAGCCGAATCGCGAGTTCCCGCGGCGCGATTCCGCGCAGGGCCCGAAGCGCTTCGACCGCGATCGGAACGGCCACGATGAATCCACTCGGGCGACTGAGCCCGGCGAGGACGCCGAGCACCGCCGCGACGACCCAGTGGCGGTTCCGTGCCGCGAGCACGATGCCGATCGCGAGCGCGAGGAAAACGCCTTCGCCGTAGCCGAGTACAAGGACGAATGCCGCCGGTGCCAGCGCCAGCAGCCAAGACGCGCGTCGGGCAACGTCGTCGGAGAATCCTTCGTGCCGAACCAGCCGGACGAGGAGGAAGCCGGCCACCAGTGCGGCAAGGTTGGCGACGACCACCACGCCGACGCGTGGGCCGACGCCGACCCATCCGACGGCGCGTCCCAGCAGGGGGGTGAGCGGGAAGAAACGCAGCGCCGGCTGTGGGAGGGCGGCGTATCCGTGCTGCGCGAGGTCGGCGTAGAACGCGCCGTCCCACGCCAGCAGACCCTGGCGGGTCGTCACCCGGGCGAGGGGATCGTCGACATGGCCGAGGAGAAGGTGACCGGTCACGAGGGCTGTGGCGACAAGGACGCGTGCCACGCCCCACGCTGGCAGCACCATCGGCCATGGTGCACGAAACCGTTCAAAAGATCGAGTCGCTTGCGCCGCAGACGCGCGGTTCATCGCACTGGCTTCCCGGAGCGGATCGACAACGGACCGACCCTAACTCCGATGATCCCGACCGTCGGTGACCGGCGACTTGCCGACGCAACTCTCGACCCGCCCCAGAACGCGACGTGACGAAGGTGGTGCAAGCGCATGGGTGTGCGAGGCAAAACGTGCGAAACCGATGCATATTCGGCGGTCGCCGAATCGACCGACGCCGGTCCGCATTCGTCATATCCTCAAGCCGTGGACAGGACGAGCCGAGTCCTTTTGGACACGACAATGTTCAACTGCTGGAAGGTCGAGAAATGTTGCGTCGAAGCGTGGTCATCGGACTGGTCGGATTGCTCGCCGCGTGCGGGAGTAGCGGATCGTCGACGAGTGGTTCATCCGGAAGCGCCGGTCAGCCCTACGTCGACGCGGCGATGAAGAGTTACGACAACGGGTCGTCCGCGACCAAGGACGGTTTCACCCGTACCCAGGCCAAGTGCGCGATCACCGCCATGGTCGACGCGGTCGGGGTGGACACGCTGAAGGCGAAGGGAATCACGCCGCAGGACTTCGCCGCGAAGGACGGTCCGTTCAAGGCCGCAGGGGCCAAGCTCTCGCCGGTCCAGGCCGAGAAGGTTGCCGGCGTGATCACGAACGGGAAGTGCTTCAACTTCGTCGATCTCGTGATGAAGCAGGCAGGCACCTCGTCGTCGTTCGGCAAGCTGCCGAAGGCGAAGGTTCGCTGCTTCTTCGAGAAGGTCCTCTCGAAGGCCGAGGTGAAGAAGGCGATCGCGAGTTCGCTGGTCGGCACGAGTTCCAAGACGTCCAAGGCTGTGTCGGACGCGCTGAGTAGCAACTCGGAGACGTTCAAGATCTTCTCGGACTGCGGAATCAGCCCGAACTCCATGGGCTCCTGAACCGAACGAATATCCGCGCTCGATCCGCCCGTCGGCTTCCGGCGGGCGGATCGACGCGTCAGGTCCTGACTACGCCGACTCGACCCGTCCGTCGACGTGACGGGCGAACCGTTCAGTGTCTCGTTCGTGGACGGGATCGTCGGTCGGCCACGGCCAGCCACCGAACTGGGTCGCTCGGTAGTCGCTGAAGGCCTGCTCGAGTTCCTCACGGGTGTTCATCACGAACGGTCCGTAGCGTTCGACCGGTTCACCGATGGGTCGGCCCTGGAGGACGAGACACTCGACCGGTTCCTCGCCCGCGGTGAGCGGTGCGTCCTGGTGCGGGTCCAGCACCGCGCCGGTGTTGGGACCCACGGTGGTCCCGCCGATCGTCAGTCCGTTGCCTTCGAAGCAGTAGAGCGTGCGGACCGTGTCCGCGCCCTCGGCCGCAGGGAGCAGGTAGCGCGCGCCGGGCTCCATCCGGATCAACCAGATCGCGACGTCCGACTCTGGCCGTGCGGCCCATGAGTTCGGTGGCGGTGTCGGTACGTCGGCGTCACCGAGGGCGCCGGCGACGACCGCGATTTCGGTTGTGCGTCCCGCGTCGTCGACGCTCGTGACACGCGGGACGTCCCGATCCCAGATCATCGTGAAGTACGGGTCCGTGAGCTTGTCGGCGCTGGGAAGGTTCAGCCAGATCTGGAACAACTCGGTCGGATTGGGGGCGGAGTCGTCAAGCAGGGGGAACATCTCGGAATGCACCACGCCGCGACCGGCCGTGAGCCACTGCACGTCGCCGCGCCCGAAGCGCGCGGCGGCGCCCATCGAATCCGAGTGGTCGATGAGGCCTTTGCGGACGATGGTGACGGTCTCGAAACCGCGGTGAGGATGTTGGGGAAATCCGGGGACGACCGAGCCGTGGTACATGTTCCAGCCGTCGATGCTGTCGAAGTCCATGCCGATGTTGCGGCCGTCGAGCGGCGCCGCCGGTCCCATCTGCGCGTTGCCCGCCGGAAAGTTGTCGTTGTGGTGGGCGCAGAACAGGAATGGGTCGATCGTCGGCCATTGGTCGCCGAGCGGCACGGTCTGAAGCACGAGATCACTCATGCGCGGCCAGAACCCCGAGCCCCCGCGCTCTATTCCGATTCGAGGGTTCGGCCCCGTTCGAGCGCGCTTCGGTTGGGTGCGCTGCGCTCCGATCTCGGTACGCTCGACGCCCATGACGGTGTATGAGCGACCTTTCGGGCGGTACTACGAGGACTTCGAACCGGACGATGTCTACCGGCATTGGCCGGGCAAGACGATCACCGAATACGACGACCATCTGTTCTGCATGATCACCATGAATCACCATCCGCTGCACACCGATGCCTGGTACGCGGAGACCCAGACTCAGTTCGGCAAGAACGTGGTGGTCGGGAACCTCGTGTACTCCCTCGTGCTCGGGATGAGCGTGCCGGACGTCTCCGGGCTCGCGATCGCGAACCTCGAGATCGAGACGTTGCAACACAAGAAGCCGACCTTCCACGGCGACACGATCTACGCGGAGACGCGCGTGCTCGAGAAGAAGGAGAGTTCGAGCAAGCCCGACCGCGGCATCGTCAGTGTGGAGACCTTCGGCTACAACCAGCGCGGGGAAGAGGTCTGCTACTTCAAACGCAAGGTGATGGTCCCCAAGCGGGAGGCGGCGAAGCCGCGCCAACGCCCCTACGACACCTCCGAGTCCTGATCAAGCGCTGAGGTCGACCCGAACGGCCGGGAATCCGTTGCGGACTCGCCATTGGTTCAGCTCGGCAATCTCGCCGCGCTGACCGTCCGCCATGGAGATCGCCCACCGCTTGACCTCGGGCGTGGTCGCGTGCTTCGTTGCGTACTCCGCCATCTGAACGCCCCCGACGTGGTGATCGATCATGAGCCGGGTGAACAACTGATCGAGGTCCGCGCCGCGCGCCGCGCCGAGCGCGACGAGTTCCTGCTTCGTGGCCATGCCCGTCATCTGGTCTCGGGGCGTGCGCATCCCCATCCAACCCATCGCCGTCGAGCCTTCCGTCCCGGCTTGGTGCCAGCGCGTGAGGTACTCGCCCATCACACCGATCTCGGACGACTGGTACGTGACGATCTCGCCGGCGATCTGGCGCAACAGCGGAACAGTTCCGTTCGCGAGGTAGGTCATCGCCATGCCGACGGCCTGGTTGTGATGGGTGCTCATGTCCTGGAAGAAGCCGACGTCGACGGAGCTGCGACCCGGCACCGTCGGCTCGCCCTGGGCTCGGCCGATCCGCCAACCGATGCCGCCGGCGAACACCAGCGCAACGACCACGAGCAACACCCAAAGCCCACGTCCGGCACGGGGGCTGGTCTCCAGGCCGACGATGTCGGTTGCGTCGAGGGATCCGGTGGTCGTGGTCATCAGTGAGAGTGTGGCCCGTGGGCCGGTGCGGTTTCGTGCACGGTGTCGGCGCAGTCGTGGCACTCGAGTTCGATCGTTGCGTGGGTGATGCCGAACCGATTCTGGATTTGGGTGCGCAGCCGATTGCCCACCAACTGCGCGTCGTGCAGCGACGGTTCACCACGAAGCACGACGTGCGCCGAGAGCGCAGCGTTCTCGGACCCGAGCGACCAGACGTGAATGTGATGCACGGCCTCGACATCTGACTCGGCGCTGAGCGCGGCCTCGATCTCGCTGATGTCGACACCACGTGGGGTGCGCTCGAGCAACACGCTCGTAGCGTCTCGCACCAGGGACCACGTGGAGCCGACCACCAGCGCGGTGATTGCCAACGAGACGACCGGATCGATCCAATCGGCGTCGGTGAACGCGAGGGTCACACCGGCGATGATCACGCCGAGCGAACCGAGCGCGTCCGCGGCGAGGTGCAAGAACGCGCCGCGCAGGTTGAGATTTCCCCCGCGCACTCTGGCCACCGCGAAGGCGCTGCCGGCATTCACCACCAGTCCGAGCGCACCCACAATCGCAACGGCCGTCCCGTTGATCCGTTCCGGCTCCGAGAACCGATGGACGGCTTCCCAGACGATCCACCCCGAGGCAGCGATGAGCAGCACCGCGTTTCCGAGCGCCGCGAGGACCTCGGCGCGCTCCCAGCCGTAGGACGACCGCGCGCTCGCCGGCCGACCGGCCAGGCGCAAGGCGACCAACGCCAACGCCAGTGCGACGACATCGGTGGCGAGATGGGCGGCGTCGGCCAGGAGCGCGAGCGATCCGAACGCGAGGGCTGCGATCAGTTGGCCGACGAAGAGTGCTGCGTTGGCGCCGAGGGCGAAGGTCAGCGCCCGCCGGCGCGCCCCTGAGGTCGCGTCGGCGTCCCCGTGGTGATGCGCGTGCACAAGGTCACGGTACCGGGTATCGCAGGGTGCCGATACGCTCCGCCGCGGTTTGCAGGTCAAGAGCAAATAAGGAGAGCACTCCATGTCTGGACGACTCGAAGGTCGCGTCGCAGTGATCACCGGGGGCGCATCGGGGATCGGGCTCGAATGCGCGCGCCGGTTCGTGGCCGAGGGCGCGCGAGCAGTCCTCGCCGATCGCAATCCCGAGATGCTGATCGCGGCGCAGACCGAACTGGGCAACGCAGTGGTGACGGAAGTGATCGACGTGACCTCAGAGGCGGACGTCGAACGGATGGTGGCGCGCGCAGTCAGCGAGTTCGGCACCCTCGACACCGCGGTCAACGCGGCCGGGTTCGGCGGCTTCGGCATGATCGCCGACCATCCCGTCGACGAATGGCGTGCGGTGATCGAGACCGATCTGGTGGGCGTGATGCTGTCGGTGAAGCACGAGGCGCGAGTGATGCGTGAAGCGGGACGCGGTGCGATCGTGAACATCGCGTCCATCAACGCGCGAGTACCGGCCGAGGGAATGAGCGCGTACTGCTGCGCCAAGGCCGGTGTCGAGATGCTCACTCGGTGCGCAGCGATGGAACTCGGGCCGTTTGGAGTCCGTGTAGCCGGCATCGGGCCCGGGTTTATCGACACGCCGCTCACGGCCTTCACCCAAGTGGTTCCTGCGATCCGCGATGCGTACGTTGCATCCACGCCGCTCGGACGCGCCGGTCAACCCGATGATGTTGCGGATGCTGTGCTGTTCCTCGTGAGCGACGACGGCCGTTGGGTCAGCGGCGACACGCTCTTCGTCGACGGCGCCAGCATGAACAAGGCCTACCCCGAACTCCACAAGGTCGCCGCCCCCTGACGCGTCAGCGGGCGAGAAAGTTCACGATGAGATCGTTGACGACCTCGGGCTGATCTCGGTGCAGGAAGTGGCCGGCGTCCGGTATCAGGTGCATGTCCAGACCAGCCGGGAAGTTCGGACGCAGCAGTTCCTCGTTGGCGGACTCGACGCCCATGCAGCCGCAATCGATGCCGTGAAGATAGAGGGTCGGCACGTTGATCGGTCCCGAGCCGGCCGCGCCGATGTCCGTCAGGGCGGGGTCTCCCGGCAGGGTTCCGAGCATGAAGCGGTAGTACGCGATCGCGGCGTCGAGGCTGCCGGGTGAGCCGAGGGTGTCCTTCAGCGCGCGCATGTACTCGGCACTCGGCGGATGGTTCGGTGACCAGTAGCTCCACAGGTAGTCGATGAAGGCGAAGTCGTCCATCGGCACGGCGATCTCTGCGAGTGGCGTCTGGAAGAGGAACATGTAGAAGGACCGCTGCAGCTGCTGCGGCGAGAAGAACGTCGACATCAGACCGCTCGTATGTGGCACCGCAAGCGCAACGAACTTCGCGAAACGGTCCGGCCGGTGCCCGACGGCCGCGTACGAAGAAATCGCACCCCAGTCGTGACCGATGAGGACGGCATCTCCGTCGCCTGCGAGCGCATCGGCCAGTCCGAGGATGTCCAGCGCCACGGACGCGGTTTGGTAGTTGCCGTCGGGAGCCAAGCCCGTTGGCGCGTAGCCCCGCAACCACGGCGCGACAACGTGATACCCCGCGTCCGCAAGCCGCGGCATCAGCAAGTCCCACGTCGGAGCGTGATCCGGGAAGCCGTGCATGCAGAGCGCGAGCGGACCGTCGGCCGGACCGGCCTCGAGGTATGCGAAATCGATGTCGTTGACGGTGATGTGCTGGGGCTGATTCACCCCGGAGAACCTACTCAGGCAAAAGAGCGAGCAATCGGCCAGTAGGTTCGACGCGATGGACGACGTGGTGATTCGCACCGAGCAACTCACCAAGGTGTATCCGGGCGACATCCTCGCCGTCGACCATCTGGACCTCGAAGTCCGCTCGGGTGAGATCTTCGGTCTGCTCGGACCGAACGGTGCCGGCAAGACGACCACCGCCGGGATGCTCACGACTCGCGTGATCCCCACGAGCGGCACGGCGATGGTCGGCGGCGTCGACGTGATGGCGCACCCGACGCGGGCCAAGCAAGTCATTGGCGTGGTGCCCCAGACCAACACACTGGATCGCTCACTCGACGTCTACGAGAATCTCTACTTCCACGGACGTTTTTTCGGCATGACCGCCAAGACGGCGAAGGCCGAGGCGCACCGGCTGCTCGAACAGTTTCGGCTCACCGATCGCGCCCGCGTACCGGTCCTTGCGCTGAGCGGCGGAATGGCGCAGCGGCTGATGGTGGCACGGGCGATCATGCACCGGCCCGCCATCCTCTTCCTCGACGAGCCCACCGCGGGGCTCGATCCCCAGAGTCGGATAGCGCTCTGGGAGATTCTCGGTGAGCTGCATCGAGACGGTCAGACGATTCTCCTCACGACGCACTACATGGAAGAGGCCGACCAACTTTGTAACCGCCTCGCCATCATCGACCACGGACGGCTCCTCGCGGCCGACACGCCGAGCGCGTTGAAGCAGTCGGTCGGGGTGGAGGCGATGGTCACGATCACGGCGGTGGGCGACCTCGAACAACTCGCCGCAGTCTTGCGCCGCGGGGTCCCGGATGCGTCCAAGGTAGAGGTGGCCGACGGTGTCGTTCGGCTCTGGTCGCCGCGCACCGATGGCATCCTGCCGCGGATCATCGACGTCGCCGAAGCCGCCGGGTTCACCGTGACCGATCTCTCGGCCAGCGCACCGACGCTCGAGACCGTGTTCATTCAGCTCACCGGAAAGGACCTGCGCGAATGACCGCCACCGCGTTACACGAGCCGACTGGTGCGGCATCCGGAGCGCCGCCGAGCCGCGCCGACCTCGTGCCGACACGGTCCCCACGCGCGGCCGCCCGAGTCGCGTTCCTCGCCCTGTTGTTGCGAGACCTGGTGGTGTTGCGAAAGAACGCGAAGGAGTTCATCCCGCGCACGCTGCTCCAACCGTTGCTGTTGGTGTTCGTGTTTGCCTACGTCTTCCCCAAGATCGGCCAGGGTGTCGGTGGGGGAGGCCACGCCGCAGAGTTCTCGACGGCACTCGTCGCCGGCGTCGTCGGCCTCGCCATCATCTTCCAGGGGATTCAGTCGGTGGCGCTGCCGATGGTTCAGGAGTTCGGGTACACGCGCGAGATCGAAGATCGGGTCCTGGCTCCGATGCCCGTGGCGCTGGTGGCCCTCGAGAAAGTGACGGCGGGCGCGTTGTACGGCGCGGTCTCGGCGGCGCTGGTGTTCCCGATTGCCACCATCGTGCCGGCCACTCCCGTGCACCTGAACATCGACTGGCCAGTGCTCCTGACGCTGACGCCGCTCGCCTGCTTCATGTGCGGCTCCCTCGGGCTGGCCTTTGGGACGCGATTCGAACCGAGAACGGTGCCGGCGCTCTTCGGCATCGTGGTCCTGCCGCTCACGATGCTGGGATGCATCTACTACCCCTGGCAGTCGCTCCATGCCGTCCCGTGGTTGCAAAAACTCGTCTTGGTGAACCCTCTCGTGTATATGTGCGAAGGGTTCCGCGCCGCGTTGACCAAAGGCCCGCACATGAGCCTTTGGGCCATCTATCCCGCGGTCGCAGGCTTTGCAGCGTTGTTCCTCGCCGTCGGCCTCTCCGGTTTCCGGAAACGAGTCCTCGCATAACGGGTTTCCCGCTCTTGCGACCGTCACTTCGGCGCCTTCTCTCGCCATCTCGGTGCTCAGATCTGCCGTGGGCTCGCTTCGACGCTGTCGCATGAGCTGGACCGAAGGTGAGGGACGCACGGCACGCGCTTCCGGCAGTCCGCGCCCCCGAACCGGGGCCCGAGCGGCCTGCGACGCTGTCGCATGAGCGGGAACATTGAACCTTGTGACAACGGCGTCTGTTCGGTGAGTGAATTAGTGGCTAAGGTCCCCCGCCGTGACGGGGGACCTCACAGTGACTTTTCATGGCGTGCGCGGTTCGACGCCCTGCGACGGTGACTATCTCGCGCGCTACGGCGGGAATACGTCGTGTGTCTCCGTGGAACGTCCCGGCGAGCCGCCGATCGTGTTCGACCTCGGCACCGGTCTGCGGAACTACGGAACGGCTCTTGCCAACGAGGGCCGGGCCGATGGCTTTCAGGCATCGGTGTTGTTGAGTCACTTGCACTGGGATCACGTGCAGGGTCTGCCGTTCTTCGTCCCGCTCCACCATCCCGATGCGTTCGTGGAGATCTACGGGCCTCGCCAGAACGAAGGCCCGATCGGTGAGGTGTTCGCCGGAATGATGCGGCCGCCGTACTTTCCGATTCGGCCCGATCAGCTCAACGGCACCGTCAATTTCCAGGATGCCGGCGACGACGACTTCGCGGTCGGTACGGCCAAGGTGCGGTCTCGCTGGATCCGTCACGTCGGCCCGACCCTCGGATATCGCGTGGAATGGGACGGAATCTCGGTTGCGTACCTCGCCGATCACGGTCAGGGGTGTGGGCTCGGGCACGCCGATGATCACGTACCCCGTGAGGTCCTTGAGCTGTGCGACGGGGTGGATTTGCTGATTCACGACGCGCAACACACGCCGGCCGAGTTTGAGCAGAAGCGCCATTGGGGTCACTGCACGGCGGAGTACGCGGTGCACGTGGCGAAGCAGGCAGGGTCTCGAACCGTTGCCCTCTTCCACCACGATCCTGGCCACAGCGACGACGACGTCGACGTGATGTTGCGAGATGCGCGCGACGTTTCGGATCAGTTGAACGGAGCCGATGTCATCGCGGCGTCTGAGGGTATGGTCCTGCGCTTCCCGCCCACCTGATCCATCGCGGAGCCACCCATGTCCGATGACGACGTCCTCAAGCCCGACTCTGCGTCGTTTCGTGCCGTCCTCGGCCATTTCGCCACCGGCATCACGGTCATCACCGCGATGGATGGCGACGAGCCCGTCGGTCTCGCCGCGAACTCGTTCTCCTCTGTGTCACTCGATCCGCCGCTCGTGTTGTTCTGCCCGGCCAAGACGTCGAGTACCTGGCCCCGGATTCAGCGCGCCGGCCACTTCACCGTCAACGTGCTCGACGAGCACCAAGAGCACGTGAGTCAACTCTTCGCGAAGCCGGGCGCGGATCGGTTCGGTCAAATTGGTTGGCGGCTCGGCACCCAGGGCCCGATCCTCGAAGACGTGCACGCGTACCTCGACTGCACCATCGAAGCCGAACACGATGCCGGCGACCATCTCATCGTCGTCGGACGGGTGCAGGAACTCGGTCTCAGTGCCGACGCCGGCCCACTCCTCTTTTATCAGGGCCGATACGGCCGACTCCTTGGAAGCGAGTAACTCGTGGCCGATGTCATGCCGTCCGATGTGATCGGCGGCGTTGTGATCGTCGAGCCGACGCTCTGGAAAGACCCTCGGGGCTTCTTCGCAGAGACCTTTCGCCAGGAGTGGCTGCCCGAGGGGTCGCCGACGATGGTGCAGGGCAATCGTGCCGACCGCTCGGCGAACACGCTTGTCGGTTTGCACTACCACCGGTTCCAAGCCGACTACTGGTACGTGCCGTTCGGCCGCGTCCTCGCGGTGCTGCACGACTTGCGCGTGTCCTCGCCGACGCGCGGGACTTCGCTCACCGTGGACCTCGACGCGGTGGTGCACCGCGGCCTGTACATCCCGCGTGGTGTGGCGCACGGGTTCTACGCCATCACCGACGCCACCATCACCTACCTCGTCGACAACTACTACAACCCGGCGGACGAGCTCGGTGTCGCGTGGGACGATCCCGCGCTCGGCGTGGACTGGCCCGGCGACGCCCCGATCCTTTCCGACCGCGATCGCGCCAACCCGCTGGTCGCGGACATTCCGGCGCATCTGGTCCCCGAGTAGCACGGCGCAGGCGAGCCCGGTGGCGCTCAGCCGCGACGGCGGCGGAGTTCGGCGGCGAGGTTGACCACGCCGGTGGCGCCGAGTGCGGCCACCACTGCGGCCACCGCCGCGACGATCGACGCCAGCCCGACGGATCCAGCACTCCACACCACTGTTGCGAGCACCAAGCCCACGGTCAGGAGCAGCGCCTGGGTCTGGGCGGTGGGACGGGGCTCGAAGTTGGTCGCGGCCGGCCGTCGGGGCTCGATGACCCGATGCCAGAACCGGGCGACCGGCGAACGCTCACCGAGCACCAAAACCGAGGCGGCGACGACCGCGGCGATCGGGATGCACCAGGGCTGGCGGAACACGAATCCAGCCAGGAGGATCACCACGACGATCGCCTGCTCGAATCGGCTCGCGCGAACGTCGACGAGCCGCATCGCTCGACCCTACCGTCGCATCGAGGCCAGCTCAGCGGCCGCGGAAGCCGCGATCTCCCCACTATGGGTGATAGCGATCGAAAGTTCTGCCACGTAGGGTGATTGACACACGGATCGATCTCGGCGTTGGGACACGAAAACTATGGATCTCGGACTCCTCGGTGGCGAGAAGGTTGTCGGCGCGCAAGGCGATGTTGCCCGGGTGCGAGAGGCGGGCCGGCGTCGGCGCCTCGTCCGCATGGCGATCGTGTTGGCGCTGCTCCTCGATTACCCGTTGGCCCGACTGCTCGGCGGGCACCCTGTGGTGTGGGGCCTCCCAAATCTGAACCTGCCGCCCGAGTGGCAGGGCATGCTGCCGTCGTTGGTCCTCGTGCTGATCCTCGGCAGCGTCCTGGTCGTCCCGATGATGCTGATGGGTCGCTCACCTCACACCGTGTATCGGCCGAGTGAGATCCCCGTGAAGCTCGACGATGTCGTCGGGCTCGGGATGGTCAAGGACGAGGTCATCAAGACGCTGAACCTCTTCCTCGCGTACAAGACCTTCCACGACACGATGGGCGGGACTCCGCGGCGCGCGATCCTGTTCGAGGGTCCTCCGGGTACCGGCAAGACGTTCATGGCCAAGGCCATGGCGCGAGAGGCCGGGGTGCCGTTCCATTTCGTCGCTGCGAGCTCGATCCAGTCGCCGTACTTCGGCCAGACGAACCGCAAGATCGCCACGTTCTTCAAGGACCTGCGCAAGGCGGCTCGCCGCGAGGGTGGTGCCATCGGGTTCATCGAGGAGATCGACGCGATTGCGGTGGCCCGGGCCGGCATGAAGGACCCCGAAGCCCGCCATGACGTCCGCACGATCAACCGCGGTCTCGGCGAGGGCTTCGCCGGCGTGATCAACGAGCTGCTCATCCAGCTGCAGTCCTTCGACGAGCCGACCCGCGGCGAGAAGTTGCAGGGTTGGTTCATCAGCAAGGTCAACCGGATGCTGCCGGCGCGGTGGGAGATCAAGAAGCGTCCGCCGGTGTCCTCGAACATCTTGATCATCGGCGCCACCAACCGCGCGTCGGCGCTCGACCCGGCGCTGCTGCGTCCCGGCCGGTTCGACCGCTCGATCCACTTCGATCTTCCGAGCCGCTCCGGTCGGCGCGAGATCATCGATCACTACCTCGACAAGAAGGCCCACGTTCCGGAGTTGGACAAAGACGAGCGTCGGGACCAGCTCGCGGCGGTCACGATCGGCTATTCGCCCGTCATGATCGAGCACCTCTTCGACGAGGCGCTGGTGTGGTCACTGCGTGCCGGCCGCGGCGCGATGGAATGGGACGACATTCAGAAGGCCAAGCTGACCGAGGAAGTCGGGCTCGCGAATCCCATCGAGTACACGGATGAGGAGCGACGCATCATCGCCACGCACGAGGCTGGTCACGCAGTCGTTGCTCACCTCGTGGGGGTCGGACGCAAGCTCGAAGTGCTCTCGATCGTCCGCCGTCGCGGGTCGCTCGGCCTGTTGGCACACTCCGATACCGAGGAGCGCTTCCTGCGTAATCGGACCGAGCTGCTGTCGCAGATCCAGATCGCGTTCGGCGGCATGGCGGCAGAAGAACTGTGGTTCGGCGAGTCGGGTACCGGGCCGGGCTCGGACCTCATGCAGGCGACCATTATCGCCGCCACGATGGTGGGAGCGCTCGGCATGGCCGGCTCGCTCGTCAGCTTTCAGGCATCGGGCGGAGGTCCCCTGGACAGCGGACTGGTCACTCGGGTGCTCGGCGACGAGCGCGCCCGCGTGGAGGTCGAGCGCATCCTGGATCGGTCGAAGGAGGCCGTGCGGGAGCTGCTCGACGAGAACCGGCACCTCGTCGAGGCATTGCGTGACGAGTTGCTGGTCCGCGACGAACTGGTGGGCGACGAGATCACCGGCGTGCTCGAAGAAGCTCGGCTCGCCAAGACCGTCGCCGACATCTGAGACGAGCGCATCTGAGACTTGGGGCATCTGGCGGTCGCTCGCCGCGGACCGGAGTCCGCGGCGTGATCGATCGCAGCAATCTCATCGTGGCTTCGCGAGCTTCGGGGGTACCCTCGAATCTCCGTGGAGTCCCGAGTCAATACTGCCGACCAAGCTGAGCGTGACCACGCGCGCCGTCGCGACGGTTGGCGGCTCATGCGTCGTTCGATCGCCACGCAGCGATCGTGGGTGGTCGGTGGTGTTGCCGCCGGAGTGATCTGGACCGCGGCCAAGCTCACGATCCCTCTGCTGGCGGCCGCCGCTATCGACGACGGCATGCGTCACGGAGATCAGGGCAAGGTCATCCGTCTGACCATCGTGATGATGGCGATCGGCATCGTGCAGGCCATCTGTACCGGGCTCCGCCGGTACGCGGCGTTCCGCATCGCGCTCCGGACAGAAACCGATCTTCGACACCGGCTGTTCGCCCACCTTCAGCGCTTGCACTTCGCGTTCCACGACGAGGCCCAGACCGGTCAACTCATGGCGCGCGCCAACACCGATATTCAACAAGTGCAGACCGTTGTGATCCTCATCCCGTTGACGATCGCGAGTCTGCTCACGATGAGTGGTGTGCTCGTCATCATGCTGACCAAAGACGTGGTGCTCGCCGTCCTCGCGCTGGGTGCCCTGCCGTTCCTCAACGTTGCGGCCACCCGGTTCTCGCATCGGATCGCGCCGGTCAATCTCGCGTTGCAGGAGGAACTCGCGGACGTGTCCGGCGTCGTCGAGGAGAGCCTCTCCGGCATCCGAGTCGTGAAGGGCTTCGGCGCCGAGCAGCAACAGGTTCGCCGGCTACAGGCGGAGGCCGACTCGGTCCTCGACCGGTCGCTCGCCGCGGCGCGACTGCGCGCCGGCTTCATGCCGCTCGTCGATTTCCTGCCGACGGTCTCGATGGTGGCGATCCTCTGGTACGGCGGTCACCAGGTGTTGAACGGCCACCTGCAAGTGGGCGACATCCTCGCGTTCAACCTCTACATCCTGATGCTGATCTGGCCCATGCGCATGATGGGGATGCTCGTGGCGCAGGCGTCGCGAGCGTCGGCGGGCGCGGGGCGAGTGCACGAGATCCTGGCCACCGATCCCGCTATCACCGACGCGCCCGATGCGCAGCCGCTCGGCGCGGGCGCGGGTGCGTTGCGCTTCGAGGGGGTCCGCTTCGGGTACGGCCCGGGTCGATCCGTGCTCGACGGTCTCGATCTCGAGGTCGCAGGCGGCGAGGCGGTCGCGATCGTCGGCGCGACCGGTTCGGGAAAGAGCACCGTCGCTCGTCTGGTGCCGCGCTTCTACGACGTCGACGCGGGTCAGATCCTCCTCGACGGAGTCGACGTTCGGAAGTTGGCGGTGGACGAACTCCGCGGCGCCGTGGGCATCGTGTTCGAGGAGACGTTCCTCTTCTCGGACACGGTGCGAGAGAACATCGCGTTCGCGGATCCGGATGCGCCGTTCGAACAGGTGGAGCGGGCGGCGCGCCTCGCCGGCGCGTCCGACTTCATCGACGCGCTGCCGAACGGCTACGACACCGTGATCGGTGAGCACGGGTTCTCACTCTCCGGCGGCCAGCGCCAGCGCATCGCGATCGCACGCGCCGTGTTGGCCGACCCGCGGATCCTGATCCTCGACGACGCAACGTCGTCGGTCGATCCCACCAAGGAACACGAGATCCGCGCCGCGCTCGCCGAGGTGATGGACGGCCGGACCACGCTGATCATCGCCCACCGGCCCGCGACGATCGCGTTGGCTGACCGCGTCGTGCTGATCGGCGATGGTCACGTGATCGCCACGGGTACGCACGACGAGTTGCTGGCCACGAGCGACGAATACCGCTCGGTGCTCGCCGCCGCCGGGGCAGCGCCATCGGCGGTCGACCGCGCCGACGATTCAGCAACCCGAGCGGTGCCGGAGGTGACCGCGTGAGAGGCGGCATGATCGGGAACAACGCGGTCGACGACGACACCAAGCTGGACCGCGCCGCGGCGCATCAGGTCCTGCGCCGCCTCAGCGTCATGCTGGCCCCCTACCGACGCCAGATCATCGTGGCGACCGTCGTCCTGATCGGACAGACCGCTTGCCTGCTCGCGGGACCGGCCCTGGTGCGTGCCGGCGTCGACCAAGGCTTGGTCGCCCACGACGGTGCGGCGTTGAATCGGATCGCCGTCGCGTATTTGGTGGTCGCGATTCTGGGACTCGCGCTCGGTCGGCTGGTGATCTGGCTGGTCAGCCGAACCGGGGAACGATTCCTCCGGGCTTTGCGGGAACGAGTCTTCCGCCACCTCATGGCGCTCTCGCTGGACTTCTATGACCGCGAGAAGACTGGCCGCCTCGTGGCGCGCATGACGTCGGACATCGATGCGCTGCAGGAACTCATCAGCCAGGGCCTGGTGATGTTCGTGCAGAATTTCCTGATCTTCATCGGCGCCATCATCGTCGTGAGCACGATGAGCTGGCAGCTGAGCCTTGGGGTCCTGGTGATCGTCCCGCCGGTCCTAATCGCGAGTCGTTGGTTCCGGCGCCGGTCGAACGCGGCGTACCTCGAAGTTCGTGAACGCATCGGCGAGACCCTCTCGACGTTGCAAGAGGGTCTCGAAGGGGTCCGAGTCGTGCAGGCGTTCGGGCGCGAGCGCGGCTGGATCCGGCGCTTCGGGACCACGAACGAGAACCAGTTCGAAGCGAACCTCGAGACGGTCCGAATCTCGGCGAAGTACTTCCCGTTCGTCGAGTTCACTGGTGTCATCGGCATCGCGGTGATCGTCGGGCTCGGGGGCGTGCTCGTCGATAGCCGCGCCGTGACCGTGGGGACGGTGCTCGCGTTCGTCCTCTACCTCAACAACTTGTTCGAGCCGATCCAGCAACTGAGCCAGCTCTACAACACGGTGCAGTCGTCGGGCGCGGCGCTCCACAAACTGTTTCTCCTGCTCGACACCGAGGTGTCCGTCGACGAGAAGCCGGGCGCAGTCGATCTCCCTGATCGTGGCGATCTCGCGGTCACCGGACTCGCGTTCTCCTACGGCACCGACGTGCCGGACACGGACGGCGTGGTCCATCCGCTTGGCCCCGAAGTCCTGCACGATGTCTCGATCACCGTGGGTGCGGGGGAGCGGGTGGCGCTGGTAGGCCCGACCGGCGCCGGCAAGTCCACCTTGGCGAAGTTGATGGCGCGCTTCTACGACCCGCGCGACGGCACGGTGAGTTACGGCGGCGTCGATCTGCGCAACGCCACGTTGGCGAGCCTCCGCCACACGATCGTGGTGGTCCCGCAAGAGGGTTTCCTCTTCGCCGGAACGATCCGTGACAACGTGCGCGTCGGGCGAGACGGCGCCACGGACGCCGAGGTGGAAGCCGCAGTTGAGGCGCTCGGGCTGACCGCGACGTTTGCGGCCTTCCCGGATGGTCTCGAGACCGAAGTGCGTGAGCGCGGATCGCGGCTGTCGGCGGGCGAGAAGCAGCTCGTGTCGCTGGCGCGTGCTGCGCTCGCGGACCCGGCGGTCCTCGTCCTCGACGAAGCCACTTCGAATCTCGATCCCGGGACCGAGCACGCGGTCGAGCGGGCACTCGATCGCCTCACCGACGGTCGCACCGTTGTGGTGGTCGCGCACCGCCTGTCGACCGCGCAGCGGTGTGACCGGGTCGCGGTCGTCGACCAGGGCGGCCTGCTCGAGGTCGGAACCCACGACGAGTTGCTGGCACGCCGCGGTCGTTACGCCCGTCTCTTCGCGGCCTGGGATTCCCACGCCATGGACCGCACCGCCTGACCCTCTCACCCCACCGTCTGGCGTCACCAGCGCCGCTTGGGTCGGCCTGAGCGACGCCGGAGTGTGGGGTTCAGGCTCGGCCGAGTATGAAATCCCGAATCAGATGGAAGGCCTGGTCAGGCTGGTCGCGCCAGACTCCATGGCCGCAGTCGTCGAACCGCTCGAAGCGTGCGTGCGGGATCCCGGCCGCGATGACTTCGGCTCCGTCGACGGGACAGACCGGATCGTCCTCCCCGGCCAGGAGCAACACGGGCCGTTGCACCTGGGAGAGGCGAGCGGTGAGATCGAAGGTTCGTTGTTCGCCTCGACTCCACTGGCCGAACAGGGCGTAGTTCGCGACTTCGATCTGGCGGTGCATGCGGTCGGCGGCGTCGGGCGCGGTCGTACGGCTGTAGAGCGGCATGCAGAGTTCGAAATATTGCTTCATGGCTTGGGGAGTGGGTTCGGCCCAGAACGTTTCCGCCGCATCTCGTGCGGCCGGGCCGCCGAGTCGTTCGAACACCGGGAGCATCAGCGCCGGATCAGAGCGGGCCGTTGTGGAATCGAGGATCACCCGACTCGCGTGCGTCGGGTGATCGACGAGGTACTGGAGGGCGACCATCCCGCCGAATGACACGCCGCAAACGATGGGGTCGACGATCTCGAGCGCGTCACAGAGCGCAACCAGATCGGCGGCCCATTGCTCAAGGTTCCACGTTTCGGGATCCGAACGATCGCTGCGACCTTGGCCCCGATGGTCGTAGTACACGACCTGCGCGATGTCGGTGAACTGGGACCAATGCGGTTTGAAACTCGAATGGTCGAACCCGGGACCGCCGTGGAGCAGGATCAGGGTCGGTTTGGCGCGCATGGTCGCGCCGTCGGGGACGAGACCGAGTCCCTCGACGTCGACGAAGAGGCGGGTGTTTCCGATCGATACGCGCATGGTGTCGAAGTTAGCGGTGTTGCGCGGCACCTAGCCTGCGCGCATGGATCAGCTCAACGGCAAGTGTGCCGTCGTGACCGGCGCGGGAAGTGGGATCGGGCAAGCACTCGCCCACGCGTTCGCTGCCGTTGGGATGCGGGTGGCCATCGCCGATGTGCAGGCCGACGCGCTGCACGACACCGAAGCCCAACTCCGTTCGACCGGCGCGACGGTGATTGCAGTCACGGTCGACGTTTCCAACGCGAACGCGGTGCACGAGTTCGCGGCGCGCGTCGAGCGCGAGTTCGACGGTGCGGACGTCGTGTGCAACAACGCGGGGGTGTTCGCCGGCGGCCTCACCTGGGACCGGCCCGTCGCCGATTTCGAATGGGTGATGGGGGTGAACTTCTACGGGATCCTGCATGGGATCCAGGCCTTCGTCCCGGGGATGATCGAGCGCGGCCGGCCGGGTCACATCGTGAACACGATTTCCGCCGCAGGTCTCTTCGCCTCGGCGTACTCCGCGCCCTACACCGCCTCGAAGTTCGCCGCGCTCGGGCTGACCGAATGCCTGGCCGGCGAGCTGGCCTCGGCGGGCGCACCCATTGGGGTGACGGCATTGTGCCCCGGCGCGGTCAAGACGGGGATTGCGTCCTCGGATCGGAACCGGCCCGCCGCGACGGCGACCGAGATGAGCCCGGAATCCGAGTTCGTCGACCGCATGCTCGACGAGAACACCGATCGAGGGATGCCGCCGGCGCAGGCCGCCGCGATGGTGGTGGACGCGGTGCGCTCGAACCGCTATCTGCAACTCACGGGCGACGGTTACGCCACCGCGCTCCGGGTCCGCGTCGACGAGCTCCTCGCCGGCGACCTCCCCTCCCTGCCGCCCTTCGACTGAGGAGAAGGTCCGCGCTCTATTCGAGCGGGAAGTAGCCCGGCGTCCCCGACAGCGGCGTGTCCAGATACACCTTGGCCTCGGGGGATCCGTTGAATCGGCCATGGCTCCATCGCACTTCGACGTGACCCGCAATGGTGGTCACGGCTCTCGTCGCTCTCGAACGAACATCCGCGGTCCAGGCAACTTCTGGTTGGCCGGCGCGTCTCGGTTCGACGGTGAAGGATCGGAGTTCGTACGTCTGAACCCAATCCCAGGCCGACGCAACACGGAGCCGCATGTGATGCATCTCGTCTGAGCCGAGCACGAAGTACGGAGCGTCACCGATTCGCAAGAGCCTCCACAGCAGTCGCACACGATCGCGATCTGATTGGAGGCGAGCTTGCCAACGGGCAGCCGATCCGATCGAGACCGCCCGGCAGAGGTCCGCCCAGGGGACCTGCATCGATGGTGGCAGTCGACGCGGTCGAAGGGCGTCTCTCAAAAGGTGACGCTGCTCGATCGTCATATCGCCGACGCTCATCGGGAGTTCGAGCGGTACCGCAGCGCGCGCGGCGGCATAGAACGCTTGGTACTCGGTCGGCGCGACGGATTCGAACCAGCTCGTGTTCGTTCGCGCCTCGCCGACGAGTAGACGGTCGAAGAGTCGCGCCGGCCCCGGGTTCTGCATGATGCGCGACAGGTACTTACAACTCACCTGGTACACGTGATCGATCCGAAGATCGGCAGGAACGACGTCGTCACCGGGTGGTCGGTGGGGACCCTTCCACTCCACGACCTTCGGCGGGCGATTGCGCAACCCGTCTTCTGCCCGAAGAAACGACACGCCGTTCTGAAAGGCGGTGTCGAACATCGATCGATGGTCGCCGGCGTAGTAGCCGTCGGTGAAATGTTCCCAGGCTTCGTCGCTGACGTGCAGGAGTCGGGAGGGTCGCTGAGAGACTCCACGAGCGAGATCTTCAACGAGCATGCCGAGCGCAGTCGAAAGCTCGGTGACTTCAGTGAGCGCGCCGGGCATCAGTCGAGGAAGAGGCGCGAAAACTGCAACTCTTCGTGGGCCAGCGCGACATCTTCAGGTCGGTACAACTCGTACGACGGATACACGTCGATGGCTCCTGGACGAACTTCCATCCAAAGACTGACCGCCTGTCCCCACTGCTCGTCGAGAACCGCCGATCGCAATGCAGCACGGATCGTTTCGGGCACCTCTCGTCCTGGACACTGGGCGATGAGCTTCAACGCGAGTATCCAGTTGAGCGTTTCGATGTCCTCGGCAATGAAGACCTCGGGCGGATCGTCGTGCACGATCGCGCACGCAACAATGTCGGGCATCTACCGCCGTCGCCGATCAAGATCTCCGGTGGTCCAGAATCCAGTCAGTGGTTCTGCCGTATGACCGCCGTCGCCATACTGCTCGAGTCGGGCCCTGCCCTCGTCCGTCAACATTTCGATCGCATCGAAGAATGCGTTCGGCCCCGCCGACCGCAGTGCCGTGTCACCTTCGCTCGGTCGCCGAGGGAGATGGGTCGTGAGGAAGACGAGTGGGACGCCCTCTGCCACCTGATCTCGTAACGCATTGGCGCGTCCGAGTGACTTCCAAACGGTATCGGTGCGAAGCAGACCACCGCGGTGCGACTTGAATGCACCGGAGACGTCGAAGTACCAAGTTTCGCCGGCAGCATCCTGTGCGATGAAGTTGATGGTCACGCCGGTCTTTCGAATCTTGCGGTTCCGTTCAGAGATTGCAAAGCCCGCGCCGACGAGCACTTCTTCGGCGAGTTTCTGCGCGGCCTTGCCTTCTCGTGTTGCCCGGCTCTGGAAGTCCTCGTCGTCCGCAACGCCTGCCGGAATCGTGATCGGCTTTCGCGTCCGAGACGACGGGGCCGGCGGCGTCGGCTCGAGCTCCTCCGCCACACGTTGTCGAGCGATCGTCACGTACTCGGGATCCAGGTCGTAACCGACGTAGCGCCGATTGAGCCGTGCCGCAGCCACGAGCGCAGATCCGCTGCCCATGAACGGGTCGAGCACCAGGTCGTTGTCGAAGGTGTACAGCCGGATCAACTGTTCCGGGAGCTCGACGGGAAACGGTGCAGGGTGGCCGACGCGACGCGCGCTCTCCGGCGGGATCTCCCAGAGGTCGAGCGTGAGCGCCATGAAGTCTTCGGTCATCAAGGTGCTCTGGTACGGCAGTTCTTCAGCTTCGCGTTGCTTGACGGTACGGGCGCGGTCGAACCGTCCGTTGCTGGCGATGACTACCCGTTCGGTGATGTCGCGCAGCACCGGGTTCGCGGCGCTGCGAAACGATCCCCACGCGCACGATCCGGTCGCCCCCTCACCCTTCTGCCAAATCAGCTCGCCGCGCAGCAAGAGGCCGAGTTTGTCTTGAAGAATATGAATCACGTCGGCAGAGAGACTGCGGTACGGCTTTCTCCCCAAGTTCGCAACGTTGACCGCGATGCGACCACCCGGTTCAAGTTTCTTCTTGCACTCCGTGAAGACCGCTTCGAGGAGGTCGAGGTACTCGAGGTACGAGGCGGGGACTCCGTCTCGCTCGAGTTCCTCTTCGTATTGCTTGCCGGCGAAGTACGGCGGTGATGTGACGACCAGCGCGACGGAACCATCCGCGACCGAGTCCATGTGACGCGCATCTCCGGTTTGGAACGGCTCGTCGATCGGCTTGGGAGGGGGTACTGCGTCGAGCGTCGATACTGCAGGCGCTTGGAACCGCTCATAAAAGGCAGACGCATCGTGCCCTTCGCGACGTGACACGCCAAAGTTCGACGTGGCGGTGTTCCTACGCTCTTGCATTGACCACTCCTCCGCCGAAAGCCACGAGGTGCGTCCGGCATCGAAGGGATGCGTATGTGCGAACGCACGTTCGCTATCATCCTAGTTGATCCCCAACCCGCCACGCGAGTTCGCACCCGTCGGCGCGGGCGGCGACGCCGAGAGCCAGACCGCCGCCCCGTAACCTTGGCGCCGTGCTTCTTGCGGTGACGGCAAACAACGTGGGGCTGCTCGTCGCGTTCGGCGGGGGCATCGTGTCGATCCTGTCGCCGTGTGTGCTGCCCATGGTTCCGGGCTACCTCAGCGTGGTGAGCGGCGTCTCGGTGGCGGACCTACAAGAAGGTGAGCGCGCCAACCTCGGGCGCGTTGCCGTGACGACGGCGCTGTTCACGCTCGGATTCGGATCAGTCTTCACGATCCTCGGGCTCGCGGCCAGCGGCATCGGGCAGGCTGCGTTCGACAACCAGGAGACCCTGACCCGCGCGTCCGGGATCCTCGTCATGGTCATGGCGCTCTACCTCGTGGGCTCGCAGGTGTTGCGGGCGCCGCGCCTGTATCCGGAGAAGCGGTTCCAGGTGAACCGACGGTTCGGTTGGGCGACCGCACCCATCGTCGGCGCCGCATTCGGCTTCGGTTGGTCTCCGTGTCTCGGTCCGGTGTTGGCCGCGGTCTTCGGGGTCGCCGCTACCCAGACCTCGGCGCGCGCGGTGAGTCTGCTCGCCGCGTATTCGGTGGGGATGGGCGTCTCGTTCTTGGTCATCGGACTGGCGTTCGGTGCGTCCACCACCGCGCTGAACGCGCTGAAGCGCCATCTCCGTCTCATCGCGTTCATCTCGGCTGCGGTGTTGTTCGGGTTCGGTCTCCTCCTCGCGCTCGACCGGTTGTCGTGGCTCACCGCGCGCATCACGGATCTGCTCGATGCGCTCGGGTTGAGTTCCTGGGTCGACCTCGGCTGAGCGCGCGCCCGGCGCCGGCCGCATGGTCGCGACGGGCGGAGAGGTCGCCAGTTTTGGTGGGGCTGCGTGTCAGACTCGCCCGATGACGCGTGTGGTGGATTCCTCTGAGTGGAACGCGCTCGTTGCGCACTACGACGAAGTCAAAGATCGGCATCTACGTGAGTTCTTTTCCAACGATCCCCAACGTGGCGAGGACCTGACCGCGACGGCCGGCGACCTCTTCCTGGACTACTCAAAGCACCGGCTGACCGGCGCCACGATCGGGCTTCTTGCCGATGTTGCGCGCCGCGCCGGCGTGGAAGAACTCCGGGACGCGATGTTCCGCGGGGATCCGATCAACGTCACCGAACATCGGTCGGTGTTGCACATCGCGTTGCGGGCACCGAGAGATGCCGAGATCGTCGTCGACGGTGTGAACGTTGTCGCCGAGGTGCACGGCGTGCTCGATCGCATGGCGGCATTTTCCGAGCGCGTGCGGAGCGGCGAGTGGACCGGTCACACCGGGAAGCGCATCGACGCGATCGTCAACATCGGGATCGGTGGCAGCGATCTCGGCCCGCGCATGGCGACCACTGCGTTGGCGGCGTTCTCGGACCGTTCGATGCGGTACCGGTTCGTCTCGAACATCGACGGTTCGGACTTCCGTGAAGCGACCCAGGACTTGGATCCCGAGACGACGCTCTTCATCGTGGCGTCCAAGACGTTCACCACGCTCGAGACCATGACCAACGCCGGTTCGGCGCGCGAGTGGTCGCTCGCGAAACTCCGTGACGACGCCGCGGTGGCGCGCCACTTCGTTGCGGTGTCCACCAACGCGGACGAAGTGACGAAGTTCGGTATCGATCCGGACAACATGTTCGGGTTCTGGGATTGGGTCGGCGGCCGCTACTCGTTCGACTCGGCGATCGGCCTGTCGTTGATGCTCGCGATCGGAGCCGACCAGTTCGGCGATATGCTGGCCGGGTTCCACGCGATGGACGAACACTTCCGGACGGCACCGATTGAGTCCAACCTGCCGATGCTCATGGGTCTGATCGGCGTTTGGTACGGCAACTGCTTCGGTGCTGAAACGCTCGCGGTGCTGCCGTACAGCCAGTACCTCGCCCATCTGCCGGCGTACCTGCAGCAGTTGGACATGGAGAGCAACGGGAAGTCCGTGACCCGCGAGGGCGAGCCGGTCGGGATGCAGACCGGCCCGATCGTCTGGGGTCAGGCGGGGACCAACGGCCAGCACGCGTACTACCAGCTCATTCATCAGGGCACGAAGCTGATCCCGGCGGATTTCATCTGTGTGGCGCGTGCCGCCCAACCGCTCGGCGACCATCAGGATCTGCTGGTGGCGAATCTGCTTGCGCAACCCGAGGCACTCGCCTTCGGCAAGACGCGGGAGGAAGTGATCGCCGACGGCGTGGAGACGGATCAAGTCGAAGCACGCGTGTTCGCGGGCAACCACCCGAGTTCCACCATCCTGATGCCCGAACTGACGCCCCACACGTTCGGCCAGCTCATCGCGTTGTACGAGCACAAGGTCTTCACCCAAGGTGCGATCTGGAACATCAACTCGTTCGACCAATGGGGCGTCGAACTCGGCAAGCAACTCGCGCAGCGGATCGTCCCGGAACTGGATTCCGACGCGGAGCTCACCCACGATTCGTCGACGAACGCGCTCATCCGCCGGTACCGGCAGCTGCGCGATCGTCGGGACTGAGAAGGAGTACAGAGATGCAACTCGGCATGGTGGGACTCGGACGAATGGGCGCGAACCTCGTACGCCGATTGATGCGAGACGGGCACGAGTGCGTCGTCTTCGACGTGAGTGCAGAGGCGGTAGCGGGCTTGGTGGCCGAAGGCGCGACGGGTGCTTCGAGTCTCGAGGACTTCGTCGGCAAGCTCAGCGCTCCGCGGGCCGCGTGGATCATGGTGCCGGCGGCGTTCACGGGTGCCACGGTGACTGATCTCGCCGCGCTCATGGACGCGGGCGACATCGTCATCGACGGTGGAAACTCGTACTATCGAGACGACGTCGACCGCGCCGCCGCGCTCCAGCCGCAGGGCATCCACTACGTGGACATCGGCACGAGTGGTGGCGTGTTCGGTCTCGAGCGCGGGTTCTGTCTGATGGTGGGCGGTGAGACCGACATCGTCGAGCACCTCGATCCGATCTTGCGCACCATCGCTCCCGGCGTCGATGCCGCCGAGCGGACGCCGGGCAAGGCCGGCGAACCGTCGGCCGCCGAACAGGGCTATCTCCACTGCGGGCCCGCCGGAGCCGGCCACTTCGTCAAGATGGTCCACAACGGCATCGAGTACGGGATGATGGCGGCCTACGCCGAAGGTCTCAACGTGCTGCACCACGCCAACGTCGGGCGTACGCAGCGGGACCACGACGCGGAGACCACCCCGCTGCGCGACCCCCAGTACTACCAGTACGACCTGGACCTTCCCGCCGTGACCGAGGTCTGGCGGCGGGGAAGCGTGATCGCATCCTGGCTGCTTGACCTCACTGCCCACGCGTTCTCCGAGTCGCCGACGCTCGACGGCTTCGCCGGGCGTGTCTCGGACTCGGGTGAGGGCCGCTGGACCGCGCTCGCCGCGATCGACGAAGGCGTTCCGATCCACGTGCTGTCGGCCGCGTTGTTCGACCGCTTCGAGTCTCGCGAGGAGTCCGAGTTCGCGAACCGGATCCTGTCCGCAATGCGTAAGGAGTTTGGTGGTCATGCCGAAAAGTCCTAATCGAGGCATCGGGAAGGCCGACGCCCTCTGTTGGTTCGGTGCGACGGGCGACCTCGGCTACAAGATGACGATCCCGGCGCTTTACGCGATGGCGCGCCACGGGAATCTCAACGTGCCGGTCATCGGTATCGCCCGAGACGAACTCAAACTCGTGGCGTTCGACGAGCGGATTCGGGCCAGCATCGACGAACACGGCGGCGTCACTGACGCCAAGGCGCTGGACCACCTCATGGACTCCATGCACTACGTACACGGCGAGTACGCCGACCCGGCGACGTTCACCAAACTGAAGCGTGAACTCGACAAGGTCGGCGCGAAGGCTCCGGCGCACTACCTTGCGATCCCGCCGAGCATGTTCGGGCCGGTGGTCGAGACGCTCGGCTCGTCCGGCGCAGCGGAGAACGCGCGCCTCATTGTCGAGAAGCCCTTCGGGCGAGACCTCGCATCCGGGCAGGAACTGAACCGGATCGTCCACTCGGTGTTTCCCGAGGATCGGGTCTTTCGGATCGACCACTTCCTCGGGAAGGAGGAGGTACAGAACCTCCTCTACTTCCGGTTCGCCAACTCGTTCCTCGAGCCCATCTGGAACCGCAACTACATCGCCAGCGTGCAGATCACCATGGCCGAGAACTTCGGCGTGCAGGGCCGAGGCGCGTTCTACGAGGAAGTCGGCGCGCTGCGCGACGTCGTGCAGAACCACCTCTTCCAGATCATGGCGCTGCTCGCGATGGAGCCGCCGCTCGGGATGGGAGACCTTGCCCTCCGCGACGGCAAGGAGCGCGTGTTCGCCGCCGTCGAGACCATGACGCCGCGAGATCTCGTGCGCGGTCAGTTCGACGGCTATCGCTCCGAACCGGGCGTCGTGCCGGACTCGGACGTCGAGACGTATGCCGCGTGCCGGCTGCACATCGATTCTTGGCGGTGGGCAGGGGTGCCGTGGTATCTGCGTGCCGGCAAGAGCCTGCCGGAGAAGTGCACGGAGGTGCACGTGGAACTCCATTCACCTCCCCAGCGCGTCTTCGCCGACTCCGACGTTGCGGAAGGGCATGGCAACTACGTCCGATTCCGATTCGCACCCGAGATCTCGATCGCGATCGGCGCTCGGGCGAAGGTCCCGGGCGAAGCCATGGTCGGTAGCTCGCGCGAGCTCTACCTCTGCAACGAGTACCCGGACGAGATGACGCCGTACGAACGACTCATCGGCGATGCCATCCGTGGCGAGGGATTGCTGTTCGCTCGGGAAGACGGCGTCGAGCAGGCGTGGCGGGTGGTCGACAAGGTGTTGACGAAGCACAGCCCGGCCCTTCCGTACGAACCCGGAACCTGGGGCCCAGTGGAAGCCGATCGGCTCATCACGAAGGATGGAGGGTGGCACGATCCGGTGCTCGCCCGTCCCACAAGCGAGACTCGGGTATGAATCAGGACGAGCAGAAGCAGGCCGTCGGCGAATATGCCGCCTCGTGGGTCGAATCCGGAATGGTGGTCGGTCTCGGTACCGGCACCACCGCCGCCCACGCAATCCGGGCCATCGGTGCTCGCATCGCGGACGGGCAACTCCATGGCGTGCTCGGCATCCCCACCTCCCGTGCCAGCGAGACCGAGGCCATCACCGCGGGTATCGAGCTCACCACCCTCGGTGAGCACCCGGCCATCGATCTCACCATCGACGGCGCCGACGAAGTGGACCCGGACTTCAACCTCATCAAGGGCGCCGGCGGGGCACTGTGGCGCGAGAAAATGGTGGCGCAGGCCAGTGCGCGCGAAGTGATCATCGTCGACGAGTCGAAGTTGACCGATCAGCTCGGTGGACGCATCGCCCTGCCGGTCGAGGTCGCGATCTTCGGCTGGCGTCCTGAGGCCGAGTACCTCGACGACATGGGCGCTGGAGTCGCGGTCCGGCGCGCTGGTGGTGGTGCTGAGTACGTGACCGACGAAGGCAACTGGATCCTCGATTGTGCGTTCCCGCCGATCCGAGACGCGGCTCGCCTCGCGGGCATGTTGAGCCGGCGCGCCGGGATCGTCGAGCACGGACTGTTCCTCAACCTGGTGACGGACGTACTCGTCGCTCGGGAGAACGGCGTCGAGCACCGGACGCGATGAACCCGGAGCTGTGGCTGGTGCGCCACGGCGCCACGGAATGGACGGCCACGGGTCAGCACACCGGACGGACTGATGTTGCGCTCACCGACGCCGGCCGCCGCGAAGCCGCGGCGCTGTTTCGCCCGCTGGATCGGCAGCCGTTCGCCGCGGTCTTCACCAGTCCACTGAGCCGAGCGCGCGAGACGGCGCGCATCGCTGGGTTCGCGAACGCGGAAGTTGTCGACGATCTCCGTGAGTGGGACTACGGCGTGTTTGAGGGACGCACGACGCCTGAGATTCGCGAGGAAATCCCCGGTTGGAGTGTGTGGAGCGACCCGATCCCCGAGGGTGAGTCGCTCGCGGCGGTGGCGGCAAGGGCCGCCGCGGTCATTGAACGGTGCGATGCCGTCGACGGCCGGGTGCTGCTGTTCGCCCATGCTCACATCCTGCGCATCTTGACCGCCTGCGCGGTGGGCCTCGAGCCGGCGGCCGGGCGGGTGGTTGCGCTCGATCCGGCGTCGATCTCGGTGATCGGCCACGAACACGACTACCGCGTCATCCGCCACTGGAACCGCCTCCCCTCGAACTGACGCGCCGCGTGGTTCGAACGCCGACTTTCCGCGCTTTCGGGGCCCAGGGCGCCCCAAAGCGCACTGAAGTCGCCTGGCTCTCGGTTCTACGGGTAGTGCCAGATTCCGGGACGTTCCGCAAAACGTGCCCGCCGTCGAATGACGTCGCCATCTGCTTGGGTGCGGTCCGATACTTGCCCAGCGTCTGGGATCGGCGTCACGCAAGGCGTGACGCCGATCCCAATCGCGGTCGAAAAGAGCTTTGGATCCTCGTGCGTTGATGGGCCGTCTAACCCCGAGTTAGGCGGTGAGTGGGGGGAGGGCCTGCTGCTCGTCCATCATCGAGGCCATGATCGACTCGATGAAGGTGGTCGCGTCGGGCGATGGGCCACCGGCCACTCCGCCGTAGATGGCGCTGCTCTTGGCCGGCTCGTCCTTGTGTTCGATCGCGTACGCAACGGCCTCGTCGAGGTCGGTGGCGAAAGCGTCCGCCACGCCGTCCTGGGTCTGCGGTCGGGTCACCGCCATGTGGATCGAGTTCGGATACTGCTGACCGTTGAAGCGCCAACCGCGAGTCCGCATGAAATCGTTGACGTGGTAGATATCGAAATCGTCCGACGTGAAGCTGAAGCAGAACGTCGGTGATCCGATGAGGCGCAGTTCCGAATGCGCCTTGACTGCGTCCTGCATTGCGAACGCCGTCTCGAAAATTGCGCGCGCGTAGCGGAGGTATCCCTCGGCGCCGAGCGAGACCATGCCCGCCCACGTGGCGGCGAGGAGACCGCCGGACCGCGAGCCGTCGATACCCGGTGAGCAGTACTTTCCGCCGGTCCAGTCGGTCAGGTAGAAGTACTGACCGTTGCGCAGGATGCGATCGCGGAACAAGAGAACGGACGTGCCCTTGAGTCCGTACGCGTACTTGTGCGTATCGGCCGAGATGCTCGTGACTCCCGGAACGCGGAAGTCGAACGCCGGGATGTCGTAGCCGAGTTGCTCGCCCCACGGAAGGATGAATCCGCCGAGACACCCGTCGACGTGCAGGCCGATGTCATGGGTCAGCGCGAGTTGTCCCATCTCCGCGATCGGGTCGATGGTGCCGTAGCCGTAGCTGCAGGCCGAACCGATCATGGCCGCGGTGTTCTCGTCGATCAGATCGGCAAGGGCATCGAGGTCCACTTGGGCGGTGGCCGGGTCGATCGGCGCTTGGCGCAGCTCAACGCCGACGAGATGACACGCCTTGTTGAACGCCGGGTGCGCGGTCTCGGGCTTGATGATGTTCGGGTGCGCAATGCCCTTCGCGTTCTGTGCCCACTCGCGGTACGCGAGCACTGCGTGGAGGATGCTGCCCGAGCCTCCCGACGTGATGAGACCGACCGGCCCGTCGTCGGCACTCTGCGCCGCGGTGCCGTGCATCAGGTCGAGGGTCATGGCGATGATCTCACCCTCGAACCGTGTGGCGCTCGGGCACATGTCGCGCTGGAGCACGTTCATGTGGCTGTACATCCCGAATACTTCATTCATGAAGTCGTAGTGGTCGTGGTCGCCGCAGTACATAGTGCCGGAGCACTTGCCGGTCTCCCACGTCTTGTCTTCAGCGGTCGCGAGCTCGCGGAGCTCGGCCACGATCGCATTGCGGTCGCGTCCTTCGGACGGCATCCCCCGCAGCACGGGAAATCGGTCGGCATATGGGTAAGCCATGAAGGGCCTTTCCTCGGTTCAAGTATTCAAGGTTGCGTAGATGGGGCGCAGGGCGTCGAACGCGGCGACGTACTGGGTGAGCAGGCGGTCGTAGGTCGCCCGATGTTCAGGGCGCGGCTCGACCTTGGTGGCGACGTCGACCATGCGGTCGAGATCGTCGGTGGTGAGGACGCCGCCGCGATTCAATGCGAGCATTGCGGTGGCTCGGGCGATCACCTGATGGGGATCGGTGAGCGCCGACACCGGTCGGTCGAAGATGTCGGCCAAGGTCTGGACCCAGTGCGCAGAACGGGCCGCGCCACCGCCGAAGATGATCTCCTGGTCCGGGTGGCCCGAGAACGTCTCGACCACCGGGAGCAGCCAGGCGAGGTTGAATCCCACGCCTTCGATCACCGCACGCACCAGGTGGCGACGTTCCGTGTCGAGCGAGAGATTGAGGAACCCGCCGCGCATGTTGGTATCCGCGACGGGTGAGAGCGAACCCGCCAGCCACGGCATGAAGATCGCGCCGTTGCTTCCCGGCGCCACCGCGCTCAACAGTTGATCGAGTTGCGCGAACTGGTCCGCGGTCGAATGATCGCCGAGCTCGTCGGACGCGTGGACGACCCGCTCCAACATGTGCTCGACGACCTTGCCGCCCAGACCGTTTTCGGCCCACACGATGTATTCGCCGGGGAACGGACTCGGCATGGTCAGGACCTCATGGTCGAGGTCGGTGCCGTGGCGGTCCGTGGTGTCGAGCAACACCGAGGTGGTGCCGATCATCAGCCCCATGCGATCGGCGCGGCGCGCGCCGGTGGCAATGGCGCCGGCGTGGCTGTCGTTGATCGGCGCGTGGACGATGGCGCCCGCCGGCAGCCCGAGGTCGGCCGCCACCTCGGCCAGCAGGGTTCCGATCGGGTCGATTAACGATCGCAGCGGTGGAAGCGTGTCCGGATCCGCGCCGCTCATGCGCAGGAGTTCGGGGTCGTACTCGGTGCTGCCGAGTGTGCGGTTGTCACACAACAGCGAGGTGAACTGCGTGCACTGGTTGGCGGCGACGACGCCGGTGAGTTGCGCGATCACGAAGTCCATGGGTTCGAGGTACGCATGGGTACGAGCGTGGATTTCGGGCCGATCGTGTTGGAAGTACAACATGTGAGACAGCGAGACCCCACCTCCGACGGGCGGAATGCCGTGGTGCTCGACGAACGCCATGAACGCATCGGGATCGCGGCCGAAGATCGCCAGGCAGTGGTCCGTGCCCCTGCGGTCGAGGTACATGATCAGCGGGCCGACGGCATTTCCAGCCGCGTCGACCGGCACCGTCGAGGAGTATTGGCTGTCGACCCCGATGTGTCCGATGTCCGCCGCTCCGTCCGGCGCGGCGCTGACGACCTCACGCACGGCATCGCAGACCGCGACCCAGAGTTGCGCGGCGTCTTGCTCGGCGACCTCGCCGTCGCGCGTGGTGGTGATCGGGCGGGCCGCGGCGGTGACCAAGCGGCCGGTGTCGTCGACGAGCGCGACCTTGGCGTTGGTGGTGCCGACGTCGATGCCGAGGGCGTGGGTCATCGTTCGCAACGTGGCGGGTGGGTCACGGCGGCGAGGATAGCGGCGAGCTTCACCGCGCTTCGTGGTGGGTGCCGGTCCGACGCGCCGAGTGGGGCGCGTGGGACACGGTCACCGAGAACGGTCCGGCTGGTCGTGGTTCCCATGCTCGTCGTCATTGCCGTCGCCGTTCCCACCTTGACGATCGTGCGGGCGGTGACGACGGGTCGAACTCGCAGTTCGTGACGCGGTCGCAAAGTCCAGATCCAGCTTGCCGGCGGCGTCGGCGATGGTGATCTGCTGGGAACCGACGTTGGCGAGCGACCACGGGTTGTCGAAGCGCTTGCCGGTGGCGAGCGGAGTGGCGATGCCCTTCACCGTGAGCGACCCCGTGGTTCCGAACGCGACGGTCCCTTCCGTGGGAGACGCGTAGCTGGTGTCGAACCCGCCGGGGAGCTCACCGTTCGCCGGGCGAGGAGTGACGGCAACCGGGTTCGCGAGGACCGCGTTCCGGAAGGACGCAAAGTTGCCGAACTTCGCAGCGTCGCCCACCTGCGTGAGCCACACGTTGTCCGGTCCACCGTCGGCGACGAGGTCGAAGGACTGGGTCAACCCGTGGGTGAAGATCGTCGGGTCCGAATACGTGCGCCAGTGCGTGGGGCGCCAGGAGTAGAGCGCGACGTACCCGTCACCCTTGCGTCCGAACGTCCAGTTGCCGCCTTGGGTCACTTCGTCGAAGCGCTCCTGCGGGAAGTACGCGTGCGTGTACGGCAGGTAGCGGAACGCGGTGAGCGGCGGCGCCGGGTTGGTGAAGACCGGCGCGTAGAGACTCATCGAGAGCGCACCGTGCTGTGCGGCCCGGGGGAGTGAGCCCGACCCGGTCCAGTAGCCGTCGTTGTCCGGCCATTGCGTGCCGGACTGCGGCTCGTTCTTCGGATGCGTGACGAAGACGATCGCCTTCTCGTCGAGCGTGGCTTGGGAGACATGCGCCTGCTCGGCGAACTTGCCGGGACGGTAGGACTGCGCGGTCGACAACATGACCGAGTCGCTGCGGTAGGTGTAGGTATCCACTGCGGTGAGGAGCGCGAAGCCGAGCATCGGCTCGAGCTGCTGCGAGAGGTTCTGCGCGACGGTGCGGTCGCCGCCGGTGATGTCGGCGATCGGCTTGAACGGTTTGAAGAAGTCCGACTCCCACAAGCCGGTGCTGTCGAGGGTGTCCAGGGTCAGTGGCACCGTCTGCCACGCCGTCTGCGCGCCGCGCTCCCACCAGAACGCCACTTCCTTCGGATCGGTGAAGGAGTGACCGTCGATGCCGGTCTGGGTGTGGTCGACGGGCGCACCGGCGTCGAGGGGAACGCCCATATGTTCCTGGTCGACGGTCGTGTGCTTCGACTGGCCGACGCGCAGGATGACCGCCGGCACGCGGTACTTCTGCGCGCGTGCCATGAGGGCCGCGCCGGCGTCACTGGTGCTGTCGTAGGGAAGGCTGGTGTCGTCGAACAGCAACTTGTTGAGGCCGAAGACGTCCTGGTCGGTCGCGATGCTCTTGTCTTTCATGTACGAGCGACCGTGAGTGGCGCCGAAGTTGCCCTTCTGCACGTTGAGGGCCATGTCGAAGAGCAAGAGGTCCAGGACCATGGATGCGCGGCGCGCGAGCAGCGGGTCATCGACCCACTCGACTACCGTGAGCAGCGCGTCGAAGGTCTTCTGGTAGTAGACGTCCGAGTGCCATTCGGTGAAGCCGTACCGGGCTTTCTCGGTCAGCCACTGGTCGATGAAGTCGCGCGCCCGAGCCTTGTGCCACGCGCCGGTGTTGCCGTCCGAGCTGAAAACGTCGTTCGGGAACGCTTGACCGGCGAGGTACTCGGTGGCGTGGAACAGCAGCCGGTGGTTCTCGGACCAGTAGTAGCGCTGGTCGACCGTGCCGGTGGGTTGGGCATCGGTGAACCAGTACTTGAACGACCGCATGTGGCTCTCGATGCCGGCGTTCAGATCTGCCGGGAGCAGATCGCGATAGCCGTACCAGAGGTTCATGATGTAGGTGAGGTCGAAGTCCGCAGTGTCGACGAAGTTGTCCATGCGCGAGAACGAGTTCGCGTAGTTGGCGGCGCTGATGCCGGCGGTGTTGAACGGTGTGCCGGTCCGCCGAGAGTGCTCGGCGTTGGCGATCAGGTTCGTGGGAGAACCGGGAGAGAACTGCGTCGACGCGTAGTCCAGGTAGGAGTTCTGGCGCTGGGCCCAGTATCCGGCCTCGACGAAGCCATCACGACTTCGCGGTCCGGGCGGATCGGGCACCAACAGCACACGACAGCTTGTCGCGACCATGGCCAACGCGAGCGCGACGACAACCGACTTCCGCATCCAGGACCCCTTCCCAAGGAACGATTAGCCTCTCACGGTGGTTGCCCTTCACGCAACGTGGCAGACGACGTGCGTGAATTCGCGCAGCAGACTGAACCGAAACGAGCGCAGCGAGCAGCTCGGGAGCGTCCGGGAGGGCACGCGCTTTTCAACCACGGAGCGGACGAGCCGAAGTGGCGCGCGAGTATCGGCCTCTATGGCGAAGCCCACGATCGTGTTCGGGATGCTCGACGGCATGGTCGAGCACTTGTTCACTCCCGATCAGTTGCACCGGCTCGCCGCGATCGGCGAGATCCTCGACCCGCGGCCGTTCTCGAACTTCGACGACGATCGGGCTGCGGCCGCGTTGGCCCGCGCCGAGATCCTCGTCGGCCACTGGGGCTGTCCAACCCTGACGCCCGAGGTGATGGCGCTCGCACCGAAGCTCGAACTGTTCGCGTACGGCGCGGGCACGGTGAAGTGGCAGGTCACTTACGCGGTCTGGGAGCGCGGGGTCGTGGTGACGTCGGCAGCAGCCGCAAACGCCGTTCCGGTCGCGGACTACGCGGTCGGTGCGATCCTGCTTGCGAACAAGGGCGTGTTCCTCGTGCGGGAACTCGTGCGCACACCCGGAGTCAAGGTGCCGCTAAACCTCTCGAAGGTTGGGAACTGCGGCGCTCGGGTCGGGATCGTCGGCGCGTCCTTCGTCGGTCGGCTGGTCATCGAACGACTTCGTGACACGGATCTCGTGATCTCGGTGTTCGATCCGTTCCTTACTGCGGCCGATGCCGCCGCGATGGGCGTCACCAAGGTCGACGATCTCGACGAGCTGTGTGCGTCGGTCGACCTGCTCTCAATCCATGCTCCGGACATCCCTTCGACACGCGGGATGATCGGGGCCGCGCAGCTTGCGCTCCTGAACGACGGTGTGACCGTGCTCAACACCGCGCGTCCTGCGCTGATCGACCAGGACGCGCTGATTGCCGAGCTCACTGCCGGCCGGCTGGCCGCGGTGCTCGACGTGACCGAGCCGGATCCACTTCCCGCCGGCCATCCCCTCTTGGCGTTGCCGAACGCGTTCATCACTCCGCACGTCGCCGGGGCGATGGGAAACGAGTTGGTCCGGCTCTCCGAACTCGCGGTGCAGGAAGTGGAGCGATTCGTTGCGGGTGAAATGCCGCGGTACCCGGTGCAGGCAGAGGACCTGGACCGCATCGCGTGACCCGCATCCGGCCCGGACTCTGTTCGGTGACCTTGCGGGCCGAGACCGTCGACGCGGTGGCTCGCCTCGCCGCGGAGTGCGAACTGGGCGGCATCGAGTGGGGTGGCGACGTGCACGTGCCACCCGGCGACCTCGCCGCGCAGCGCGGGCGCGCACCGCGTCGGTGGCTGCGGGTCTCGTCGTCGCGTCCTACGGGTCGTACGTGTTCGCGGGGTCGGTACCGGATCGCGACGAGATGGACGTGACGCTGGACACCGCGTTCGCGCTCGGCGCGCCCAACGTTCGGGTGTGGGCCGGGTTCGGTGTGGAGCAGAGGTCGCAGCAGTACCGCGCCGTCGTCGATGGCCTCGCCGCGTTCTGTTCGCTGGCCGACGCTCGTGAGCTCACCGTCGGGTTGGAATTCCATGGCGGGACACCGACCGCGACCGTCGCCGGGACCCCGGTCGTTGCTCGACACGGTCGGCGCGCCGAACCTCTTCACCTACTGGCAGCCGCCGTATTGGCGGGACAGCCTGGGTCCTTCCGCCGACGCCGCCGAAGTCGTCGAGTTGGGATCACGGCTCTCGCATCTCCACGTCTACGAATGGGCGAGTGCCGATGACCGCCGCCCTCTCGCCGAAGGCGTGGATCGTTGGGACGCCGTCTTGAGTGTGACGGCGATGTCGATCGGCGCGCGGACTGTGGATCGGTACGCGTTCCTCGAATTCGTGCGAGACGATGCGCCCGCCGCTCTCCGCCACGACGCCGCCGTCCTCAACCGCTGGTTGACCGCGTCCGACGACCCCGCCGCGCACCCCAACCCTCAGCGTTTGGTGTCTGAGGCCGCTGTGAGCGTCAGCAGACGCCAGTTGGTCGAAGGGGGTTGGCGGTGGGAGGGTAGAGAGGTGGAGTCGAGTCAGGCTTCGGCGAGGACGACGCGGTCGAAGAGGTCGGCGGTGCAGTGTGCGAGCGGCGCCCAGTCGAAGCTCGATCGCGACGCCTTCATCGCCGCGGCCGCGGTGTCGACGTCGGCGCGGGTGAGGGTCTCAAGCGCGGCGGCGATGGTCGACGCCGTGTGCCCGCACGGAATTCCTGCGCCGCCGAGCATCTCGGTGAGGAACGGCCATTCGGAGACGAGCGCGGGGATGCCGACGCCGATCGCGTCGGCAATCGTGCCGGTCGCGAGCATGTCTCCCTCGGGGTCGAACGGAAAGGCGAGGACGTCACACGCCGCGAGCCGGGTCGCGTAGATGACGTCGTCGACGCCGCGATAGCGATCGGCGACCACGATGCGCGGGTCGTCCGGCGCGGTTTGGTCGATGCGGAGTGACCAACACGCGACCTGGATGTCCTCACGCGTACAACGAGTGACGGCGTCGAGGAACTCCAGCACCTTCTTGTCCTCACGCGGCGCGCCGACGAGACCGATCCGGATGTTGGTCGGCTCGAATCCCAGGCCTCGCTCGGCTTCAGCGCGCGTCATGGTGTGCGCCGCCGGCCAGAGCTCGCCGAAGTGACCGTGCACGATGGTCTCGTGACGGCACACCGGGCGGAACGAGTAGCGGGCGAGCATTCGTGCCCGTCCGTATTCGGAGTGATGGATGACTGCGTCGGCCGCGGTGGCCCACTGCTGGTAGATCGGGTCGTAGACCTCGGGTCGACGGTCATGAGGCGTCAGGTTGTGTGCTGTCCACACGATCGGAATCCCGCGGTCGGCCAGCGTTGTGATGAGTTCGGCGTGCACCGACGGATCGTCGAACCCGAACCACTCCGGCCAGTGGAGATGGAGCAACTCGACATCATCGAGATCGACCGATCGGTCCGCGAGGACCCCGAGCGGGGCGGGCATCCCTCGAACGCGATCGGCCATCGGCGCATACAGCAGGCGGTCGTACCAGTGCCCGTGCGCCGTCGACGCGACCCGCAACAACGGCGTGACCCGAGCGCTCATGCGCACCCGGGTGGTCGGGTCGACATCGAGTTGATGGACGCGGCGCAGCCCCGAATACGGGGTTGACCATTCGGCGATACCGCCGACCTCGATCGTCGTGATCGCGTGCGAGACATCGGCGGTGAACTCCACGCGGAGCTCGGTGCGTTCAGTCTCCGGGATCAGCATCGAGATCGCGTCGGGCTCGCCTGCCAACTTGAGGTCGTGGGTCACGACCAGCGTCCGGCGGTCGAGCTCGTAGGTGGTGGTGCACGACCCGGCAAGGGGATCGGGCGTGCTGCCGCCGGGACCGAGGCCACAGACCTTCAGGGCGTCCCAGCGCGCGGTGACGGCGTGCGCCGAGGTGGTGAGGTCCGCCGGGAGGTGTGCGGTGGTCGCACGACGCGCACCGTCGATGATGAGCGGCGCCCAGACCACCTGGTCGTTGTCGACGGGCGCCTCGAACGTGCCGGGCGCGTGGGGGACGGGGAAGTAGTGGCTGCGCGTTGCCCCGACGAAGGGGATGACCACCCGCCGCGCGGGGTTGGCGCTCGCCCAAACGGCCGCGTGACGATCGGCCTCGAAGTCGATACGACCGTCCCGCGGTCGGTACGTCTCGAGTGGTGACGCTGGTTCGATTGCGTCCGCCGATCCGAGTGCTGCGCCGGCCCACGCGAGCTTCCCGAGCACGTCGAGCGTGAGTTGCAGCCGGCGCGCCGGGCCTCGGTACTCGTCTTGATTCCGGTGCCGGTGCGCGTCGATGACGCCGTCGGTGTCGAACCGATGACGAGTGGCGCGGAACGCGTCGATGCCGCGGCGGATCCAGCTGCTCGCGCGGTCGTCACGGAGCTGGGAATGCAACGCCAGCGCCGCGAGCTCGACCGTGAGCACCGTGGCGAGGACGCCGGTGGAACGGCCCCATGGGATGGCCGCGCCGTCCGGCCCGGCGACCGCGTCGACGAGGTCCAGTGTGGCGCGGGCGCCGTGCCGCCAGAACTCCCCGAGCCGGTCCGCGAGCGGTTCGCAGAACAACCAGATGTCGGCCGTGTAGATGTCGTATCGGCCGGAGCCGTCGTTCGAGTCGTCGAGCGCGCCGAGCGGGTTCTGATTCAGGAGGGTCGCGAGCCGCTCGACGAGGGACGTGAGGACGCCTGGGTCCTGCGCCAGTCCGAGGTCGGTGCGGGCCAGTTCGCAACGGGACAACACCGCCGCGTAGTTGCGAGGAAGGAGGTCCGTGTCGAGCAGTTCGATCCAGTCCCGGCTGTCGGTGGCACGATCGACCTCCGCGCGCTGAGCATCGGTCGCGTCGGCGAGCAGCGGGTTGGCGGCGAAGGGACCTCGTCGCAGCAGGGTCTCGGCGATTCGATACGAGAAGAAGGTGTGCGTGGTGCGGCCGTCGACCTCGGTGAGCAGCCGGGCGATGACCTCGTCGATCGGATCGCCGGCGACTTCGGTGACGCCGCCCTGCGCGAGGTGCGTGAGGGTGAAGACGAGGTCGGCGCGCACGTCCGCGTCGACGCGGTGGCCGGCGAACGTTCGCGGGATCCGCCAGTCCGGGAAGTGGGTGGTGGCGAGCTGCGTCAGGGTGCTGGTCACGAAGCTCAGCAGTTCGTCGCCGAGCGCGTGACTGTCCGGCATCAGGCGACCCACCGGGCGTACTCGGCGCCGATGCGGTCGGTGTCCCAGTGCCCGTCGTGCACGATCACTCGATACCGGAGGTCGAGGTCCTCGTTCGCGGCGATCGTGAGAGGGTCGTCCCACAGGAACGCTGCGTTCACGAAGTTGGCCCATCCCTCGCCGTAGGTGTCCGCCTTCGTGCTCGCGTACCAAGGCGACGGCGACCGCGGATTGTCCGGATGATCGAACATGATGATTCCCGCTTGCTTGTCTGCTCGTACGGTCGCCGATCGAGGGACCTGGGGAGTTCGTGGGCTCCCTTCCGAGCTGCTCGCCTCCGCTGCGCTGCGGCTCGGGAGCGAGTCGGCTGCGTGTTGGCGGGTCGGGATGCTTCCGACCTGCTCGCCTCCGTCATTTCTGGTCGTCCGCTCGGTGTCGGTGCTCGCGCGGTTGGTCGGGATGCTTCCGACCTGCTCGCCTCCGCTGCGCTGCGGCTCGGAAGCTATCCAAGTATGAGGGGTGCCTTCGATGGAGAGCCAGGGGGAGGGGTCGCCGAGGGCGCGGTCGCGGTCGGTGCCGTCGGCGAGGCGGATCACGGTGTCGGTGAAGTCCGGCGCGCCGCGGAACGTCAGGCCGCCGTAGCCACCCCACCTGGTGAACGGAGTCCGATCGAGCACGGTGTCGGCCGGCACGGTGAGGAACTCGTGCCAGTCGATCGCGTATGCGTCGTCGTCGACACGATGAGTGGTGATCGTACGTACCTCGTGCAGCCGCACCTCCGCATCGTCGGGTGCAATCCAATCGAGGGTGGCGCGCACGCCGCCTTCGACAGGCGAGACATCGATCGTGCGCAGCGTGCCGAACTCGCCGTACTCCTCCCAGAAGTTCTCGCCGTTCAGGAACTTGATCGTGAACCACAGCGCGTGATGCCACGGGTGATCCGCCGGCGCCTCCACGCTGAGCATCGCGCCGGCGGGAGTGGTGAGCGGATGCACGTACGGTCGGGGTGCGTCCCACACGCAAGGGAGGTCCATGACCGCCGAAGTTAGTGCTGGGGTGCGTTCCGTTTCGGAGGTCTTCGATCCGATTTCGTGAACGTGACCCCCGCCCAGCAGTATGAGGCGATGACGTCGGTGCCGTTCGATCTCGTGCTCTTCGATCTCGGGGGTGTCCTCATCGAGCTCAGTGGTGTCGGTGCCATGCGGGATCTCGCCGGCATCAGCAGCGACGACGAGTTGTGGGAGCGCTGGCTGTCCTGTCCGTGGGTCCGTGCGTTCGAACGGGGGGAGTGCACCGCGTCCGAGTTCGCGGCGGGGATGGTCGACGAGTGGAAGCTGTCGGTCCCGGCGGATGCGTTCCTCGAAGCGTTCCGCATCTGGCCGGTCGGACCGATGCCCGGCGCCGAGGCGTTGGTCGCTGAGGTGGCGGAGGTGGTGGCGGTGGGCTGTTTGAGCAATACGAACTCGTTGCACACCGAGGAGCGGTTCTCTGAGTGGGGGATCTTCGCCACGTTCAATCCCAGATTCCTTTCGCATGAACTCGGCGTGTTGAAACCCGACCGAGATCTCTTCGATCGCGTTGCGGAGTTGGCAGGTTTCGCGCCCGAACGGATCCTCTTTCTGGACGACAACGTCATCAACGTCGACGGTGCGCGCGCCGCGGGGTTTACGGCTGAAATTGCGCGCGGGGTCGACGAAGCGCGCGACGCTCTGATTGCCGCAGGCGTCCTGACCCTATAGCGCGTCTTCGGACCAACGTCGTACGCTGCCGCAGTGCTCGGATCCCGAACGATCGTCCCGATAGACCCGCTGTTGAACGACACGGATGCAGCATCGGTCGTCGATCTGTGCATCCACTTCGGGCGCTATCGCACCTACGGCGAACTCGAGCCGATCGAGATCCCGGAGGGTCCCGGGCTCGTGCAGCGCCACGACAGCGTCATGAACTTCGTCAACACCGGCGGACTGCATCGTGCGGCGGAGACGCCTCGTACCCTCGCGGCCCGCACCAGCTACTTCCGCGAGGAGTATGCGTACGGCGGCGAACTGATCGCGCCGGACATCGCGCCGTTCCTGTTCTCATCCCGCCTCGCGGATGCGGCCCGCGTGGTGCACGGCAGGTCTGTCGTCGAGCCACAGATCGCGTACGCGAACCTCATGGTCCCGGGTCAGGAACTCGCCGTCCATACCGACGTTCCCGAGTTCCGTGGTGTGAGCCGCAAGACCGTTCCGCAGTGGCTGCTCGTCGTCATGCACCACTCGGGACTCTTCGACCAGTACCGGATGCACATCGCGACGGGCATTGCCTGGTTCTCCGACCTGGTCGGCGGCGCGCTCGCGTACTGGCCCGATGGTCCCGCCGGACCGATGGTCCACCATCCGATACACACCAACACCGCGCTCGTGCTGGACACCGACTCGGTGTTCCACGGTGTCGATCGCGTCTCGCCCGTGAGCGCGGATGCGATGCCGCCTCTCCGGCCGGGTTGCGGTCTCCGAGCGGAAGGTGACCGGTGGATCGTGCGCGGACCGGACGACGCCGTGTTGGCGGACTACCGCTGGTCCGAGTTGCGGCTGTCGGTGTCGTGGAAGGCCTACTGCTTTGCGAGCGAAGCGGATCGGGACACCTGGCGCGCGCACGCGGACGATCTCACCCTGGATGCCATCCTCGAGACCTTGTGTGCTGACCTGAGCGAGCGTCGGGGTGAGCGTGTCGAGCGCGACGAGCATCTCGGTCTCGCTCTCATCGACGAGTACATCCGCTTCCCGGTGGTCACCCCGGCCTGAGCGGCGCGGAGATTCTGGTCAGCCGCGGGCGAGGATCTCGCCGTGGAGAATGGCCAGCCAACCATCGGGCTGTTGGCCCCAGTTCAGCCACGCGTCCGCGAGGTCTGCGAGTTCCGCAGCGTCGGAGAGTCGGTGCTCGAGCGCTTGGGTGGCGAAGGATGATTGCTGCACGCGATCAGCCCAGAGGCCACCCCACCACGCGCGCGACTCGGGGTCTGCGTAGGTCCAGCTCGAACTGCTCGCAACGACGTCGGTGAATCCGGCCTGCTGCGCCCACCCGAGCAGGAAACGACCGGCGTCGGGTTCGGCCTGATTGTGACGTGCGAGCGCGTGATACAGCTCGTTCCAACGCGTGAGTCGCGGGTCGAGCGGCGCCCATGAGAAGCACGAATAGTCGCTGTCGCGCGCCGCTACCACGCCTCCCGGTCGGAGGACTCGCCGCATCTCGCGCAACGCGTCGACCGGTCGGGTGAGGTGTTGGAGCACCTGATGCGCGTGCACGACGTCGAAGGTCGCGTCCGGCGCGTCCAGCGCGTAGACGTCACCGATCGCGAAGCTGACCTGCTCCGGTTGCGTGTTGACCTGGTTCGCGGCGTCGATGGCATCGGCAGCCGCGTCGATACCGATAACCCGGCCGGGTGCGACGAGCGCGGCGAGGTCCATCGTGATGTTGCCGGGTCCGCAGCCGACGTCGAGCAACGTTTGACCCGGCGTGAGGTGGGGGAGCAGGTATCCGGCCGAGTTCTCCGCCGTCCGCCATCGGTGACTCCGCAACACCGACTCGTGATGGCCGTGGGTATAGGTATCTTGACTTCTGGTCGTCCGCTCGGTGTGGGTGCTCGCGTGGTTGGTCGGGATGCTCCCGACTTCACTACTGGTCGTCCGCTCGGTGTGGGTGCTCGCGTGGTTGGTCGGGATGCTCCCGACCGGCTCGCCTTCGCTGCGCTGCGGTTCGGGAGTGAGTCGGGGTTCGTTGGTCACTCAGGAATCGTCGCAGGTTGCGGCGTGTAGCCGGGGTGAATTCTTGGGCCGTACGCTGCACCGGCACCTGCGCGGTCCCCGGAGTAGCCCGGGAGCGAGGGACGAGCGATTCCGGGTACGTAGGAGACTCGCCGCGCTGCGGATGCAGCGCAGAAGTGATGGAGGAAATGCGGTGGAGCTCTCGTTCGAAGGTGGGGCGGTTGAGGTCGTGGGGGCGTTGGACTTCGATCGCGCCGATGCCGGGATCACGCCTCGCCGGCTTCCCGCGTGGACGCGTCCGCAAATTCCTGACGTGTTCATGCACTTCATGGTCACGCTCGGGTCGGGTGTGCGAATCATGCTGCGCACCGACTCGCCGTGGATCGAGCTCGATGCGGCGACCACCGGGTTCACGGTGGTCGGGGCGCCGGTTCGTCCGATGTACTTCGACGTCGTGGTCGACGGTCGGCGCGTTGCGAGAACTGAGGATCCCTCCGGCACGCGGCTGGTCATCGATCTCGTGACCTTGGACCTTCAGGTCGAGCAGGGCCAGCCGGTGGCGTTGCGGTTCGACGATCTCGGTGACGCGATGAAGATCATCGAGATCTGGCTGCCGCAGAACGCGGCGACGCAGCTCCGTGCGCTGCGGGTTGCCGACGGTTCGGCCGTCGAGCCGGCGCCGCGTACGAAACGCCGCTGGGCGCACTACGGGAGTTCGATCAGCCATTGCATCGAGGCGCACGGTCCCACTGAGATCTGGCCCGCAGTGGCGGCCCAGCTCGGCGAGGTGGATCTGCTCCAGTTCGGCATTGCCGGCCAGTGTCATCTGGATCAGTTCGTCGCCCGCTCGATCGTGGAGCAACGTCCAGACCTCATCAGTCTGAAGGTCGGAATCAACGTGGTGAACGCGAACAGCTTCACTGATCGGACCTTCGCTCCGGCGTTCCACGGCTTCATGGACACGCTGCGGGACGAGCTGCCCGATACGCCGATCGTGGTCGTGTCACCGATCGTCTGTCCGGTGGTTGAGGACCATCCCGGTCCCACGCTGACGACACCGGACGGTCGGGTTCGGGTCGTCCCGAACCGGCCGCAGGAGCTGGTGCCCACGAGCCTCACGCTGCGGCGCATCCGCACAATCCTCGGCGCCGCAGTGGTGGCCCGGCAGGCGAGCGGCGATGCCAACCTCACGTACGTCGACGGCCTGGAACTCTTCGGCGAAGCAGACGCGCCGACGCTCCTGGACGGCTTGCACCCCGACGGCGACGGCTACCTCCGCATCGCCGAACGCTTCGCCGCGATCGCGTTCGCCCCCGGCGGACCCTTCGCCCCACCTCGCTGACCCAAACCCACCGTCTGGCGTCACCAGCGCCGCGTGGAGCGGCGTGAGCGACGCCAGAGTGTGGGGGAGAGGGTCCGGAGTACGGTCACGGGCTGGGGTCGTCGAGGTGATGCGAGGGGAGCCGGGATGGCGTACGTGAGTGGTCGGATCGTGCACGACGCGGACGCGCACATCATGGAGACGCCCTCGTGGCTCCGTGATCACGCGGACCCGGATCTGAGGGACCGCATTGCGCCGTTGTCGCTCTCGGGCGGGAACGAACTGCAACAGACCGGCGATCCGGACGAGCAACTCCGTGACCTCACCGTCGCGTTCGATCGCATCGCAACGAAGCACGCGTCCGAGGAATACCGCGCGACCGAAGCCACCGACATCATGGCTCGTAAGAACTTCGCCGCGACGGGTGCGTTCATCGCCGACGACCGCCCACGCGCCTTGGATCTGCTCGGGTTCTCGAGTCAGTTGCTGTTCAACACGTTCCACAATCGGCGACTGCACGACTGGGAACACCGCGACGATCTCGACTTCGCGTACGGCACGGCGCACGCCCACAACCGCGGGATGCTCGAGTTTTGTTCCGTCGACGCCCGGCTGCTGCCTACCTGTTATGTCCCACTCGCGGACTTCGACCGCGCCAAGGCCATGGCGCGCGAGGCGATCGCCGGTGGCGCGGCCGCATTGCTCGTGGCGTCCGGGTGTCCACCGAATCATTCGCCGAGTCATCGGTCCTTGGACCCGGTGTGGGCGCAGGCCCAGGACGCCGGTATCCCGATCGTGTTCCACGTCGGTGGCACCGGCGATCTCATCGAACCCGGCTACTTCAACAACGGCCTGCCGATCCCTCCGGACTTTCACGGCGGCGAGGAGAACTTCCGGTCCGTCGACTACATGGGCATCCCCGGACCGCCGGCACAGACCTTGGCGACGCTGATCTTCGACGGCGTGTTCGACCGTTTCCCCCACCTCAAGGTTGGGGTCATCGAACAGGGTGCGATCTGGGTCCCTTCGTGGATGCGGCAGATGGAGTCGGCGTTCGACGCGTTCCACCGCCACGAGGAGCGGATCAAGGCCCTCGAACTCCGGCCATCCGAGTACGTGCGCCGGCAGATGCGCTTCACGCCCTATCCCACCGAAGACGTCGGCTGGATCATCGAGCAGGCTGGTCCGGAGGTGGCGATGTTCTCCTCGGACTACCCGCACGTGGAGGGTGGTCGGAAACCGTTCGAACGGTTCGAGGCGTCGTTGGGCGATGCCGACGAGTCCGTGCGCCGCGCGTTCTACTGCGACAATTTCCTCGATCTGATGGGCACGGCTGCCGTCGGCCTCGCGGCGTAGGGCCGCCGACGCGATGCGCGATCCCTGCGAACCGTGATCCTCGACCCGCGCATCCCCGGCACGTTCACCGCGCCCGACTACTTCGAGCGCCTCGCCGAGTTGCGCGCCGCCGCGCCTGTGCACCAGCTGGACGACGACGTGTTCACCGTGGCGCGCTACCAGGAGGTGCGTGCCATCTCGCGCAACCCTGCGGACTTTTGCTCAAGCCGCGGTGTGCTGGTCAACGATCCGCTGCGGTTCGCGCCGGCCGACATGTCGGGGTCGGTGCTGCACATGGACCCGCCCAACCACGCCGCGTACCGCAAGCTGGTCAACCGCGAGTTCACGCCACGGGGAGTGGTTGGTCTCGAAGCGCGTATCCGGGAACTCGCGGTCGAAGTGCTCGACGCAATCGCGCCGGAGGACGCCGGGGACTTCGTCGAGGCGGTCGCGGCACCATTCCCGGTCCAGGTGATCGCGGAACTCCTCGGCGTGGGCGACGCGGACCGGAGCGACTTCCGCCGGTGGTCCGACGCGATGATCGAAGCGCCGGACACGACGGACCCGGCAGTGTTCGCGCTCGCCGGAGAATTGTGGCGGTTCTTGGACGAGCAATTGCAGGAGCGGGCGGTGACACCTCGCGACGACCTGATGTCGACGCTGGTGCACGCAGAGGTCCAGGGCCATCGGCTCACCCATGCCGAGGCGCGCATGTTCTGTGTCTCCCTGCTCGTAGCCGGAAACGAGACCACTCGGCATCTCATCTCGGGCGCCGCACTCGCCCTCGCCGAGCACCCCGACCAACGTCGTGCCCTGGCCCAGGACGCATCCGCGATCCCGGCGGCGGTCGAGGAGAGTCTGCGGTGGGTCACACCGATCCAGGCGTTCGGCCGCACCGCGACTCGGGACGTCGAGGTGCTCGACGTGGCAATCCCGGCCGATGCGTTTGTGATCATGTTGTACGCCTCCGCGAACCGTGACGAGGCCGCGTTCGGTCCGACCGCAGACCGGTTCGACGTGACCCGGCCGACGGATCCGCCCCACCTTGCGTTTGGGTTTGGCGAACACCTGTGTCTCGGTGCCGCGCTGGCCCGCCTCGAAGCACGGGTCCTGCTCGAAGAACTCCTGGCCCGGTGGGGGACCTGGGGGGTGGAGTGCGAACCGACGTGGACGGCATCGACGCTCGTGCGTGGGATGAGCGAGTTGCCGGTCCGTCGTGGAAGGATTCCCGGATGATGCAGGGCTTTGTCCATCCTGATTTCGCCGAGGTCGCGACCGCGCTCCGAGCCACGCTGAAGCACAAACGCGGTGGAGGCGCCGCCGCCGCCGTGTTCCACCGGGGCGAGAAGGTGGTCGACGTTTGGGCCGGGGACCGAGATGAGGAAGGCCGGCCGTGGGAGCATGACACGACCGCGATGAGTTGGTCGACGAGCAAGGGTGTGGTGGCGACTGCCGCGCACCGGCTGGCCGACCGCGGCGAGCTGGATCTCAATGCGCCGGTGGCCGAGTACTGGCCCGAGTTCAAGGCCGCGGGCAAGGAAGACATTCGGATCACCAACCTGCTGGACCATTCGGCGGGGATGCACCGAGTGCGCGGCATCATCGACAACGGCGCGCAGTTGCTCGACTGGGATCGCACGATCGACGCGCTCGCCGCGGCCGAACCCGCGTACGCGCCGGGAACCAAGCACGGGTACCACGCCATCACCTTCGGCTTCCTCGTCGGCGAGGTGCTGCGGCGAGTGACCGGACTCACGGTCGACGGGGTGATCCAGGCGGAAATAGTGCAGCCGCTGGAACTCGACGGCATGTCGATCGGTGCACGCGGGCCGGCGCGCGGGCGCGTCGCCACCCTCATCACGTCGTGGCCGGACGAAGAACGCACCCAGCGCGTGGTGGCGCGGCTCGACCGGCTCGGACGGTTCCAAATGTCACTCGACGCGTTTCTCGTCGACGATGTCGCCGAGCTCATCGAGAGCGGCGCGGTGTACGAAGCCGAACTTCCGGCGTTGAACGGCTGCTTCACCGCGCGGTCGTTGGCCCGGATGTACTCGGTCTTGGCGACCGGTGAATCCGTGAACGGTACGCCGTTCATCTCGCCCGAAACGTTGAAGACTGCGACGACGGTACGCACGACCGCGCGCGACGTCGTGCTCGGCTTCCCGATGCGGTGGCGGCTCGGATACCACATGGCCGCCACGACTCGCGGCGGAAGGCCTCAGGGCTACGGCCACTTCGGTTTGGGTGGGTCGGGCGCGTGGGCCGACCCCACGCTCGAATTGTCCGTGGCGATGACCTGTAGCCGGATGGCGGGAACGCCCGTTGGTGATCAGCGCCTTCTCAAGGTCGGCGCCGCCGCAGTGAAGAGCGCGCAACGCCGGTAGGAGGGCGTCACGCGGCAAGACAGCGAGCGGAGCGAGTGCGCTCCGCCGCGTAGGGTCTGCGCTTTGAATCGTCCGGGGAGAACCATGAGTCGCAAGGTGCTGATGTCGGTCGTGCTCGCAGGCGGGCTGGTGGCGTTCGCCGCGTGCAGCAGCGATGGCTCGACTGCCGCCAAGCAGACGGCCTCATCGAAGTCCCCGTCCACATCTACGGCGGGGAAGTCGGGAAAGACCATCGACCCGGCGTCAGTTCCGGCCGTGAAGTCGGCGGGTTGCAGTGGTGCCGGCGCGAGTGTGACCGCCGGCCAGACCAAGGCCACGATGACGTCGAGCGGTGAATCGCGCTGGTACTACCAAGACGTGCCGCCGGCCCACAACGGCACCTCGCCGGTGCCGTTGGTCCTGGACTTCCACGGTTACAGCGAGGGCGCGGATGTCCACCTCCAGATGAGCGGTCTCACCAAGTTCGGTGCGACCAAGGGCTTCGTCACGCTCACGCCCATGGGCACCGGACCCGTGCCGCGCTGGGACACCACCCTGGGTTCGAAAGACCTGACGTTCACCGGTGAGATGCTCGACGCCGCGGAGAAGAACCTCTGCATCGACACGAACCGTGTGTACGTCACCGGCTTGTCGAACGGCGCGTTCATGACGTCGGCCGTCGCGTGTGCGTTCAGTGACCGGGTGGCCGCAGTGGCGCCGGTGGCCGGTGTGCGCAACATCGAAGGGTGCGCCCCCAAGCGGGCGGTGCCGATCGTCACCTTCCACGGCACCGCCGACGGGTACGTGTCGTTCAACGGCGGGCTCGGAGAAAAGGGCCTCGACCTCCCCGCGCCGGACGGGTCCGGCAAGAAGCTCAGGGACATTGCGACGCCGAGCCAGTTGGCGGCCGGGGGCAAGGACTCGATCCCGAAGATCATGGAAGCCTGGGCGAAGCGCAACGGTTGCACAACGGCAACGAAGGAACAGAAGGTGGCCGCCGACGTGGTCGAGGTCAGCTTTGACTGCTCGCCCGGGTCCGAGACGGTGCTCTACCGCGTGGAGGGCGGCGGCCACACGTGGCCGGGAAGCCCGTTCTCACAATCGATCGTGTCCATCGTCGGGCCCACCACCATGAACATCAACGCCGACGAGATCATGTGGGACTTCTTCACGAAGCATCCGCTCATCCGGTCGTAGGCGAGGCGCGCAGCCGATACGCCACGCCGGTGGAGACCGGTACCCTGCGCCGATGTCCTCACCGGTGGTCGAACTCGATGGTGCAACCGTTCGAGGGCGCGCCGCCGCGGTCGAAGGTGTGCACGCCTATCTGGGTCTTCGGTTCGCCGAACCGCCGATCGGTCCGCAGCGGTTCATGGCGCCGGTGGCGCACAAGGTCCGCGGCGAGATCGACGCCCGATCGTTCGGACCCGTCGCGCCCCAGTTGCCCGGGATGGGCATGGTTCCCGGTGACGCCACGCCGCCGGCGATGGACGAGGACTGTCTGTTCCTCAACGTGTGGACACCGGCAACACCGGGACCGCATCCGGTGTTCGTGTGGTTCTACGGCGGCGGGTTCTTGAGTGGGGCGACGAGCGATCCGACGATCGACGGTGCGCGCCTCGCGGCGCGCGGCGAGATGGTGGTCGTAACTGTCGGGTACCGGGTGGGTGCGCTGGGATTCCTCGGCCTCGGCGACACCAACTGCGGGCTCCGGGACCAACAGTGCGCGCTCCGGTGGATCCAGGATCACGTCGACGGCTTCGGCGGCGATCCGGGAAACGTCACGATCGCCGGCGAGTCTGCGGGCGGCGGGTCCGTGCTCCACCTCTTGGCCGCGCCGAGCTCAGCCGGTTTGTTCCATCACTCGATCGTCCAGAGCGGTGCCACCGACTACACGCGCACCCGTGCCGAGGTCGATCGCGTCACCGAGATGTACTGCGACGCATTGGACGGCGACGATCCGCGTGCGGTCCCGTGGCAACGCATCATCGAAGCCCAAGGTCAGGCCTTGATGCCACTGATGATGGAGATGGCACGGATGCCGTTCCATCCGTGTGTCGACGACGCCCTGTTGCTCGCTCGACCGGTCGATGCGCTCGCGACCGGCGTCGGTGCCGACGTCGACCTCATGATCGGGACGACACGCGATGAGATGCGCCTCTTCCTCATGGAGTCGACGCTCGCCGACACGCAGATGCGCACTCGGGTCGATCGTTATCTCGGACACGACGGGTCGGAGGTCGTGCGCGCGTACCAAGCGATCGTCGGAGACGAACCGATGGACGTCTGGGCTGCGATCATGAGCGACCACGAGATGCTTCTCCCTGCGGTGGCGGTGGCCGACGCGCATCACGGCGAGACGTATCGGTACCTCTTCACCTGGGAGGTGTCGCCTCGGGCCGACGGCTTGCCGCTGCGGGCGTGCCACGCGGCCGACCTGCCGTTCACGTTCGACACGCTGGACCAGCTGGATTGGGGCCGCTGGACCGGGGCTGACACCGAACCGACGCTGGCCGCCAGCTTGGCCGCCCAGATGCAGGACGATTGGGTGCAGTTCGCTCGGACCGGAGCCACCGGCCGGTCGGCGGACGTTGTTGCACAGTACGGACGCGCAGTGGAGGACGACGACCAGATCGAGGCGCGGTTGGCGGTGTGGCGGTGAGCCGAACGTACCGATTTCCGGCGATCGACCGGGTCGTGCACGGCTCGGGCGCGGTGGCCGACGTGCCGGCGATCGTCGAGGAACTCGGCGCGCACCGGGTGCTGATCATCACCGGCCGCACCCTGGCCGAGCAGACCGACCAGATCGTTGCATTGGAACGCGCGCTCGGAGACGCGCACGGCGGGACGTTCGCGCGGATGCGCGCACATGCGCCGCGCGCCGACGTCGACGACGCCATCGCAATGGTGCAGACGTCCGGCGCGGATCTGCTGATCGGGTACGGCGGTTCGAGCGTCACCGACGCCACCAAGATCGTCGCCGTCCGATCAGGCACGGACGCGATTCCCCAGATTCACATCCCGACCACGCTGTCGTCGGGGGAGTGGACCCCTGCATCAGGGATGACCGGTGACATCGCGGGAGTGAAGACGTACGTGGTGGACCCGCGGATGGCGCCACACGCGATCGTGCTGGACCCCGAGGTGACGCTCAACACGCCGATGGAACTCTGGCTCTCCACCGGTATGAAAGCGATCGATCACGCGTGCGAAGCGATGTGGGGACCGCGTGCGCATCCCATGACAGACACGCTCGCGACCGAAGCGATCCGCACCCTGCGCCGGACGCTGCCGCTGACCCTCGCCGCGCCCAGTGATCTCAACGCGCGCGAGTCATCTCAGATCGCGGGCTGGATGAGCATGGCCGGAGTGGTGAACGTGCGGGTGCACCTCTCGCACACGCTCGGTCATCAGATCGGCGCGCGGTGGGATGTCCCGCACGGACTCACGAGCGGCATCACGTTGCCTGCGGTGATGCGCCACCTCGAAGCCGAGAACCCCGGCGGTGTGGTGCTAGTTGCGGCGGCCTTCGATGCGCCGACCGTGGATGCGGGTGCGGACGCCATCACTACGTTGGTCGAGTCGCTCGGCCTGCCGACGCGCCTCCGAGATGTGGGCGCAGACCGGTCCGACTTCCCAGCCGTCGCCGAGGCCACACTCGCGGCCGGGCGGGCCACGGGGTACGTCCCGACCGGAGGTGCCGACTCCCTCGTCGCCCTCCTCGAAACCATGTACTGAGAGGGCGAGCGCGCAAGGCCCACCGATCCGGTACTCCGTTGTTCGCCGTGGCAAACGCGGGCGTCGGTCACCATCTGGCTCAACCCGGCCACTCCTCACCACCCCGGGTTCGGTCATGTTCGCGCCCCATCCTCGGCGAGTTTCGTCGACGACGGGACCGCGGCCGCAGCATGGTCACCGCCTGACTGTCCGTCCGCACGGGCGCTCTGTTGCTTTGGCGGAGGGTTGCCCGGTCGGTGAGCGTCGCGTGATGATGCCTCGTCGTTCCCGTTCGGTTCCCGTAGTTCCCAGTTCAGCATTTGTCGGGTTCCGGTTCCCACCGGAGATCATCGTTCTCGCGGTGCGGTGGTATCTGCGGTACGGGCTCTCCTACCGCGACGTCGACGAACTGCTCGGCGAGCGCGGGATCGAGGTTGACCACTTGACCGTCTACCCGGTGGGTGCGACGATTCACCGCTCCTCGCCGACGCCCGGACCGTGCGGCACATTGTCGGCGATCGTTGGTTTGTCGACGAGACGTACGTGAAGGTCGCCGGTCGGTGGCGGTACGTGTATCGCGCCGTCGATCAGTACGGCCAGATCATCGACGTGCTCGTCTCATCCCGACGGGATCTCCGAGCCGCGCGACGGTTCTTCGCGACAGCGCTCCGCACCCATGGTGAACCAGTTGAGGTTGTCACGGATCGGACCCCAGCGTTGCGGGCGGCGATCGAGGGGTTCATACCCGCCGCGTTTCACAACACGGCCCAGGATGCGAACAACCGTGTGGAGTGTGACCATGGCCGACTCAAAGCCCGACTGCGCCCCATGCGTGGACTCAACGCGACCATTCGAGGTCGGTCGCGAGTTGCTGGCGTTCGAAATTTCGGCTCGTGACACCCAGGCTTGCGAACGCGTCGATGAGCTGCTCCGTATTACCGGTCGTGGTCGCGAGAAGCGCAACGGCGAGGGCTCTGCGGGTCGCAAGGTCGACGACACCGACCATGCCGAAGTCGATCAGCGCGATCGAGCTGTCGGCGTGCACGAACAAGTTCCCGGGGTGCGGGTCGGCATGGAAGAAACCGTGCTCGAACACCATCGTGAGCGTGATTTCCGCGGCACGCCGCGAGAGCTCGGAACAGTCGATTCCAGCCGCTTCCAAGACGGCGAGGTCATCGACGTTCATCCCCCGCATCCGTTCGAGTGTGAGAACCCGCGACGTCGAGAACTCCGGATACACGCGGGGGATGATGGTCTTGTGGTCAGCCGCGAAGTTCTCGGCGAAGCGCTCGGCGTTCTGGGCTTCTCGGCAGTAGTCGAGTTCATGGCGCAGCGTCTGGCAGAACTCGGCGGCGAGGCTCGGGATGTCGTACTGCCCGTCGGGGTCCCAGCGGCGAGCGGCGGTCTCCGCGAGCTGGCCGAGGATCTCGAGGTCGCGCTCGACGTGGGCGGCGACGCCGGCGCGGCGGATCTTGACGACGACCTCGGTACCGTCGGGCAACGTCGCGGCGTGGGCCTGGCCGATGGACGCCGCGGCGAGCGGCACCGCGTCGAAGTGCTCGAAGATCATCTCCGGTGGGCGCCCGAGCTCCGCCTCGATCGTCTCACGGATGAAGTCGAGCGACTCGGGGGGCGCGGCGTCCTGGAGGTGCGCGAGTTCGCGCTGGTATTCGGGGGGGAGCAGATCGCCGCGCGTCGACGCGATCTGGCCGATCTTGATGAAGGTCGGACCAAGATCCTCGACCGCGAGGCGTACGTGCTCCGCCCGGGTGTAGGGCACCGCGCGGCGCTGATGACCGAGGAGACCCCAATGGAACGGGACCAGGCGACCGAACCTGCGCGGGCCGACGAGGACGCCGAGGCCATGGCGGCTGACCGCGCTCAGGATCTCACGCCGCCGCCGGCGATACTGCTTCGCGGTGCCACGCGGTCGCGACCACACGAGGCGCACGGCCCGGAACCAGGTTGTCCTGCGCGCCATCATCGCCAGCCGACCAGCGAGGCCAGTCGGCCATGACCTCCGTTCGATCCCGATCGGTTCGAGGCGTACCATACCGGGTATGGCACCGAACGAGGCGGCGATCCCGGGAGGTTGGGGAGCGGCTCGCGATCGCCGCCGAGTGGCGAGCGTGCGCGTCTTCCCATCGTCGCCGTTGGATTCTCCGTCGCTTCCCGCGTCCTGCCCGCTATCTTCTGGCCAACCACCACCGAGGCGAACCGTATGGATTTCACCCGCAGTATCGAGCTCGACATCTCCTTTGACGACGCCATCGATCGCGTCAAGGACGCGCTGAAGGATCAAGGGTTCGGCATCCTCACCGAGATCGACGTCCGTCAAACGCTCAAGGACAAGCTCGGCATCGACGTCGAGCCCCAGATCATCCTGGGCGCCTGCAACCCTCAGCTCGCGCACCGCGCGCTCGAGATCGACCCTCGGATCGCGACGTTGCTGCCGTGCAACGTCGTGGTCCGCACCAAAGAGGGACGCACCGTCGTCGACGCGCTCGACCCGAAGATCATCGCCGAGGTGCCCGACAATCCCGACCTCGCGCCGATCGCCGAGGAGGCCGGTGTGCGGATCCAAGCAGCCCTCGACGCGTTGCGCGGCGCCTGATGGCCGAGACCGCCGCTCGCCCGTCGTGTGGGAGCCGGCGTTGGGTTCTCGCGGAGTGAACGGCCACGGCGCCGGGGCCATCGACGTGTTCGCTGACGTGTCGTGTCCCTTCGCGCACTTCAGTCTGCGACGCTTCATCGAACGGCGCCACCGGGCCGGCGCCGATGGCGTGCGGCTCCGGGTCCATGCCTGGCCGCTGGAACTGGCCAACGGACAGCCGCTCGCGGCCGACAAGGTCACCGAGGAGATCGCCGACCTGCGCGCGCAGGTCGCCCCCGACTTGTTCACCGGCTTCGACCCTTCGGCGTTCCCGACGACCACCATCGCGGTCCTCGGTACCGCCACGCTCGCGTACGAGCACGGAACCGAGGTCGGTGAAGGTTTCAACCTCGCGATTCGCGATGCGCTGTTCGAACGGGGTCAGGCGATTGGTAGACCGGAAGTACTCGCGGAGATCGCCGCCGGGTACGGCCTCGGCGTCCCCGACGCGAGGACCGCGCGCGGCGCGGTCGACGCCGATCGCGCCGAGGGCATCCGCCGCGGCGTCATCGGCTCCCCGTACTTTTTCGTCGACGGCGCCCCGTTCTTCTGCCCCACGCTCGATATCGAGCGCCACGGCGAACACCTCCACATCGATGTCGACAACCGCGAGCTCGACAGCTTCCTCGACCGCGCGCTCCGCTGACCCCCGACCCCCGACGCTCGAGTCCCGCCCCGGCTTCTCGGCGGCTTGGACCGGCGGGACACGGAAGCGCCTCCGGCTCCTGCACCGTTCCTGATGGCCTGCCGAGACGATGTCGGGACACCGAGAGGCGATGGACTCACGCCCGAATCAGGCGGCAGGCTCCGCGGGAGTCCGGCGGTGAAGAGCTCTGATTGGGCGAGGCGCGTTCGATGGAACTCGCCGAGGTGTGCCTCGATGGTCGATGCCATGTGGGCGAGTTCTGACTCGTCGAGAATCAGGCGGCGCTGGAAGCGTCGAGGGTCCGTTCCGCCGTGCCATGCGATCAGAACCTGGCCACCCGGACGTGTCACGCGGCGGATCTCGCGGAGGCCCGTGCGGAGATCTGGCCAGAACTGCACGGTGTTGATCGATACCGTCGCGTTGAACGTTTCGTGGTCGAAGGGCAGGTCCGCGACGGCGCCAGTGCGCAGGTCGGTCACGCCGTCGCCCGGGTCGGCCGCCGTAGTCCGGAGTGCATGGCGCAGCATCAGCGCCGACGGATCTGCCCCGCACAAGGTGGCGTGGGGAAATCGAGTGCGGAGCAAATGGAGCAATACACCTGGTCCGTAACCCACCTCACAGAGCGAGCCTTGCTCGGGCAGCTCCACGAGCTGCGCGAGCTCTTGTTGCTGTTCATGGTTGGCCGCCATCAGACGGCCGGCGAGGCGGCCTGAGAGGCCTCGGGGGAGACCGAAGGGGACGCTTGGCAACAACTCGTGCGGACCAAGATCGACGAGCTCACCGCCCGACAGCTCGAGATCGAGAGCGCCCGGCGTCAACTCGAACACGCCCTCCTCTGCCGGGCCCCCGATTGGACGACCTGTACCTGGATGCAGGCTGTCGCGAGAGCCGCCGCGGACCCACGAACATGAGGGGCCGTACCGTCTGATAGCACCAGGCCGCGGCGCCACCCTGGGGTCGATCACCCTCATGGGCGCGTCGGCGGTGCGGGCATGAGTGACCACCGCCGCACGCAGAGGGTCAGGAGTGATCTGGAGATCCGGGGCTGGCCCGTCGGTGGCGCTTCACGTGATAGAGGCGACTGTCGGCCCGAGTCACGAGGTTGTCCTCATCATCCGTGGGTTCGCACGCCGCGATGCCGACGGAGAAGGAAAGGTCGGGCGTGGCCGCGCGGAGCCGTTCGATGATGCGGTTCGCGTCATCGGTGGTGCTGTTCGGCAAGACGACTGCGAACTCGTCGCCGCCGTAGCGGGCAAGGCAATCGTTGGTCCGCAGCTCGGGGAGCCACGCGGGTGCAAGCCGGATCAACACCTCGTCGCCGGCTTGGTGACCGAGTTCGTCGTTGATCCGCTTGAAGTTGTCGAGATCGATGATGGCGATACACAGTGGAGCCCGAGTCCGTTGCGCGCGCGTGAGCTCCGCGTGAAGCCGCTCGTCGAAGACGCGCCGGTTGGCAAGACCGGTGAGCGGATCGGTGCGTGCAAGTCGGCGGATCTGGGAGACGAGGCCGTGGACTGCCGCGGAAGTGACCGCGACGACTCCGACGACGACGATCCACTGGCCGACGCTCGATCTGCTGGCTTCACCGCCGAGTACAGCACCGTAGGACGCGGCGATCCACGCGACTTGGAGCACCGCGGCGCGGAACGAGAAGTACGTGAACGCGAAGATCGGCACCCACATGTAGAACACCGGCGAGACGTCCGCGAGTCGGCTCTGCTCTCCGATCACGATTGCCAATGTCACGATGAGGGTGCCGGCCGCGGTGAGGAGCTGGACCAGCGGCATCGGAAGGCGTCGACCATCCACGAGCAGGAGCGCCGCGACCGGATAGCCCGAGGCGGCGAGGAGCGCCGTCGCGGTGATGTGCCGATGCGGCGCGTCAGACAAGAAGAGCCCGACCAGCGCCAGTGTGGCTCCCGACGCGAAGAAGATTCCCAGCCACCGCGCCATCACCGCACGCTCCACGAGGCGTTCGGAGACAACGACATCAGGCAACCGCCTGGTCGGTTGGCGGGTTTGCAACTGGCCGGCGGAAACCTCGGCACGACGAGCAGTGCCCGGTGGTGTCATTGGGCCTGCGGGCCGCGGGTTGCCTCGGTCACGATTCCTCCTCGCCGGCCGAAAAGACCTGGCCTCGGGAATCGGCTTGTCGCGCTGCGTCCTTGAGGAGAGTTCGGATCCCGGAGCCCAGCGATACTGGTCGTGACGAAGAAGGCATCGTGGTCGTGGAGTCGGGTCGAGTGCTGGTCGGCGGTGGTACCCAAGTGTTTGTTCGTTGTCGGGCACCCGATCGGTCGCGCCAAGGTACCGGCACTTTTCAACGGCGAGCTGGCCGCTCGTGGCGTCGAGGGCGTACTCATTCCGCTGGACATCCCAAGCGATCGGTGCGGGTGTGCGGCTGCGGGGGTGCAGGTTCTGCGATCGCGTTCGCCTTGGCCGCGGGTGGGGTGGCCAGCCTGACCCTTTCCAATCGCACCGCGAGGGTTGCCGATGATCTCGCGGTGCGAATCGCTCGGCGCTATCCCGACCTCGATCTCTACAGATCGGGCCGGCGGTCGCCGCGGGATGTGATGTCGCGATCAACGCCACCCGCCTCGGAATGTCGCCCTCCGACGATCTCCCCGTCGACCTGGCGGGCGCCAACAAGTGCACGATCTTTGACATCGTCACCGGCCCGAACCGCTCGCCGCTGCTACAACGAGCCGACGCCCGGGGCCTTACCGACGATTGATGGTATTGCGATGCTTCGGGCCCGACGCGCGTTTGATTGCGCGGTTCAGGACGTGAGCGTGTAGTTCCATTCGCCGTGCCAGTCGTGGGGTGTGAGGGGAACGGCGGCGAGTTGCGCGTCGGTGATCTTGACGCCTTTGGGATACCACTCTGGGTCGTAGGCGCATTGGATGGTGAGGCCGGTCGTGGTGGTCGTCGCGGCGATGAGCTCGACGATGGTACGGATGTCGGTGAGGGGCTTGCCGCGCCAGTTGATCGAGATGAAACTGAAGAGGCGATGTTCGGGGGTGTTGATGCGGAGGTTTCCGCCGGAGCTTGTCGATGCGGTGATTGCTGAGGCGGGCCGGAGGGAGCAGGGGCATCGGTCGTTGCCGGCGCAGACACTGGCGTATTTCGCGATCGGGATGGCGTTGCATTCGGAAGGTTCCTACGAAGTCGTCCTCGGGTTGCTGACCGACGGGCTCTCGTGGGTGTCGGGCGCAGAGCCGGTGGTGTTGCCGTCGAAGTCTGCGAATCTTCCAGGCCCCGCGCGACTTGGTGCTGAGCCGATCGCCGCGTTGTTCGAAGCGGTCGCGGTGCCGTTGGCGGTTGCGAGCGCGCCGGGCGGATGGTTGGCGGGCCGGCGCCTGGTGGCGATCGATGGGACGAGTCTCGATGTCACAGACACGCCGGAGAACGCGGAGTGGTTCGGGCGGCCGGGTGTGAGCAAGCGTGAGCAGGCTGCGTTTCCCCAAGCCAGGTTCGTCGCGGTCGCTGAGTGCGGGACGCATGCGATGTTCGACGCGGTCGTGGGTGCCTATACGACGGGTGAGAACACGTTGGCTCGTGAGTTGATCGATCGGCTCGAGGCGGGGATGTTGGTCCTGGCTGATCGTGGGTTCTGCGGGTTTCCGTTGTGGAGGCGGGCGGTCGCGACTGGTGCGGACCTGTTGTGGCGCGCGAAGTCGAACATGAAACCGCGGTATCTCGAGACCCTCGCGGACGGGTCGTGGCTCGCCGAGCTCCGCGCCTCGGGCAACGCCGGTCGTCATAGCGCAACGTTGGGAGATCGAAGGAGTTTTCGATGGGGGGTGTTGGATTCTTTGTGTGAGGTGTCCCGACCAACTAAGAGAGGACACTTCTATGAAGACGACAGAGAGTGATTTCCCGATGCCAGACGATGTGGTGATCGACGACGCGATCTTGGACCGGTTGATGGCCCAGGTCGATCGTGAGGGCCTCGAGCTCCTCGGCCCGGATGGGGTCCTCACTGAACTCACTTCGCGGATCATGAATCGGGCGCTCGAGACCGAGATGACCGACTACCTCGGATACGAACATGGCGACCCGGGCGGCCACGGCAGCGGCAACAACCGGAACGGGACATCACCGAAGCAGGTGTTGACCGATGCCGGCGCGATCCCCGTGAATGTCCCACGCGACCGGCTGGGCGAGTTCGAACCGAAGCTGGTCCCCAAACACGTCCGCCGCTTGGATGGCTTCAACGACATTGTGATCTCGTTGGTGTCGCGGGGGATGACGACTCGCGACGTCCGATCCCATATCGCGGATGCGTACAAGGTGGAGATCTCACCCGAGTTGGTTTCGAAGATCACCGACGCGGTCCTGCCCGAGTTGCGGGCCTGGCAGTGAACCGGTCGGTGTTGCGACGTAACTGGCCGAAGTTCCCACACCCAGGGAACTTGTTCGTGCACGCCGACAGCTCGATCGCGCTGATCGACTTCGGCATGGTCGGGGTCGTCGACCTTGCGACCCGGCACCTTCAGAACAGGGCCGGTCCGAGATGAGCGAATCGCTCCGACCCAGATACGCGCCTTGACCTACTCACCGACCCCGCCGACGCTCTGCCTTGGAGGCGGTCCGGCTAACCCGTCGGCTCCAGCCCGAGCATGGCGCGAAAGTCGTCGGTGGTGTTCGCGTGCGGGAACGGGTCGCTCGGTACCGACACGCCGAGCTTGGCGCAGATCGGCCCCCAGCCGTCGCCCGGCTGCCATTCGATCAGCCGGCCGGCGGGGATCGTCGCCCGCACCTCGGCATTGTGCTTGTCGTACGCGGCCCTGCACGCGTCGGGGTTCCTCCAGTCGGGCGTGAACCGCTCGTCCATCATGCGCAGTGGCATCGGCGAGTCGCCGTTGGGCGCGTCGCGCAGCATTACTTCCAAGATCGTGCTGCTGAAGCTCTTGAACCATTGCTCGGTGCTCGCACGCGTCGACAACAGCACGGGCGCGTTGGGATACACGTCGGCCAGTTCACGCCAGAACGCGGCGGCCGGCCAGTCGACGGACGCGACGTAGCCCTTCATGATTTCGTCCCAGTCTGCGTTGCCGTCCATTGCGTCCATCCACTGTGGGACCTTGACTTCGGGATCGGCGATCACTTCGAGCATGTGATAGCAGGGGGCGCCCAACAGCTCCTGCAATGCGAGCTGCAACGAGTGCGTCCCCGTTCTCCCCAGTCCTGCGCCGATGACCTTCAGTGCCATAAGTCGTCCCCCGATGCTCAAGAAGTGTTGCCGTGGTCGCGGTTCGGGGGCCGACCGAAGCCGACCCCCGAAGATCCGATTCAGTCCAAGACGATGGTCGCGCACCCGGTCTGGTAGTCGGGCGTGCTACCTGCGGAGACGGTCCAGAACCCGCCTACGGTCGCGCCGTGCAGACCGTTCACGTCGGCGGGGGTGAACACGTGGTATGCGACTCCATTGCCGGCGGCGTTCGTATCAATTGTCGCTGTCGGAATCGCGGCCGCCGGTGTGCCCGAACACGTCGTGTCGCCGGGGAAGACCATGAGGATTACGTGATACGTCGTATTCGACGCGGCCCCGTTCAGGACGTACTGCTCGTGTGCGTACACGGTTGGCCCGTTCGCGTGAATGTTTTCGACGAAGCCGCTGCGAAGCGGAGCTGCGTTGACGGCTCTGAGGTTGTAGTGGCCCGAGTGATAAACGCTGTCGGCGACCGCAGGTCCGGCGAGAACGACTGGCGCGCCCACGATCATGGCGACGAGTGCGAACACACCGACGCGTGACTTCATCGATCTCAACATGTTTCTCCCAACATCGCAGGACCGTCCTGGCCCCGAAGGCGCGAACGTATGCCAATGCGACGTGCCTCCTCAGTCGGCAACGCCAAACGGGACAATCGCTCGGATGCACATCGTGTTTCGCGGCGCGCATCACCTGCGCATCAGTTGTCACGGCTGCAAGTCCCCCCGAACACGCGCCGCAGAACTCCGCCTCCCCCCATCTCATATCGCTGGTGAGGCGGCCACCCCGAGCTCGTTGATACGGGACGCGCGTTCGGGTGTACGCGACCTCGCCGTCCGCGCGTCCTGTGCTCGTGGACAACGCCGTTCGAGCACCGTTCTCCGTTCGGTTTGCTCGAGAGAGCGCGTTGTTCGAGTACATCGCGCCGGCTGACGTACGAGCTCGGAGCGGTCGCATCCGCGCGGAGAGCGAGCATTGTCGGCCCGCGATCGGTCCCGAGATGACAGGTGATGCGCGAGTGATGCGCTGCGGCTGCCATGGTCGTCCTCGGATGAGTACATGTATCAGCGCCGATGGACAGTCGGCCGGCCGGCGAGGAGATCGCGATGACCACAGTGATGGTGTTCCATGAGGTCGACGATGTCGACCATTGGCTTGGCTCACCCAAGCGCGAGGAGTTCTTCGGGCCTCTCGGGATGAGCGCGCGCACCTTCGTCGATCCGGACAACACGAATCGGGTGGGACTGATTGTCACCGTGCCGGATCTGGACACGCTACGAACCGCGCTGGCGACCGAAGGCGCGGCCGATGCCATGAAGTTCGACGGTGTGCGCCCGGAGACCATGGTGATGCTCGTCGAGTCGTAGCGGGGCTCTTCGGATCTCAGCGGGGTTACGTCATGAAACCAACCGTCGAATAGGGAGTTCAGGAATGCACGCCATCGTGATCCACGCCAGCATCTCCGACCTGGCCGAGGCGAAGCGAGGTCTCGACCAGGAAGTCATACCCATGATGAAGGGAGCCCCGGGATTCCTCGGCGCCTACTTCGTGGCCGTTGATGACTCACACGGGGTTTCGGTCGAGGTATTCGAGACCGAGGAACAGGCCCGCGCGGCAGCGCCTCCCGAAGGCGCCGAGGCTCCTGGCGTGACGCTGGGGACCCTCCAGTTCGGCGAGGTCATCGGTTCGGCCTGACCGCCCGCCGGGTCCACCCTCTCACCGAACTGGGAGTCGAGCACTCGCCGGTCAACGATCAGGGCGGCGACGCGGTGCTCGTGTTCCGAGACCCGGACAACATCCAACTCGAGTTCATGTCCATGGGCTGAAGCAGGCCGAACAAACCAGATGAAAGATGGAGGATTTCCATGTTCGTGACGGTTATTCATCGAATCCATGACCCCGAAGGGTTCCAGGAAGCTGAGGCCAAAGCACTCGAGGCCGGACTCCCCGCCAGTGTCGCGCTGCCAGTGCATGCGGCAACTCGTGATCACCGACTCGGCATGTGCATCTGGGAAGGCGAATCAGTGGCGGCGGTACGCGAGGTGGTTGAGGGCGCGGTCGGACCGTACGCCGATAACGAGTACTCCGAGATGGAGGTCGACGGCCTCACGCCGCAGCTTCGGAACTAACCGCGGGTAGGCGCGGTCCAGGACGCGCAGATCCGGCGTCGTCGGCACGGACTACGAGCACGGAGGAAGCATGACGTTCACCCCGATTGCACCGACCACCAACGTCGCACCGACGAAGATCGCGGACGACACGTACGTGATCCACCAGGTGCAGCCCGCCCTGGGTCAGCCGCTCTTCGTGTACATCAACTCGATGGTGATCTTGGGTCAGGAGCCGGTCATCGTCGACACGGGCACGCCGGCGAACCGGAAGCAGTGGCTGGATGACGTCTTCTCCCTCGTGGAGCCCGAGGACGTTCGCTGGATCTTCCTTTCGCACGACGACGTCGATCACACGGGCAACCTCGACGAGGCGTTGACCGCCTGCCCCAACGCCACGGTGGTGTGCAACTGGGCGATGGTGGAACGTCATACGAACTGTTTCGACTTCCCGCTGCATCGCTGCCGATGGGTCATGGACGGCGAGACGTTCGAGGTGGGCGACCGGACCCTGCACGCGTTGCGTCCACCGGTGTTCGATTCGCCGACCACCCGCGGTCTGTACGACCCGACGACCGGCGTGTACTGGGCCGTCGACACGTTCGCGACACCACTCCCTGATCCGAGTATGACGATCGCGGACCTCGACCAGGACTTCTGGTTCCACGGCTTGTGGATGTTCGCACTCGGCGCCGTGAGCCCGTGGCTGACGATGCTCGACATCGACAAGTACGGCAAGTATGTCGACCGCGTGCAGAACCTCGACATCACGACGATCGCGAGCTGTCACAGTCCCGTGATCGAGGGTCCGTTCATCGAGCAGGCGTTCGGCCGCATCCGCGAGCTGCCGACGCTCGACGCGCCGACGTTGCCGGATCAGTCCATCCTCGACCAGATCGTGTCCGCGACCTCGATACCCCCATCCTGAACCCAAATCCTGACTGGCGTCGGACTCGCCGGCATCAACGCAGAGCCGCAGTGTCCGGCTACGCGTCGGCCAGATCGTCGATTCGGGGGATCCAGGTCCGGAATCCCAGGGTCCGGCACAGCTCGGATGCCGTGCCGAGCCAGGCCCGTCCTTCGGCGTCGAGCGCGCCGAGCCGGCGACGCCTGGCCTGCGCGAGGGCGAAGAGCGTGGTCGCGCGGTGGTACTGCCATCCGAACGCCTCGGCGATGTCGAGTGCGACGCGCAGGTGCTCGTCCGCATCGTCGTGACGCCCGAGGAGCGACTCGAGCTTTCCGACGTAGGCGGCGATCGGTCCCTGACTCGTCACGCCGTTGAACGCGACGTCATTCGCGTGCGGCTCGAGCAGCGGCAGGAGCTGGGCCGCGGCGTCGGCGCGATCGAGCTCGATCGCGAGGATGGCGTAGCCGATGGTGCAGGTGGTCCAGAAGTTGTCGACGGGCAGCTCCGCGAAGCCGCTCGCCATCCCGTCGTCGAGGATCTCGCCTGCGATTTCGTCGCGCGCGACGGCGGTGCAGATGATGCCGTACGCGAGCCGGAACGCGAGGCCCGCCGGGTCGTCCTTCGTCGCCTGCTCCACGAGCGGAAAGAGCTCGTCATGGCGACCGGCGAACGTGCCGATCACGAAGAACTCGCCGGCGAAGAGCGTGAAGGCGTCGGGCGCCCCGATCTGCATCCCGAGCTCGAGCGTCGTCGTCGCGGTCGCCTCGGCTTCGGCGAGTCGACCCGCCATCGTGGCCGTGAACGTCTCGGCCACGCCGATGGTCCAGCGCAATCGTGGCTCTTCGATGGTGCGCGCCGCCGCACGCAGCTTCGCGAGGCTGCGAGCGGCCGTCACATGATCGGCTGACTCGATCGCGATGTCGAAGGCGGAGAGATGAGCGCCGAATTCGAGCCGCGGGTCGCCGGATGCTTCGGCAACCGAGACCGCTCTGGCCGCGACGCGCGACCGGACGTCGGCGCTCCCCGGCTCCCACAGTCCCCAGAGCACGCCCGGCGCGATGCGCGCGAGCAACGTCGGATCAGGATGCGTTTCGGCCAGCTCGAGTGCCTCGCGCGCGGCAATGACCCGGCGCTCGGCATCCGGCGTCCAGACGAGAGTCTGGGCCAAGAGCGCAAGGAGCCGGGAGTAGGTCGCGGTATCGGCGGCGTCGACGACCGCGATCGCCGCCTCCACGGTGGCGAGATATTCCGGTGCGCGCGGATCGATCTGCATGAAGCCGATGTTCGACGCGAGCGCAGCCCGAATGAGTGGGTCGTGCGCGCCGCTGCGGCGGGCGAGGTCGGCACCCTGCGCGATCGTGTCTCGTGCCTGTGGGTTCCCGGCACGGAGTTGTGCCTCGCCGAGGCGCACGAGCAGATCGGCGCGTTCGGCGTCGGGCCGATGCATTGCGAACGCCATGTCGAGTGCGACGCGGTAGTGGTGCGAGGCCTCGGTCGGTGCGAGCTGTTCGAACGCCTGATCGCCGGCGAGCGTGGACCACCGCTGGGCTGCGCCGGGCCAGCCGGCGCGTGCACAGTGCCGTGCGAGCTGGACCACGACATCGGGTCCGATGTCCTCGGTGCGCTGTTCGAGCGAGCGGGCAGCTTGTCCGTGCAAGCGCACGCGCAGCGATCGGCCCAGGTCGGCGTACAACGCATTGGCGACGAGCGCGTGCACGAACCGCGCCGATCGCCGCACCGACCCGCTGTCGACCAGGAGACCGGCGCGCGTTGCCAGATCGAGCGTTTCGACCACCACCGACTCCGGAAGCCCGATCATGTCGACGAGCACGTCTTCGGAGAACTCGATACCCAGGACCGACGCCGCAGTCAGGATGCTCGACGCATCACCACCGAGCGCGTTGACCCGGCTCCAAACGACATCGCGCAGGCTCGGCGGTACATCGGTCTCATCCGCGGCCAGCAGGTCAGATGCGGTGACGCCCGTCTCGTCCAAGCGGCCCGACTCCACCCAGTGCCGGATGAGCTGCGATGCGTAGAGCGGGTTCCCTGCGGTCTCCACGGACAACGCGGCGGCAAGGCTGCGCGCATCGGCGTCGCCGGTCACCGGCGCGGCGACCCCGACCAGGGCGGCGAGCTCGGCGTCGTCGAAACCAGCGAGCTGCAGACCACGATGTTCGCCGCGTTCGAGATCGGCAAGCGCCGCTCGCAGTTGCTCCGGCTCGTGTTCATCCGATTCGCGGCTGCTGGCAACGACGAGAACCGGAGCGTCGGCCAGCGCGTGCGTGAGGTGACGCAACATCAACAACGCGGTCGGCTCTGCCCACTGGAGGTCGTCGAACATCAGCACGAGCGGCCGCAGCGTCGCGAGGCGACGGAAGAGATCGGTCGCCGCCTCGAACATGAGGAATCGTTCGGTGGCGTCGTCGGACACTGTCGGGTCCGGAGCGGTCTCCACCCGCATCGCGAGCTGTGGGCATATTCGCACGAGCTCGCCACCACAGCGCGCGACGTGCTCGGCCAGGAGGTCGA
>JANYJV010000068.1 GCA_025361725.1 Acidimicrobiia bacterium | reverse complement strand
TCCTGCGCCTCTCGGTCGGCCTCGAGTCCGTCGACGACCTCCTCGCCGACCTGATGCAGGCGTGTCGGACATGACGGCGTTGGTGGTGGTGTTGGCCGTGGTGGTGGCGCTGCTGGTGGTGCTCGTCGCCGGGTTGCTGCGTAGCCATGCCGAAATCCTCCGGGCCCTGCACGACGCGGGCCTCGGGCACGAGCAGGACGGTGAGGCGACCGAGATTCCTGCGCGAACCGGCTCTCGCACCGGTGTCGCTCCGAGTTCGCCGACGAAGGGGCCGAGTCCGGACGCTACCGATGTCAGCGGTGTCGACCTGGATGGCGACGCGGTAGCGATCGGCATCCTGGGGAACCCCGTGCCGACCCTGCTCGCCTTCCTGTCAAGTGGCTGTCTCACGTGTCGGGAGTTCTGGGAGGAGTTCGGCAATCCGGGCTTGGCCGTCCCAGGCGACGCCCGCCTGGTGGTGGTCACGATGAGCCCGGAGGACGAAAACGTGAGTGCGCTCCGCCGTTTGGCTTCGCCGAGCACGACCATGGTGATGTCCACGCCGGCATGGGCCGCCTACGAGGTGGCCGGGTCTCCGTACTTCGTGTACGCCGACGGCATGAGTGGAGCAGTGGTGGGGGAAGGGACCGCGACGAACTGGGCGCGCGTCTCCGAGATGGTCACGGAGTCGGTCGACGACGGCGCGCTCGACGGTGCCCGCCGATCGGTGGCGGCCCGGACTGCACGCGCGGCCCGCCGTCATTCCGCTGACCGCGAGCGCGAGGCGCGCGCCGACGATGCGCTGCTGAACGCTGGCATCGCGCCGGGTGACCCGAGGTTGTATCCCGCGACCGGCGGACCCGATGCAGCCGGCTCGGTGCAACCCGACCCCGACACCCCTTGACCCGACACACCTTGGCCACAACCCACCATGACGTGCACGATCTATCGCGAGGGTACGTTGCGAGGATGAGTGGCTCGTGAGTTCCGCTGAGCTCACGCTGACCATTGCTGCAGTCGGGATCGCCATCATCGCGGGGCTCCGGTCCACGTGGTCACCCTGAGGTGAGTCGATGCTTGCGAGCATCCACCCGCTCGGGGAGCGGGCACGCGGTCAGCGGTTCTCGATCACGGTGGTCGCGCTCACGATCGGTTCGATCGGTGGTGCGGCGATCTTCGGCGCACTGCTGGGCGCGCTCGGATCGTTCGGTGGAGGTGGCGGATCAGTCGTGCTCCGGGCCGTGGTGCTGGCCGTGGCCGCAACGATCGGCGCCATCGTCGACGGCCGCACTCGGCGCGTTCCCTCCTGGCATCGCCAGGTCAACGAGGACTGGCTTGGTCGATACCGCGGCTGGGTCTACGGATTCGGCTTCGGCGCTCAGCTCGGGGTGGGGGTGCTGACGATCGTGACCACGGCCGCGGTCTACCTGACCTGGATCGCCGCCGCGATGACTTCGTCGCCCGCGCGAGGTCTGGTGGTGGGGGCCAGCTTCGGGCTCGCGCGCTCGGTACCGCTGTTCGCCAGTGCGTCGCTCGTCACGCCTGGTTCGATCACGGCGCGAGTGAGTCGGTGGGAGGCCTGGAACGGTATATTCGGGACGGTGACGGTCTGTGCGGAAATCACCACGGCATGCGCCGCAGCACTTGCGGTGGCGTTCCGGTGAGCAGTCTCCGCGCCCACGACGTCGGCGTTGTTCTTCCGGCCGGATGGGACGGGCGGATCTCGGTCCGACGTGACGGTGCGACGGACACGTTGGTGAGCGCGACCGGAACGAAGGTGTTCGCGGCTCGATCCCACCCCGTCGTCCATCTCGCAAACTTCGGGCTCCCGCAAGATCGCGGCGACTTCGGCAGCGGCGCCGTCGAGCTCATGGGCGATGCCGACATCTTCGTGGTCCTGTTCGAGCACGAGCCGGCGTCGGCACAGACTGCGCTCTTCCGGGCCGATGGGATGCCGAGAGTGCTCGAGCCGCGCGAGTTCGACCCCTCGAACCTTCGTCGTGGCATCGCCGGCCAAAGTGGTTACCAGGCGTTCTTTCACGAACAAGCTCGGGCATTCTGTTTGTACGTCGTGCTCGGTGCGCACGCTCGCCGAGCACGGCTCGTGCCGACCCTGAACCGAGTCCTCGCCACGGTGACCATCAGTCCCCAGACCGCCCGGTAGGTTTGCGGCGATGAGTGTCTGGTCCGGTCCGTTTCTCATTGCGTCGGTGCTCCTCGCCGCTGCGGGCATTGCCAAGGTGCTCGACCCGACCATGACGGTCGGCGCGCTCCGTCGATTTGGCATCCCCGTGTCATCAGTGGCGGTTCGTGGACTCGGCGCGTTCGAGGCCGGGTTGGCCGTGGCGGCTGCGGTCACCGGGGCGCCGAGTCTGGCCATCGGGGTGGCGGGGTCCTACCTCCTTTTCACGGCATTCGTCGTGATCGCTCGGGTGCGTCGCCTTCCCATCGGATCCTGTGGATGTTTCGGGCGCATCGACACGCCACCGAGCTGGTTGCACGTGGCCATCAACCTCGCCGCCGCGGCCAGTGCGCTCGTGGTGGCGACTCGGGACGGCGGTGGCCTGGCTACCACTCTCGATCATCAACCGCTCGCCGGCCTCCCGTTCCTCGCACTCGTCGGGGTGGGTAGCTACGCCGCGTTCGCTGCGCTGACCGTCGTCCCGCAACTCGCCGCGATCTCGGCTGAGGGGCGGCTCGGGCGATGACCGCCCGGCTCGCCGATCGCGCGGCTCGATTCCTCGGACGGCACACCAGCCGCCGGAGCTTCATTGCCCGCACCGCAGTGGTCAGCACCGCGCTCGCCGTCGCGCCCACGGACTTCGTCCTGCGCCCGGGTTCGGCATACGGCGCGATCTGCAACTGCCAAGGGTCGTCGTGTGATTGCGGTTCATTGTGCTGCGACGGCTACACCGAGTTCTGTTGCACCATCACCGGGGTCAACGGTTGTCCGCCGGGCACCATCGCGGCCGGCTGGTGGAAAGCCGACGGCTCCCAGTACTGCAACGGCTCTCGGTATTACATCGATTGCAACGCCACGTGTCACTGCGGAACCGGTCGTATTTGTCCGGACAACTGTTCGGACTCGCCGTGGGGTTGTGGCTGCGCCAATGGCGACTGCAACAATCGGAAGGCGGGCTGTACTGCCTTCCGATACGGGCAGTGCAATCAGCAACTGGCCACGGTCGGTCGCATCGCCTGTCGGGTGGTCTCGTGTGACCCTGCGGTGCTCGTCTTGGGCAACTGTTCGGCCACGGTCGCGGTCGACGACTCGACCGCGAACCACAACAAGCCCTGTCTCCAACCGCCGGCGCCGACCCCGATCGCCGTCGTGTCACCTGACGAAGAAGAGGACACCATGATTCCCGCAGCCCGTATCCCCTATGGCGAAGCGCTCCACACCTTCTACGTGTCGAAGGCCGGCGTGTTGTGGCAGAAGTGGGACACCGCCGACGGCGCGAGCCACGAGGTCGACCTGACCAGGACCCTCGGGCTCGGCCCGGTCGTGGTCGACAAGCCGCTGCTGGCGATCACCCCCGACGGTGATCTGGTGGTGGGCGTCTTCGGTACCGACGGCACCTTCAACGACATCCGTTGGGATGTCCAGGCGGGCCGTTGGACCCAGCAGGTCGGTCACTGACCGTCGATTGCACGGGACCGACGGCCGGGGGCCCGTCGGACGCCGAGGTCGCTCAGGCGCGCTGACCGCTCAGGCGGGTGTTCTTGAACTGGGCCTTGACGAAGTCCCGATTCAGCATGGCGATGAAGTCGATGGAGATCTCTTTCGGGCACGCCTGTTCGCACTCGCCGTGGTTGGTGCATGAGCCGAAGTACTTCTCCATCTCCTCGACCATGGCGACGACCCGCGTGTAGCGCTCGGGTTGGCCCTGGGGGAGCAGCGAGAGGTGTGAGTATTTCGCCGCCGTGAAGAGTTGCGCGGCGCTGTTCGGACACGCCGCCACACACGCACCGCAGCCGATGCACGCAGCCGCGTCCATCGCGGCGTCGGACGCTTCCTTCGGGACCAGGATCTCGTTGGCGTCGCGTGCCGCTCCCGTGGGCGCGGTGATGAAGCCACCGGACTCCACGATGCGGTCGAACGCACTGCGATCCACTGCGAGGTCCTTGATGATCGGGAAGCCCGCGGACCGCCACGGCTCCACGGTGATCACCGAACCGTTTTTCAGCTTGCGCAGGTGCAGCTGGCACGTCGCGGTGCCCTTCTCCGGCCCGTGCGCGCGGCCGTCGATCATCATGGCGCACGAGCCGCAGATGCCTTCACGGCAGTCGTGGTCGAAGGCGACGGGTTCTTCGTTGTCCGCCAGCAATTGCTCGTTCAACACGTCGAACAGCTCGAGGAACGACATGTCCTCGCTGACGCCGGGCATCGCGTAGGTCTCGAAACGGCCGGGGGAGTCCGGGCCGGCTTGGCGCCACACTCGCAGGGTCAGGTCCATGGTCGTCTCCTTCCTACTTGTAGCTGCGTTGGGCCAGGTGGACGTTGTCGAACGTGAGCGGTTCCTTGTGGACCTCGGGTTGCTCGCCGACGCCCTTCCACTCCCACGCGGCGGCGTACGCGAAGTTGTCGTCGTCGCGCAAGGCCTCACCGTCTTCGGTCTGATGCTCCACGCGGAAGTGACCGCCGCAGCTCTCTTCCCGGTCACGTGCGTCACGCACGAGCAGCTCTCCGAACTCGAGGAAGTCCGCCACGCGCCCGGCCTTCTCGAGGCTCTGGTTGAAGCTCTCGCCGTCTCCGAGGATCTTGACGTCGGTCCAGAACTCGTCGCGGAGGGCGGGGATGGCGCTGAGCGCGTTGTCCAACGTCTCCGCGCTGCGGGCCATGCCGCAGTCGTTCCACATGATCTTGCCGAGCTCGCGGTGGAAGTGGTCCACCGACTTCGTGCCCTTGACCGACAGCATGCGATTGGTCTGATCCGCCACGTTGCTCTCGGCTGCTTTGAACGCCGGGTCGTCGGTGCCGACGGCCGGCGAACCGAGTAGCGGTGCGAGGTAGTCGTTGATGGTGGCCGGCAACACGAAGTAGCCGTCGGCGAGGCCCTGCATGAGCGCGCTCGCACCGAGGCGGTTGGCGCCGTGATCGGAGAAGTTCGCCTCACCGAGCACGTACAACCCGGCAACGTTGCTCATCAGGTTGTAGTCAACCCAGAGTCCACCCATCGTGTAATGGACCGCGGGATAGATGCGCATAGGCACCTTGTAGGGGTCGTCGCCGGTGATGCGCTCGTACATCTGGAAGAGGTTGTCGTAGCGCTCCTCCATGGTGTGACGGCCGAGCCGGTTGATGGCCTCGCCGAAGTCCAGGTACACGCCGTTCTTGATCGGCCCGACACCCCGACCCTCATCGACCTCGCGCTTCGACGCGCGTGACGCGACGTCTCTCGGGACCAGATTGCCGAACGTGGGATAGCGCCGCTCGAGGTAGTAGTCCCGCTCGGACTCCGGGATCTGGTCCGGTGACCGGGTGTCGGTTCCCGACTCGGGCACCCAGATCCGGCCGTCGTTTCGGAGCGATTCGCTCATGAGGGTGAGCTTCGACTGGAAGTCGTCACTGGCCGGGATGCACGTGGGGTGGATCTGGGTGAAGCACGGGTTGGCCATCAGCGCGCCGCGCTTGTGCGCCCTCCACGCCGCGGTCACGTTGCTCGCCATCGCGTTGGTGGAGAGGTAGAAGACGTTGCCGTACCCGCCCGTGGCGAGCACCACGGCGTGTCCGGCGAAGGACTTCACCTGACCGGTGATGAGGTGGCGGGCGACCACACCGCAGGCGCGTCCGTCCTTGACGACGAGGTCCAGCATCTCGGTCCGGGTGTGGAGGTCCACATTGCCGAGGTGCACCTGGCGAGCCAACGCTTGGTACGCGCCGAGGAGCAGCTGCTGGCCAGTCTGGCCGCGTGCGTAGAAGGTGCGGGAGACCTGCGCGCCACCGAACGAACGGTTGTCCAGGAGGCCGCCGTACTCACGCGCGAACGGCACGCCCTGCGCCACGCATTGGTCGATGATGTTCACGCTCACCTGCGCGAGTCGGTACACGTTCGCCTCACGGGCGCGGAAGTCGCCGCCCTTGACGGTGTCGTAGAAGAGACGCTGCACACTGTCGCCGTCGTTGCGGTAGTTCTTCGCGGCGTTGATCCCGCCCTGCGCGGCGATCGAGTGCGCGCGGCGCGGTGAATCGTGGAAGGTCAGCATCGTGACCTGATAGCCGAGCTCGCCGAGGGTGGCGGCCGCGCTTGCACCCGCGAGGCCGGAACCGACGACCAGCACATGGAACTTGCGCTTGTTCGCCGGGTTCACGAGCTTCACGTCGAACTTGTGGTTGTCCCACTTGTCGGCGATCGGCCCCTCGGGAACGTGCGAGTCCAACTTCACTTCACGACTCCGGTGACGACCATGAGGGGGAAGCTGATGTTGACGACACCGATGAGGGTGGCGAACCCCATCGCGAAGGTGCGACGCGCCCGGTTCCACTTCGGGTTGTTGAGTCCCAGGCTCTGGAACATGGACCAGGCGCCGTGGAAGATGTGGATGGCCAAGGCGATGTTGGCGAGGATGTAGACGATCGCCACCGGCACCCGCTTGAAACTGTGGATCACGTTCTCGTAGGTGTCACCACGCACGTAGCGAGGGTTGGCGTTCCCCCACGTGAGATCCATGAGGTGGAAGATCAGGTAGAGGCCGACGATGACGCCGGTCCACCGCATGGTTCGGGACGCGAAGCTGGCCGCCGCGTAGTCACGGGGCGACTGGTACTTCGACGGCCGCGCCCGCTGGTTCATCCGGGTGAGTTGCGCAGCACTCACGATGTGGAGGAAGAACGCGCCGATGAGTCCGATCCGCATGATCCAGAGCAGGACGGTACGGGGGAGTGCCGGTTCGCCCAGATTCCGGAGCCACTCGGCGTAGGTGTTGAGGGGGCCGGCGCCGAGGTAGATCTTGAGGTTGCCGACCATGTGGGCGAAGACGAAGCCGAGGAGCATGATGCCGGTGACGGCCATGATCCATTTCTTGCCGACGGCGGAGCGCCAGAAGCGCAGCACCGGGTGCGCGGGCGGCGTGCCCGGGTGCACCGGCTGGCGATGCTGGCCCGTATTTGCTTGCGTGGCAGTCATACGCTCACGCCTCCTTCTCCCCCGTGCGTTGAGCGGTGGGGAAGCTACCGGCTACCCATCGTCGTTCACGATCCGGAGCCAATCGAGAAGGTCGTCGTAGCCGTTCTCGATGGGGGACGTGTCGGGATGGCGGAGGCGGAGCCGGACTTCTCCGGTGCGGTGGTCGAGATGTACCCGGCCCACGTAGGTCAACGAACTGGCGGGGAGATCGCCGACGAACGTGCGGACTTGGCCGTCGATTTCGACGTCGACGGCCGCCTGGCTGAGTGCCTGGCGGCTCTCGTTGGCCACGTGGACCAGGCCCCCACGCGGTTCGAGCATCGGGATCACGGTCCGACACGCGTTGCGGAGTGCGCCGTATCCGGCCTTCGTTACCCGTTCGTGGTCGAGCACGGACCAGGTGACCGCAGGATGACCGTCGGCGAAGCAGAATTGACAGAACCCGCCGGTCGGCGCGAGGCGAAGGCGACGAAGGTCTTCGACTTGCAGCTGGATGAGCGCCGCTTGATACCGCTGGGTCGCCAGTTTCCATGCCTCGAAGGTGTCGAACAGCGCCGGAGGCACGTAGCGATCAAATCGCGTCTTCTGGCAGGCATGGTGTTCGAAGAGTCGGTCCCAGTCGAGGTGCGGCCACTGGTCTGGGTCCATGAACTCGGCCGAGTTCGGCACGGCCTGCGCACCGAACTCGGAGACAAAACGCGCGACGCGCGGGACGGCCCGGAGCGTCGGCGCAAGGTCGTCCATCTGTCCGTGATACCAACCGAAGTAGAAGTGCGAGTCCGTCCCGCCGCTGCCTACACCGGGGAAGACGCCGGAGTGCAGATCCACGAAGCGCGTCGTGTCCGCCTTTCGGATCGCGTGGGCGACCGAACGGTCCAAGACGTCCTTGTTCCACGACGGCAGAAACATGCTCGCCGCCACTCGCGCGCCGGCGCGAGCGGTGACCGATTCCCCAGGTTGGAACTCGACCGCCAACGGTTCGTTATGCGCGCACCACATCGCAATGCTCGGGTGGTGGCCGAGCAGGTTGACCATCTCTCCTGCTTGGCGCGTCGCTTGCTTCCGGGCCCCGCGCCCGTATCCCCACTGCAGCGGAAAATCCTGCCAGAGCATCAGGCCTGCCGCGTCGGCCGCGTTGTAGAGCTCGGGTCGCGTCACGTGCCCATGCACGCGGAGAAAATCGAGGTTGGCGTCGACGGCGAGTTGGACATCGCGCGCAAGCATCTCGGGGGTCGCTTCGGCGAGCGCCATGCGAGACGGGCCTTGGTTCGCGCCCATCGCGAAGATTGGCTCGCCGTTGACGATCCACTGCCAGTCGTCAACGGCAATGTCCCGGAACGCAGTCCGCAACCGACGGTGGTCACTGCGTACCCCTTCGACTTCGACGCGCACCTCGACGTCGACCTGCGGCTGACGGCCGTATCGCCATGGCCACCATCGCGGAGGTTGGTCGACGAAAAGCGGAAAGGAAACGGTCGTGCCGCGTTGGGTGAGATCGACGTCGACAACTCGCTCGGCGAGCACGTTTCCTAACTCGTCAGTCACGCTGGCGATGAGGGACACCGGTGCCTCGGTGGCGATGCTCGACGCGGCGGCGACCTCGCCGGGATCGAGGGTGACGTCCAACTGCAGGGTGCCGCGTGTGGCGGTCGCTTCGGTACAGAGCACCCGGAGCCACGAGATGCGAACCGGTCCGGTGTCTCGGACGCGTACGGGACGCCAGATGCCGCCCGGATTCCAATCCGGGTCGAGGTTGTCCCAATGCGAGAACACGCCCGTGATGGATCGCTTCGCGCTGCGATCGGTCTGTCGCGGCGACGCAACTTCCACGGCAAGCGTGTGGGTGGCGTCACCGGCCTGACGGTGCGCGTCGGTGATCTCGAACGTGTGGGGGAAGAAGTAGCCCTCAGTTGCGCCGAGGTAGTGCCCGTCGAGCCAGACGTCTCCGAGGTAGAAGATCCCGTCGAACGACAGGAACCGGCGGTGATCCGGTGCCAGCGGGGTGGGCTCGAACCCGCGTCGGTACAGCAGCGGTCCGTCGGCGTCCGCGAAGGCGTCGGAGCTGCGCCAGTGATTCGGAACTGCGACCTCGGTCCAGTCGGTCACCGAGAATCCCGGCTCCACGAACCGGCGGGCAAGGTCGCCGTCGTCTGCGTGCGCCCGCCACGAACCGGAGAGGTCGAGCGGCGACGGGTCCGACGGTTCCAACTCCGGCATGGAGCCCGACACTACGACAGAGGCTTCTCGCCCGAACCGAGTGCGGTGGCACATCCGGGGGTGCGCATCTGACGCCGTGCGCCTCCGTCAGACTCGGGAGTGTGGTGGAGCTTCCTGATCATGGTGAGATCGATGTCGTCAACCTGCTCGGCACGGTCGCAGTCGCATCCTGGACGGTGATGGATGATCACCTCGCCATCGGGCTGAGAACCGTACGGTCCTTCGGAATCGCGAGCGTTGATGCCCGACGACTGCTGGTGGCGGTCGCTCAGGTTGCGCGGACGGCTGCATGTGGTCGCGTCCGACTGCGCACCAACGATGCGGTGGTGCGATCGATTGCCCGCGCCGAGGGTTTCACCGGCGATCTGCGGGCTGATCTCGAGCGCGCGGTTGCTGGTTGGGAACCGGGACCCGATGGTGCTGAGGGTCCCGACCGAGGGTCGAAAGCACACGATCACGGCGCAGTCGCCGCGGAGCTCCGCCGTCTCCTTCCCGACACGACGGTCACGATCGAAGCCGGCGGTCCACTGGCGCGCCTCGCTTGGCGTTCCGAGACGGGGATGGCGGGCTGTGCCCGCGTCGTGGCCGTGCGGGGAGCACACCGGACTCAGGTCGTCACGCCACTCGGTCCGGAACTCCTGGTGGAGTCACTCGCAGCTGCGCTCGACACGCTGCTGGCGCTGTTCGCTCGGTTCACCTCGGTGGCCCGACAGATTCCACCGGTGGTGTTCGGTATGGCGGCAATGGAGATGGTTCGCGGTCATGTATCGGGTCAGGCCGGCGGCGGTCGTATCACGATCAATCCCGCGCACGTCCGAGTCGACGCGGTGGAGTTGCTGATGGAGCAGTACGCCGCCGCCGAGTCCGGGACACCGTCTCGGTTTCGAGCGTCAGCCCGAGCTTCGGACCGCGCGTCCCCAGTCGACAAAGTCGTCGCCCACGAGGTGGGACATTCCCTCGATGCTCTGTCCGGCGGCGGTCGGATTGCCGATACGACCGCGTTCCGAGTCGCGATCGGTCAGGCACTGGGCGTGGAGTCGGTCGAGTTGGCCCTGCGCGGCCGGGCGGTCGATTCCCCGCCCGAATGGCAGCGGGCCTACGCACTGCTCGTCGAACAGATCTCTGAGTACGCCACCACCAGTGGCGTCGAGCTGTTCGCCGAGATCTTCGCCACCTGGTGGTCCGGTGGTGAGGGGCCCGTGGTCGGGGCATTCGATCACATGATGAAGGAACAGTTCCCCGTTCACTGAGAGGCCCGTCGCGCGGAATGGTCGCCGGCTCGCGTTCTAAGGTGCGCGGCGAACCCCCGTGGAGGAGACCAACACATGAGTCGTGCCGGAACCCTTGGAGAACTGCGCGCATCCGGCTGGGAATCGCGCTCGGTCATGGACGAGTTGCGAGCGAACGCCATCAAGAAGGTTGCATCCGGCGAGCCGCTCGTCGACGGCGTGATCGGCTACGAGGACACGGTCCTGCCCCAGCTCGAGAACGCGCTGCTCGCCGGTCACGACGTGATCTTCCTCGGCGAACGCGGTCAGGCCAAGACCCGCATGATCCGTTCACTCACGAATCTGCTCGACGAGTGGATGCCGATCGTCGGCGGGAGCGAGATCAACGACGATCCGTACGCGCCGGTCTCGCATCACGCGCGCCTACTCGTCGCGGAACGCGGTGACGAGACCCCGATCGAGTGGGTGCACCGCGACCGCCGCTACGGCGAGAAGCTCGCCACCCCGGACACGTCGATCGCCGACCTGATCGGTGAGGTGGACCCGATCAAGGTGGCGGAGGGTCGCTACTTGTCGGACGAAATGACGATTCACTACGGGATGGTGCCGCGCACCAACCGCGGGATCTTTGCGATCAACGAGTTGCCGGACCTCGCCGAGCGG
>JANYJV010000056.1 GCA_025361725.1 Acidimicrobiia bacterium | reverse complement strand
CCGAGTTCGTCCTCGAGATCAACGCGCCCGAGCGTCTCGCCGGTTCGATCCACCGCCTCGATCGTCGCGAGGGCTTCAACCCACGCGTCGAGATCTTCGTCCCGTGCCCCGGTCCACTCCACGTCCAACTGCGATCAGAGTCGCTCGATGATGGTCACGTTGGCCTGTCCCCCACCCTCGCACATGGTCTGGAGACCGTAGCGACCGCCCGTGCGTTCGAGCTCGTTGAGCATGGTCGTCATCAACCGCACGCCGGTCGCGCCCAACGGGTGGCCGAGCGCGATCGCGCCGCCGTTCACATTGACCTTCGCCATATCGGCGCCGGTCTCCTTCTGCCACGCGAGCACCACGGAGGCGAAGGCTTCGTTGATCTCGACGAGATCGATGTCCGCCAGTGACATGCCGGCCTTTTCGAGCGCATACGCCGTCGCGGGGATGGGTGCCGAAAGCATGAAGATCGGGTCCGCGCCGCGTACGGACAGGTGATGGATCCGCGCCCGCGGTTTGAAACCATGTTCGGCGACGGCCCGCTCCGACGCGATCAACATCGCACTCGACGCGTCGGAGATTTGTGACGCCATCGCTGCGGTGATCCGACCGCCTTCGACGAGTGGCGGAAGCGAACGGATCTTGTCCCAGTTCGGTTCGCGCGGACCTTCGTCGAAGGTTGCGTCGCCGAACGGCACGATCTCCTTCTCGAAGCGACCCTCAGCACGCGCTCTGATCGCGCGCTCGTGCGACTCGACCGCAAACGCTTCCATGGCTTCGCGAGAGATGTCCCATTTCTCGGCGATCAGTTCGGCACCCCGGAACTGGGACACCTCCTGCGTGCCGTAACGCTCGACCCAACCGGTGCTCGTGCTGAACGGGTCCGTGAACCCGAACTGCTCGGCGACGGTCATGGCCGCGGAGATCGGGATCATGCTCATGTTCTGCACGCCGCCAGCGACGACGAGATCTTGCGTGCCGCTCATCACTCCCTGCGCCGCGAAATGGACCGCCTGCTGACTCGATCCGCACTGCCGGTCCACGGTGGTACCGGGGACTTCCTCGGGGAGACCGGCGGCCAGCCACGCCGTGCGGGCGATGTCGCCGGCTTGGGGACCGATGGCGTCGACGCAACCGAAAATCACATCCTCGACCGCGGCCGGATCAAAGTCGTTGCGATCCACGATCGCTTTCAGCACGTGCGCGCCGAGGTCGGCCGGGTGCACCTGGCTCAGCCCACCGCCGCGCCGCCCGACCGGCGTGCGCACCGCATCAACAATAAAAGCCTCCATCACTTCTGCTCCTCCGCTCGAATCACTTCACGTCAAGGATGGCACGGGCGACGCGTTCGCGATGCCAGGCGGCATCGCCCCACGCGCCGGCCAGTGCCCACGCCCGTTTCATCCACAGATGCAGGTCGTACTCATACGAGTAACCAATCGCACCGTGGCACTGGAGCGCGGCGCGTGCCGCGAGCTTCGCGACGTCGGCCGTCTGGGCCTTCGCCATCGACACGTGCACCGCGGCGTCGGGCGCGTCGGCCGCCAGCGAGTGCGCGGCGCGGTACACGAGCGGCGCGGCGAACTCGATACCGACGCGAACGTTCGCGAGTTGGTGTTTGATCGCCTGGAACGAACCGATCGCCGCGCCGAACTGCTTGCGGTCCACGGTGTACCCGACCGTCAGGTCAAGCATCTGACGCGAGAGGCCGAGCAACTGCGCGGCGTAGCCGAGGTTGCCGCGCCAGAACGCGCCCGACAGCTCTTCGCGCGTCAGCGGTCGGGACTCGGTCGCGTCCACGAGCCGAGCGAGCCGACGAGCACCGTCCACCGACGACACCGCATCGAACTTCGCGTCGGTGCCGAGCGCGATCACCGGGTCGGGGTCCAGCCGGACCACCACGTCGGCCGACACGGCCCACGGGATCAACGGGTCACCAGCCGTGACGGTGACGTCACCGGTCACCACACCGGGATGGTCGTCAACCGCGAGGGGCGCACCGACGAACACATGCTCAACGAACGGCTCGGGCAGCGCGGCTCGGCCGGTCTCCTCGGCGAGCAGGACGACATCGAGCTCGCTCAGTCCGAGGCCACCAGCCGATTCCGGGACGAGCGCACCGAGCACCCCCATCGCGCCGAGGGCGTGCCAGGCGCCGCCGCCGCTCGTCGCGCCACCGCTGCGGCCGTCAGCGTTCGTCCAAGCGGCCCGGACCACACTCGGCGGACACTCCTTGGCCAGCAGGTCACGAACCGCGTCTCGGAACGCGAGCTGATCCTCGGTGAACCCGAACTCCATGCCGTTACTTCCTCGGGAGTCCGAGCACACGCTCGGCGATCACGTTGCGTTGAATCTCGTTCGTTCCCGCGTAGATCGGACCCGAGAGCGCAAACTCGAAACCCTTCATCCACGGGGATTCGAGTTCGGCCTCGAACCCGAGCAGGTCGAGCGCGATCTCGTGCAGCGACACGTCGAGCTCGGACCAGAACACCTTGGTGAGGCTGGACTCCACGCCGGGCGGGTCACCACCGGTCACGCGCGTCACGGTTTGCAACGTCTGCAGGCGATACGCCTCGGAATCGATGTACGCCTGCGCCACCCGGCCACGCAACGAACCATCGACCGCGTCAGGGCCGCGCTCGCGGTACAGCGCCACCAAACGCTCCGCCGTCGCCATGAACCGACCAGGACTCCGCAACGTGAGCCCGCGCTCGGACCCCGTGGTGGCCATGGCCACACTCCAACCCTGGTCGATGCCGCCGAGCACGAGATCGTCGGTCACCAACGCGTCCTCGAAGAACACTTCGGCGAAGCCTTCGTCGCCATCAAGGCGGCCGAACCCACGCACGGTGACACCCACCGTGTCGAGCGGTACCAGGAAGTAGGTGAGCCCGCGATGACGCTCCGCCGACGGATCCGTGCGGAACAGGCCGAACAGATGCGTGCAGAACGCGCCGCGAGTGGTCCAGGTTTTCTGGCCGTTGAGCCGCCAGCCGCCGGCCGCGTCGTCACGGGTTGCCGTCGATCGGATCCCCGCGAGGTCACTGCCGGCGTCGGGCTCGGACCACCCCTGGCACCATGACTCCTCACCACTCGCCATCGTCGGGAGGTACCGGTCCTGCTGCTCCGGGGTCCCGAACTCGAAGATCGTCGGCGCTAGGAGGAAGATGCCGTTCTGGGTCACCCGTTGCGGTGCACCGGCTCGGTAGTACTCCTCCTCGAAGATCAACCACTCCCACAAGGACGCGCTGCGGCCCCCGTACTCCTCGGGCCACGAGACGACGGCCCACCGAGCGTCGAACAGCTTTCGCTCCCACTCGAGGTGGAGTGCAAACCCGGCCGCAGTGTCACCACTCGGCAGCGGCTCGGATGGGACGTTGGCTTGCAACCACCCGGCGACATCGGCACGAAACTCCTGCTCGGCCGGGCTCCAGGTGAGGTCCATACGGGCGGGGACGCTACCCGAGCCTCCGCGCGCCACTCGATGGGGGAGATCCGTGGAGCGTTCAGTCCGATTCGGTGGCGATCGACTTGGCCCAGCGGTAGTCCGCCTTGCCCGATGGGGAGCGCACGATCTCGTCGACGAGGTGCACTTCCTTCGGCACCTTGTAGCCGGCGATGGTCGTGCGCGCGTGCGCGGCGAGATCCTCAGCCGTCGGTTTCGCATGGCCGCGGGCCTTGACCACGGCGGCCACTCGTTCGCCCCAGCGCTCGTCCGGCACACCCACGACCACGACGTCGAACACGTCGGGGTGTGACTTCAACGCCAGCTCCACTTCCTCGGGGAAGATCTTCTCGCCGCCGGAGTTGATGCTCACCGAACCGCGCCCGAGCAGCGTGATCTGACCGTCTTCCTCGACGCGGGCCATGTCGCCGGGAACCACCCAGCGTTCGCCGTTCAACACCATGAACGTGGACGCGGTTTTGGCCTCGTCCTTGTAGTAACCGAGCGGCATGTAGCCCTTGCGGGCGAGCAGCCCCACGATGCCCGAACCGGGTTCGATCGGCACACCGTCTTCGTCGATGACCACGGTGTGGTCGCCCATCGCGAAGCGCGGCTTGCCTTCCGCGTCGGCGCCCGCCACCGAGCCTTGAAACCCGGTCTCGGAGGCGCCGAGTGAATCAATGATCAAGACGTTCGGCAGCACTTCGTTGATCTTCTGCTTGACCGTCGGCGAGAGAATCGCACCGCCGGATCCGATGACATAGAAGTTCGAGAGGTCGTAGTCCGCGCCCTCGTCTTCGAGTGCCTCGATGAGCGGCCGCGCCATTGCGTCGCCGACGAGGCTGATCGTCATCACGTTTTCGCGCACGACGGTTGCCCACACGTCGTGCGGATCCATCTTCTTCTGGTTGCTGAGCACGAGCGTGTTGCCCTGGAGCAGGAGCATGAGGGCAACCCACTGCGCGGCCCCGTGCATCAAGGGCGCGACAGGGAACCCGACGAGCGTGCCGCCATTGCGGGCCAGCTCCATGACGTCTTCCGGTGAAGTGAACGTGTTGCCGCCGCCCATCAGTGCACCGATGGTGGAGTGGAAGAAATCTTCCTGGCGCCACATGACACCCTTCGGCATGCCGGTGGTGCCGCCGGTATAGAGGACGTAGAGATCGTCGGGGCTTCGCGGCTGGTCGTACCGGTTGGCCGACGCGCCGCTCAACGCCGTCTCGTACTCGACGCTGCCGATGGTGGCGAGGTCCTCGTCGGTTCCGTCCTCGATCGAAACCAAGACCTTGAGCTTCGGGCACTGGTCCTTCACCGCGGCGATACGAGAGACGAACTCACGCCCGTGCACGAGACCGACGAGATCCGCGTTGTCGAACAAATACGCCAGCTCGGCCTCGACGTAGCGGTAGTTCACGTTGATCGGGACCGCACGGGCCTTCCAGGCGCCGAACATCGCCTCGACCCACTCGGGACCGTTGTACGCGTAAATCCCGACGTGATCGCCGACGCCGACGCCGTGGGCAATCAAGTGGTTCGCGAGCCGCGTCGAACGCTCGTCGAGTTCGGCGAACGTGATCCGCCGGTCGCCGCAGATGACTGCGGTTCGGTCGGGCGCGATGTCTGCGACACCCTCGATCAAGTCAGCAAAGTTCCAAACCATCTGCATCCTCATCACGCGAGACTCGAAAACTGGACCGCTCCCACCGGCAGTGGGCAGCGAGGGCGTCACGGTACAACGGGTGACTACGCCGCCGCCCGACCGTGCAGGACGAGGGCCCAGGCGAGGGCGGCGAACGCACCCGTCGACGTCACGGCCCGCACCAGGTTCCAAGTCGCCCATCGCGCTTCGTGGTCGCGGCGACAAGCGACACCGTCGCCAGACCGTCCGTACTCATGCCGGGCTGCCGCGGCGACGCCGGTTCTCGTCGGGCGCGATGCTCACCTGCCTACTTCCTCACGATGACGCAGCTGCCGTGGCCGAACAATCCCTGATTGATCGACAGGCCCACGCGCGCTCCGTCGACTTGGCGCGCTCCGGCGTGCCCGCGCAAATGCCACGTGAGTTCACACACTTGCGCAATGGCTTGGGCGGGGACGGCCTCACCGAAGCACGCCAGGCCACCGCTCGGGTTCACCGGAATCCGGCCGCCGATGGTGGTGTCGCCATCGCGCACGAGTTGCTCGGCCTCGCCCGGCTTGCACAGGCCGATCGCTTCGTACCAGTCCAACTCGAGCGCAGTCGAGAGGTCGTACACCTCGGCGAGATCCAGGTCATCGGGACCGACACCGGCTTGTTCGTACGCGGCGTGGGCGATCGACGCGCGGTAGCCGCGCTCCGGTTCTGAGACACCGAACGCAGAGTCGGTGGCGAAGTTCGGGAGGTCGATGGTGGTGTTCGGGTACGTCGGCGACACGGTGCTCACGCCCGCGATGCGGACGGGATCCGTATGGCCGTGCGCGCGGGCGTAGTCCAGGCTGCACACGATCATCGCGGCGGCGCCGTCGGAGGTTGCGCAGATCTCGAGGAGCCGCAACGGGTCCGACACGATCGGTGACGCGGCCACATCCTCGAGCGTGACTGCCTTCCGGAAGCGCGCGTTCGGGTTTTCGAATCCGTGCTTCGCGTTCTTCACCTTGACCGCGGCGAAGTCTTCTTGGGTCGCGCCGTGTAGCTCCATCCGCCGCCGCGCGTAGAGGCCGAAGTAGGTGGGGTTCGTCGCGCCGAGGAGGCGGAACCGCAACCAGTCCGGATCATCGCCGCGCTCGCCCGCGTTCGGTGCGAGGAAACCCTTGGGAGTGGTGTCCGCGCCGATCACCATCGCGACGTCGGCGAGGCCCGCAAGAATCTGTGCCCGCGCCGAGTTGAGCGCGGTCACACCGCTTGCACACGCGGCGTAGGAACTCGTGACCGCCGCGCCCTGCCAACCCAACGCCTGCGCGAACGTCGCACCCGCGACGTACCCCGGGTAGCCGTTGCGCACCGTGTCCGCGCCGCAGACGAGTTGGACGTCCCGCCAGTCGACGCCTGCATCGGCCAACGCCGCGTTCGCCGCGACGACGCCGTACTCGACGAAGTTCTTGCCCCACTTGCCCCAGGGGTGCATCCCCACACCGAGGACCGCAATGTCTTCCATCAGTCCTCTTGCCCCTTCGGGGCGGGCCGGACCGGCCACACTCCGCTCGTTGACCGGCCCCAGGTCGCTGCCGATCTCGCTCCGTTCTCGATCATCATCAGTTCACCGGCTTCCATTGCCAGATCACGTACTCGTGATCGTCGTCTTCGTACAGGGTTCCGAGCGTGACCTCGACCTCGGTGCCGACGCTCAGCGTGCTCGGGTCCGCATCAGGCGCGAGCGGACCGAGCACGACCATCTGCTCTTCGACCAACTCGACGGCCACCACGGTGTACGGCACGAACGGATCGGGCGACATGTACGGCGCCGGCGGCTCATAGTGGTTGGTGGCCCAGGACCAGACCTTGCCGCGGCGGGAGAGCTCAACCTCGGTGAGCTCCTCGGTAGGGGCGACGGGATTGCGGGAGAACGCCAGGTTCTTCGGGAAGAAGTAACTCCCCGTCTCCGCACCTCGACTGCCGAGCAACGCCGGCTCGTCACCCATGGTGAACCAACCGTCGACGGCAGGGACTCGTGTCTTCATCGGCTCGACGCTTCAGTCATGGCGGCGCAGCCTACCGATGCGCCGCCAGGCGCTCGCCTCGTGCCGCGTGCGGTCCAACCGTGCGCCTTCCGGCCTGTTCACTGGCCCCGCAGCCACCCATACGGTTGCTCCGGGGACAGTGAACGATGGCCGGTCAATCCTCGCAGAGCGCGACATGCAGAATCGGCCGTGGCTTCGTACTGATTGCTGAAAGTGGTCGTACCTGTGTAGCTGTTCTCGACCGCGTCTGGGATCTACGTCACGCTCGGCGTGACGCCAATCCCAAACGCCGGGCAAGTCTCCGTCAGGTCGTGGTGTCGAAGTGGGTTGACGGAACGTCGGCCGAGGCGAAGCAAGAGTTCCGCGACGCCGTCGAACGGCTCCGTGAAATCCCGGAGCTGCTCGCCATGACGTACGGCGGCGACGCCGGCCACTTCGACGACAACTTCGACTTCGTGGTCGTCGCGGACTTCGCCGACTTCGAGTCCGCCGGTCGCTACGTCGCGCACCCGATCCACCAGGCGTACGTGCACGACCATGCGAGCAAGCTCATCGGCCAGCGCATCGTCGTCCAGCACGACTGGAATGACCCGAACGTTTTGTAGTTGACCCGACATCGCTCGCAGCGCAGCGAGCGCCGGTCGACCGGGCGGAATGCTCGGCGGAGCGATCAGATCCGGACGACGGTGCGGCCGACGGTCTCGCGGCGTTCCATCGCGGCCAACGCAGCCGGGAGCTCGGTGAACACAACCTCTTGGCCGATCATCGGCCGGAGTTCGCCCGCCTCGATCAGCCCGCAGAGCTCCGTGTGCATCTCCACACCGTCCGCGTGGGCGGGGAAGTTGAACCCGGTCATCGCCTTGAACCCGATCGGATCGTCCACGTACGCGTGGCACACGCCCACGAGCGAGAAGTTCCCGAACACCACAGGCCTCGGCACGATCCCTTCGTCTTCGGCCTCGATCCCGGACGCGAATCCCACGATCAGGTGCCGGCCGTTGAACGCCATGCACTTGAACGTCTCAGTGGTAGTGGAGCCGCCGATCGCGTCGAACGCCACGTCGACACCCCGCCCGCCGGTCGCCGCGAGTACGGCCGCAACCCAGTCCACTTCCCGGTAGTTGATGACGACGTCGGCGCCGAGGTCACGACACACGGCCAACTTCTGCGGCGAGCCCGCAGTCGCGATCACTCGCGCGCCCGCGTGCACACCGAGTTGGATCGCGGCCGAGCCTGCGCCACCCGCACCGGCGTGAACGAGCAACGTCTCGCCGTCTTGCAGGCCACCGCGCTCGTACAGCGCCAGCCAACCAAGATGGAACGGCATGAGGATCCCGGCGGCCGCAGGAAGTGGAATCGATTCGGGCATCGCGAACGTCATCGCCGTGGGCGCGGTCACGAACTCCGCGTAACCGCCGAACGCGCCGCTCGGAATCGCGACCACGCGCTGCCCGGCCCACGCCTCGGCACCGGGACCGCACGCGTCGACCGTTCCCATCACTTCCATGCCCGGGATGTACGGCATCGGCGTGCGCACCGTCTTGTACCGACCGTGAATGCCGTCGAGGTCATTGAAGTTGAGAGTGATCGCCTGAACGCGGATGAGCAGTTCACCGTCGCCCGGCGTGGGAATCTCTACGTCGTCGAGCGTCAACACGTCGGCCGGCGCTCCGTACTCATGCACCCGCCAAGCGCGCATCACGCGTCCACCATCACGATCGTGCGGCCGACGGTGGCACGACGAGCCATGGCGTCGATGGCGGCGGGAATCTCGTCGAAGCCGACGGTCTGGCCGACGACGGCACGGATCGTGCCCGACGAGTAGAGGTCGACGATCTCACTCATGATTCGCTCTCCCAGTTCGCCCGACGCGAAGTTCCAACCCATTGCGGTCTTGACCAGATGCGACATGTCCGGATCCGCGTACGCGAGCAAGACGCCGCACAACTTGAGGTTGCCCAGTGCGACACGGCGGGGCACGAGGAACGGCTGGTCGGCCACAAGCTTGTTGGAGGCGAAACCCATCATGAGGTAGCGGCCGTTGTAGGCGGTGCACTTCATGGAGTCCTCCATCACCGCCTCGCCCACGTTGTCGAACACCACGTCGACCCCTCGGTCGCCAGTCTCGGCCAGCACGACCGCGGCGAAGTCTTCGGCCGTATAGTCGATGACCACATCGGCGCCGAGTTCACGACACAACGCGACCTTCTCCGCCGACCCGGCCGTCGCAATCACCCGCGCGCCGAGGTGCTTCGCGATCTGGATCGCCGCGGAACCCGAACCTCCCGCCGCCGCATGGACGAGCACCGTCTCGCCGCGCTGAAGATCCGCGCGGTCGACGAGGCCGAGCCACGCAAGGTGGAACGGGAAGTAGAGCGCCGCCGCGTCCGGCAACGGAACCGAGTCCGGCATCGAGAACATCGAGATCGCGGGGCAGATCGCGTACTCCGCGTATCCGCCGTGCGCGCCCTTCGTCGTGGCCACCACGCGCTCGCCGAGCCGATCCTCGGACCCTTCGCCGCACGCGTCGACGATGCCCATCACTTCCATGCCCGGGCTGTAGGGCAGGTCCGGGCGCACCATCATGTTGCCGCCGGTGATGCGTTCGAGGTCATTGAGGTTGAGCGGGATTGCGTGCGTCTTCACTCGCACCTCACCCGGGCCGGGCTCGGGAATCGGAACGTCGTCGAGTTGCAACACGTCGAGCGGCTCGCCGTATTCGTGCGTCTGCCACGCTCGCATCGATCCACTCATCGGCGCCTCCTCGATGGAAGGTTGCTCTAGGACGCGCCGAGGCGCGTCAACACTGCCTGGGCCTCGGACATGATGCGGTCGATGATCTCCGCGACCGTCGGCAACGCGTCGATCACGCCGACGACTTGGCCCGTCGGCAGCACTCCGGTGTCCAACCGTCCGTCTACCAAGGCCGCCTTCGTAAGCATCGGCGCGTTCGCCGCCATCGCCACCTGCGCCCAGCTCAACCCTTGACTCTTGTGCATCGCGACGCCCTCCTTCAGGAGGTCGGCGATCGAGCGGCCGCTCAACTTCCGGAATCGCAACCCGTTGGCCATCGACCGCGGCAGCGCAGTGACGCGTCCGGCACCGTCGAGGTGCTCCACCAGCTCGGTGCGGATCACGCGCTGGGAATGACCGTCGACCTGTTTGGTGACGACAGTGTCGGTCACCGTGGCTTCGAGGTACCGCGCCTTCACCGCGTCCGGGACGCGACTCTCGGCCGAGAGCAGGAACCGGGTGCCCATCGCTACTCCCGCCGCGCCGTACGCGAGCGCCGCGACCACACCGCGGCCGTCGAAGAAACCGCCGGCGGCGATCACCGGGATGTCGACCGCTTCGCAGACCTGTGGCAACAGGAGCGACGTCGGGACGGTGCCGGTGTGGCCGCCGCCTTCCGCACCTTGGGCGATCACCGCGTCGACACCCCACGCCGCGACCTTCTCGGCATGACGACGCGCGCCGACGGTCGGCATGACCACGACACCCTGATCCTTGAGGGTCTTGACCAACCGCTCGCCCGGGGCCTGGGCGAAGCTCGCGACCTTCACGCCTTCCCGCACCATCAGGGCGATGCGCTCGTCGACGTCGGGCTGGTCCGAGCGCAGGTTCACGCCGAATGGGTTCTCGGTGCGTTCCTTCACCGACGCGATCGCGGTCGTGAGTTCCGGCACGCTCATGGTGGCGCTGGCCAGGATGCCAAGACCACCGGCCGCGCTCGTGGCCGCGGTGAGACGCGCCCCCGCGACCCAGCCCATGCCGGTCTGCACGATCGGGTACTGCACCCCGAAGAGTTCGCAGGCGCGCGTGTGCAACGCGGAGTGGGTCACGGACGGATCATGGGTTGGGGACTTCCTGGTCTCGCAGGTTGTGCGGGTCGATCACGGTGCGGATGAGTTCGAGCTCGTCGGGTGTCGGTGCACGCGTCTCGGGCACGTCGCTCGGGACCACGAGTTCGAATCCGGTGGCGGCAACGATCTCGTCGACGGTCACGCCGGGATGCACCGAGTGCAGTCGCATCTGGTGATCGTCGGTCTCGAAGTCCAACACGCCGAGGTTCGTGACCACGTGGTGCAGATGGTGGAACCGGCCGGCGGCACCGAGCTTCGCGGCGCGGTCGTACCCGACGCCGGTGACGACGTCCACCTTCGGCACGAACACCCGCGTGGAGTGGTTCGGAAGGAAGTAGCTCGTGGTGTTCTGGATGGTGTTCCCTGGTGCGCCGCGGAACCCGAGCAGCTGTGCTTTCGGCCGGTCCCAGTCACCGACGAAGGCGAAGTTCTGGTTGCCGAACCGGTCGATCTGGCTGGCGCCCATGATCACGTGCCGGCGGCCGGACCACACCACGTCGAACATCGATCGGTACGGATTCCACGCCTCGATGACCTTGGCCTCGTCGGTTGGGCCGACGGGATAGGGACCGCCGATGAAGAGCGCTTCGCCATCCGTCATGACCAGGTCCGGCGAGAAACTGGCGCGCGCCAGCCGGCCGCCGATCATCGGGACGGTGCCGATCGGGTTGGCCAAGATCTCACCGGCATCGCGGAAGCATTCCGCCACCGCGATCACGCAGTACTCCGCCCGCGTGATCAGACGTCTCTCCCACTCTTGTGCCTTCGGCACGGGCCGTTCGGGCCACGCTTCGCTGGCTGCTTGGCTGCGAGCGCTTCCGACTCCCGCTCCGCTCTCGTCGTCGCTCATGAGCGGCCCACCACCTTCTGGTATTCGTCGTGGCCGCCGCAGTCCAAGTACTTGGCTGTCCACTCGGCCCACGCGTCGGGCGACTTCGCGCTCGCGACGTAGGCGCGCTGGAACTCTTCGTCTCGTGGATAGTCGGGCACGCACTCGGTGAAGTGCGCGCCCTTCGGGGCCTCGACGACCCCGTGGGTCATGAGGCGGCTGATCACCAGGCTCTGCACCGGGCCGTTGCCCGCCAACTCCTCGGTCGGCACCAACTGCTCGACACTCATGAAGCACTTCGGCGCCGCCAGCGCCACCAGGTTGTCCATGTACGGAT
>JANYJV010000046.1 GCA_025361725.1 Acidimicrobiia bacterium | reverse complement strand
GCATTGACCGAGGGAACACCGCGCCGGGTCTCCGCTTCGTCGATCACGTCGTCGTGATACAGGGAGCCGAGGTGGACGAGTTCGACGGAGATGCCGCCGGTGATGGCGTCATCGGCGACCGGCCCGATGCCCTTTGCGGCGTAGGCCGAGCAGAGGGCCAGTGCCGGCCGCAGCCGTTTGCCGCCGGCGGACACGAGATGGCCGGCCACGTCCGAGAGGAACGGGTCCGAGGAGAGGACCGACCCTCGTAACGCCGTCTCGACCCGCTCCATATCGGTCGACATCGGTGCGAAGCCGAGCGCGTCGAGAGGTGACATCCGGCGCAGGGTAGAACCTGTCGGGAACAAAGACCAAGCTGGAAGTGCTGAGCTGAACACAACGCCGACAGGCCGTTGCGAGGCCCGAGCGGGAGTGGAAACGGTCGCACGCCATGCCCACGTGCGAACGCGCTCCGTGTCCGTTCCGGCGCTACAGCGGCTCGGTCGGTGCGTCGATGACCACCCAATACCCGTCCGGGCCAAAAAAGGCCCGGCCGATAGAGTGTCGGATGAGTTTCGGCTGCGCGCACTGCGTACCCGAACCCACCGACGAGAGGCGGATGCCAAGTGTTCGAACGCTTCACAGACCGGGCCCGACGGGTCGTCGTGCTGGCCCAAGAGGAAGCGCGCCTGCTGAACCACAACTACATCGGGACCGAGCACATCCTGCTCGGGCTCATCCACGAGGGTGAGGGTGTAGCGGCGAAGGCGCTCGAGTCTTTGGGCATCTCGCTCGAAGCCGTGCGTGCACAGGTAGAAGAGATCATCGGCCACGGCGGTTCCGCGCCGTCGGGTCACATCCCGTTCACGCCCCGCGCGAAGAAGGTCCTCGAACTCTCACTCCGGGAAGCACTCCAGCTCGGTCACAACTACATCGGCACCGAGCACATCCTGCTCGGACTGATTCGCGAAGGCGAAGGCGTCGCCGCGCAAGTGCTCGTCAAGCTCGGCGCCGATCTTTCTCGTGTGCGTCAGCAGGTCATCCAGTTGCTGTCCGGCTACTCCGGCGGTAAAGAAGGCGCACCGGCCGGCGCAGGCGCGCCCGTCGAAGCGGGTGGCGGGCCCTCGGGTTCGTTGGTGCTCGACCAGTTCGGTCGGAACCTCACCCAGCTCGCGCGCGAGAAGAAGCTCGACCCGGTCATCGGGCGCGAGAAGGAAATCGAGCGCGTGATGCAGGTGCTGTCGCGCCGTACGAAGAACAACCCGGTGCTCATCGGTGAGCCGGGCGTCGGCAAGACCGCGATCGTCGAAGGCCTCGCGGCGGACATCGTCGAGGGCATCGTGCCCGAGACGCTGACGGACAAGCAGCTCTACACCTTGGACCTTGGCGCGTTGGTCGCCGGGTCCCGGTACCGCGGTGACTTCGAAGAGCGCCTGAAGAAGGTGCTGAAGGAGATCAAGACCCGCGGCGACATCATCCTGTTCATCGACGAGTTGCACACCCTCGTCGGCGCCGGTGCGGCCGAAGGTGCGATCGACGCCGCGAGCATCCTGAAGCCGATGCTCGCGCGCGGTGAGCTCCAGACGATCGGTGCCACCACGCTCGACGAGTACCGCAAGCACCTCGAGAAGGACGCGGCGCTCGAGCGTCGGTTCCAGCCCATCAAGGTGGAAGAGCCGACCGTTGCGCACACGATCGAGATCTTGAAGGGTCTGCGTGATCGGTACGAGCAGCATCACCGGGTCACGATCACCGACCAAGCCGTCGTGGCCGCAGCCAACCTCGCGGACCGCTACATCTCGGACCGCCACCTGCCGGACAAGGCGATCGATCTCATCGACGAAGCGGGCTCGCGCCTGCGCATCCGCCGCATGCAGGCACCGCCGGACTACCGCGAGCTCGAAGACGAGATCTCCTCGGTCCGCAAGGACAAGGAAGCGGCCATCGAGGGACAGCAGTTCGAGCGAGCCGCGAGTTTGCGCGACCGGGAGAAGGAACTGCTCGAGCAGCGCGCGCTCAAAGAGACCGAGTGGAAGGCCGAGGGCGTGGACCTCTTCAACGAGGTCAACGAGGAGTCCATCGCGGAAGTGCTCGCGATGTGGACTGGCATCCCGGTCTACAAGCTCACCGAGGAAGAGACGGCCAAGCTCCTGCGCATGGAGGACGAACTCCACAAGCGCATCGTCGGTCAAGACCTCGCAGTCAAGGCGGTCAGCCAGGCGATCCGTCGGACCCGTGCCGGACTGAAGGACCCGAAGCGTCCGAGCGGTTCGTTCATCTTCCTGGGCCCGTCGGGCGTCGGCAAGACCGAGTTGGCGCGCACACTGAGTGAGTTCCTGTTCGGTGACGAGTCCTCACTCATCGCACTCGACATGTCCGAGTACATGGAGAAGCACACCGTCTCCCGTCTCGTCGGATCGCCTCCGGGCTACGTCGGATACGACGAGGGTGGCCAGCTCACGGAGGCGGTTCGCCGCAAGCCGTTCTCCGTTGTGTTATTCGACGAGATCGAGAAGGCCCACCCCGACGTGTTCAACGCGCTGCTCCAGATCCTGGAGGACGGTCGCCTGACCGACGCGCAGGGTCGCACGGTGGACTTCAAGAACACCGTCATCATCATGACGTCCAACCTCGGCACGCAGAACATGCGCAAGACCGCGGTCGGATTCGGCAAGACCAATGACGCAGTGACGTACGAGCACATGAAGGACAAGGTCACCGAGGAGCTCAAGCGCCACTTCCGGCCCGAGTTCCTGAACCGGATCGACGACGTCATCGTCTTCTCGGAGCTGACTCGCGAGAACATCCACAGCATTGTCGACCTGCTGATCAAGCGGGTACAGACCCAGCTGCTGAGCCAGGGCCTCACGCTCGAACTCACGGATGCCGCACGCGATCTGCTGTCCGTCAAGGGGTATGACCCTGCGCTCGGTGCACGACCGTTGCGTCGGGCGATCCAGCGGTACGTGGAAGATGCGCTGTCCGAGAAGATCCTCTGGAAAGAGTTCCACGCGGGCGAGACGATCATCGTCGATGCCGAAGCCGACGAGTTCGTCTTCCGCACCATCGAACGTATCGAGCCTCCGCCCGTCGAAGAACTCACCGCGAGCGGTCCCACCGAAGCCTGATCGAGGAACGAAGAGGGACCCACCGCAACGACTTCGGTCGTTGCGGTGGGTCTTTTTCGTTTTCGGGTGTGGTGGGCGTGGTTGATCGGCGCCGTTGAGCGTGCCGGTGGTGCCGTGATGGATGTGCTGTATACTGTGATGTATGTCGGCGGTTCGCACGCAGGTGTATCTCACTGAGGAACAGCGCGCCCGGATTGACGTAGTTGTCGCTGAGACCGGGGGAACGCTCGCCGAGGTGGTGAGAGCCGCGCTGGATGAGTACCTGGAGACCCAGGTGCCGGACGCCGCCGCTGCGCTCGCGGCCACCTTCGGTGCCGACCCGGGGGTTGAGGTACCCCCTCGATCTGAGTGGGATCGTGGCTGACGTTCTGCTGGACACCGACATCTTCGTCGATCACCTTCGCGGTCACGCGGAGTTGAAGTTCGACCGGGATCGCATCCACTACTCGGTGGTGACGCGCGCCGAACTCTTCGCTGGTTCGACCGCGACGGACGCGGTATCGACGTTGCTCGGACCGTTTCGCGAAGTCGATGTTGATCGAGATGTTGCGGAGCGCGCCGGGCGAATCCGACGCGAGTTCGGCACTCCGTTCGCCGACGCCGTGATCGCCGCGACCGCGCTCGAGTATCGCCTCGGGTTGGTGACTCGCAATCACCGCGATTTCGCGAATGTGCGCGGACTCCGGTTGCGGAATCCGCGCTAACGCGATGCGACGACAGGTTTTGGTGGCGGTTCTCTGCATGGTCGCGCTCGCAGCGTGTCGGGTGGACGCGACCGTCACGGTGCGGATGCACGAGAACGGCAGTGGCACGGTCGCCGTGCGCGTGGTCCTTGACCCGGCCGCGGTGCGCGCCGCCGAAGTCGGGAACGGGAAGCTCGAACAACGGGTTCGGCTCGCCGATCTCCCGGGTGCGGGATGGTCGGTCATGCCGTGGCGTCGGGATGCGCGTGGTGGCGCCACGCTGACGATCCGCAAGCCGTTCTCCGCGCCGCGAGAGGTCGCAGGGATCGTGCGCGAGATCAGTGGCCGGGACGGACCGGTGCGCGGCGTGACCGCAACCCGTCACACGTCAACGTTCTCCACGCGATGGGAGGTCGGGGGTGTGGTCGACCTGCGAGCAATCAAGCTCGGCGTGGGGGCGGACCCGGAACTCGTCGCGAAACTCACTGCGGAGCGGGTCGACATCCCCAAAGTCGAGACCCGGCTCTCGTCCGGCCTGAGTCAGCTTCGAGTCGATCTCGTCGCCGAACTCCCCGATGCTCGCCGGGACGTGTCGGTGCCGGTGGGTCGGCGTTCGGTGTTGCGCGCGACCGCCGAGCGCACCGACATGAACCGGCTCGTGATGCTGGTGGGCGGCCTGGCGGTCGCCGCGCTCGCCGTCTGCTTGTTGGTGGTCGGTGAACTCCGAGCCCGTCGACGCCGCCGGCGCGCGGCACCGGTAAGTTGAGACACAGCTGGTACCGGATTCCACCGAAACGGTGGATTCTCGTACCAAGAGCGGCGTCGTCGCCCGTCGACGCCGCCGGCGAGCGGCACCGGTAACGTGACCGACCCCGTCGTACCTTGAGGAGACTCATGACCGTCGTTGTTGACGAAGCCGTAGTGGATCGCGCGCGGGCACTCGCGCCACTCATCGAGGCGGAGGCTGATCGAGCCGAGGCGGACACGACCACGACGCAGCCGGTGGTTGACGCGGTCACGGACTCAGAACTCTTTGGGATCCTCGTCCCCAAGGAGTTCGGTGGCCTCGGTGCCGACGTGTCCACCGCGCTCGGCGTGTTCGAGGAACTCGCGTACGCCGACGGATCCGTGGGTTGGTCAGTGATGGCCAACACGACCTCGTCGTGCTTCGCCGCGATCTATACCGGTGAGACGGCCGCGAATCAGATGTTCCCCGAAGGCGCACTGGGTATCCATGCCGGCATGCTCGGACCAGTGGGCCAAGCGCGTCGCGTCGACGGCGGGTACCGGGTGACCGGCCGGTACTCGTTCGGGTCGGGCTGCGCGCACGCGAACTACATCGGCGCGGGCACGGTCGAAACCGACGACGACGGCAACGCCCTGACGACCGAGAACGGACTGCCAGCGATGCGCGTGGTGCTGATCCCCCGTGAGCAGATCGACTTTCGCGGCAACTGGGATGTGATCGGGCTCACCGCCACCGGCTCGTACGACTACGTGGTCGACGACGTCTTCGTGCCCGAGGACTACACGTACTCGCTCCTCGAACACACCCAACTGCGGGGCGGGCCGGGGCTGAGCATCGGACTGTTCGCGATCACCGGTGCCGGTCACGCCGGCATCGCGCTCGGAGTCGGGCGACGCGCGATCGATGAGATCACGAAGCTGGCGAACACGCGTGTGCGCATGGCCGGGTTCGCGACCATCGGCACGGAACAACTCTTCCAAGCCGAACTTGGTCAGCACGACTGCGCGATGCGCGCGGCACGCGCGCTCGTCTACGAGGCGGTCGCAGCTGCGGATGCCCAAGCGCGCGCCACGGGCATGGCGGACAACGTGACCCAGGCGCGATTGCGGGCGTCGGCCACCTACGCAACTCGAGTGGCGACCGACGCTGCGCACTTCGCATTCTCGTGGGCGGGCTCGGCCGGCTTGCGTCCGGGAATCATCCAGCGGTGTCTTCGGGACATGTTGGCGGCGAGCCAACACATCTACGTCGACAACAACACCATCACCGGATACGCACAGGCGCTCCTGAGCGACGCGGCGGCCGCAACGGGCTGAGTGGTCGCCGCGTCAGCTCGCAGTGAACGTGCTCAACCACGCCGGGAACTCGTCGAGCGTGTCCATCACCGTGTTCGCACCGGCGGTGCGCAGATCGTCGGCGGAAACCGGACCGGTGGCGACGCCGATGGCGTGCGCGCCCGCAAGGTGCGCGGCCTCGATGTCGGGGAGTGTGTCACCGACGTAGACATGTGCCGCATGTTCCAGCAACGTCTCGCCCTTTTGCGGACCATGACGCCAACCGATGACGTGGTCGACCTCGATGCCCACGTGCGCGAGGCACAGGTGCGCGTTGGGCTCGAACTTGGCGGTGATCACGAGCGTCATGCCACTGTGCTCGCGCACCGAAGCGACGGCTGCGGCCGCCCCGGGGAGCAACGAGGATCCGGATGGTCCCAGCTCTGCGTAGATCTCGCGGTACCGGTCACACACTGCGTCGATCTCGTCGGCCGGAAAGTACGCCGCCATCTCAGATTCGAGCGTCGGGCCGAGATGCGCCGCGATGGCTTCGCCGTCGATGGTGGTGCCGAGCGCTCGATTCAGCGCGTCGAAACTCGCGATCACACCAGGGCGTGAATCGATCAGGGTCATGTCGAGATCGAAGCCGACAACCAGCGGAGTCATCGATCGGACCCTATCGACCGTCTCGCGGTGCTCGGTATATCGGGCCGGCGGCATCGATCCGGTGGTCGCACCCTCCGGATAGGGTATCCGGATGAGTCGAACAAGCGTTCGTACAAAGACGGTCTACAGCTGCACCGAATGCGGTGCGCAGGCGCCGAAGTGGCTGGGGCGGTGCCAGGACTGCGGGGCGTGGTCCAGTTTGGTCGAGGAGCGACCGAGGTCGGTTGCCGGTTCCGAGTCGGGACAAAGCGCGGTCGTGATGCCGCTGGTGGACGTCGATCCGATCACCGCTGTCGGCCGCTCGACGGGTGTACCTGAACTCGACCGCGTCCTGGGCGGGGGACTCGTCCAGGGGTCGGCCACGCTGCTCGGCGGGGAGCCCGGTATCGGCAAGAGCACGCTGTTGCTCCAGGCACTCGGTCGGATGGCGGCCGCCGGTGCCAGCTGTCTACTGGTGTGTGGTGAGGAGTCCAAGGAACAGGTGCGGTTGCGCGCCGAGCGCTTGCAGACGTTGGACCGGAATCTGTTGATAGTCACCGAGACGTCTTTGCCGGCCGTGCTCGATCGCATCATCGAGACGCGTCCCGATGTCGTGGCGATCGACTCGATCCAGACCATGTTCGATCCGGAAGTCGGTGGCGCGCCCGGCTCGGTCGGGCAGGTGCGGGAGTGCGCGCATCGCCTCGTGCGGGCGGCGAAAGAACGGTCGATGGCCACGGTGCTCGTGGGTCACGTGACCAAGGACGGGTCGCTCGCCGGCCCTCGCGCACTCGAGCACGTGGTGGACACCGTGCTTGCGTTCGAGGGCGATCGGCACCATTCGTTGCGCATGTTGCACGCCCTGAAACATCGGTTCGGGACCACCAACGAACTCGGTGTGTTCGAGATGCACGAAACCGGGATGAGCGAGGTCGAAGACCCGTCGTCGTTGTTTCTTGCGGACCGTCGGCCGGGCCTCCCGGGGTCGGTCGTCACCGCGACGATGGAGGGAGTTCGACCCTTGCTGGTCGAGGTGCAGGCGCTGGTGGCGTCCACGTCGGCGCCGGCGGCCCGCCGATCGGCCCGCGGCCTGGACAGTGCACGTCTGGACTTGATCCTCGCCGTGCTCCAATCGCGAGCGGGACGGCCGCTCGGAGGATCCGATGTCTACGCAAGTGTCGCGGGCGGTCTGAAGGTGCACGATCCCGGTGCCGACGTTGCGATCGCGCTTGCAGTCACGAGCGCGCTCACGGGAGAGTCGCTCCCCGAAGGTCTGGTGGCGATCGGCGAGCTCGGACTCGGTGGCGAACTCCGTCAGGCGGCCCAGACCGTCCGTCGCCTCGAAGAAGCAGCACGCCTCGGATTTCGTACCGCGATCGTGCCGGCGTCCACACCGCACGTCGACGGCATCAGGCTCCAGCGGGCGGAACACATCGGCACGGTTCTCGACGCGCTGCGCCTCGGATGACGTTGGTCCGTTCGTCGGATTTGTACGGTCCGATCCGGCGGTTCGCCCTGCCGCATTCGCAGCTCCAGTCTGCGGTTCGGGCGGCCGATACCGAGGCTCCAGCCCTGTCGTTGCGCGCGCGCCCGCTGGTATCCTGCGGACCGATTCCTCGGAAACCTGGGCGGGCCGGGACCGAACCCCGGCGTGCACTCTCAGAACCAAAGGATCACCACGTGCCCTCAGCGTCTCGCTCGGAAGCAATGCTTTCCGCATTGCGGCTCGTCGCGCCCGGTCGGCCACTGCGGGAGGGGCTCGACCGAATTCTGCAAGCGAAGATGGGCGCCCTCATTGTCGTCGGCGACGGGCCGGAAGTGCTCTCGCTGTGCTCGGGTGGCTTCTTGCTCGATGCTGAGTTCACCCCACAACGACTCTCGGAGCTGGCCAAGATGGACGGGGCGATGATCCTGTCGTCGGACTGCACGCGCATCGCGCGAGCCAACGTGCATCTCGTGCCGGACCCCAACATCCAGACCAGCGAGACCGGAACTCGTCACCGAACTGCCGAACGGGTCGCCAAGCAGATCGAAGCGCCGGTCATCTCGATCTCGGAGGAACTTTCGCTCGTCGCGGTGCATCGTCGTGGCCAGAAGCGCACCCTGGAACCGGTCGGGCGGGTACTCACCCGGGCCGACCAAGCCCTCCAAATCCTCGAGCGCTACAAGGCGCGCCTGGATTCCGTGAGCGGTGCGCTTTCCGCCCTCGAGATCGAAGACCTCGTCACCGTGCGCGATGTCGCCACTGCGCTCCAACGCGCCGAGATGGTGCGGCGCATCGCCGAGGAGATCGAGGAATACGTCATTGAACTCGGCGCCGAAGGCCGTCTGATTTTGCTCCAACTCGAAGAGTTGATGGGCGGTGTCGAGGACGATCGCCGGCTGTTCGCGAAGGACTACTTCGTCGAGTCCGATGGCGCCGATGTGCACCTGGTGCTCGGAGTTCTCGCCCAGCTCGACACCGAGACCTTGCTGGACGTGCGCGAGGTAGCCGAGGTCCTCGGACTCCCGCGCGACACCGGCCTCGACACCGCAGTCCAGGCGCGTGGATACCGTCTCCTGCACCGCATTCCCCGCTTGCCCGAGATCGTTGCGGACAATGTGGTCGATCGGTTCGGGTTGTTGCACAAGGTCCTGAGGGCGAGTGTTCCGGATCTCGTCGAAGTCGAGGGTGTCGGCGAAGCTCGGGCCCGTTCGATCAAGGACGGTCTGGCGCGCCTGGCCGAATCCTCGATCCTCGAGCGGTACGTCTGACCGTTCGTCCTACCTGGCTCGGGACCATGGAGCCGTGCACTCACCGAGACCGCGGTGTCGGTGGCGCTACGGTGCGCCGATGGCTCCAGTGACCGAAGGTCGACACGACGTCGAGACGGAATCCATCGTTATTCGCGGTGAAGACGGTGACCTCGTACCGGCATTTCACGCCCGGCCCGACGGGATGCCGCGGCGCGGACTCGTCGTGCACCCTGACATCGGTGGGAATCGGCCGCTGTTCGATGATCTGTGTCGGCGGCTGGCTACGCACGGCGCTGCGGTGATCTGTCCGGAACCGTTTGCCCGGGCGCAGTCTTCGGGTGTCGATCTGAGCGACCTCGACCGGCGAATGGCCTACGTCGCCAGACTCGATGACGCCCAACAGCTCGGTGACCTCGAACGGGCCGCCGACTACGTCGTGGTCAATGACGACGTCAGCGATGTCGCCGTGCTCGGCTTCTGCATGGGCGGCATGTACGCGCTCAAGGCTGCGACCACAGACCGTTTCGATCGCGCGGTTTCGTTCTACGGGATGATCACGGTGCCCGAGGGGTGGCGCCACGCCGAACTTGCAGAGCCGCTCGAGCGTGCTGCAACGATGTGCCCGACACTGGCCATCTTCGGTTCAGCCGATCCCTATACGCCGGCGGCTGACATCGACGCGCTGCGCGGGGCATGGAGTGAGCGGGCCGATTGCGAAGTGGTGGTCTACGAGGACGCCGAACACGGCTTCATCCACGACCCGGATCGTCCCGCGCACCGAGCGGCCGACGCCGCCGACGCGTGGACTCGCACCCTCGCTTTCCTCGGCCTGGATTGACCGAACCGAAGGTGAGGGACGCGGGGCACGCGGGTTCAACAGTCCGCGCTCCCGAACCGGGGCCCGAGCGGCCTGCAACGTAGTCGCAAGAGTGGAATCCGAAGGTGAGGGATGCGGGCACGCGGGTTCAATAGTCCGCGACCCGAACCGGGGCCCGAACGGCCTGCGACGTAGTCGCAAGAGCGGAAATTACGGGTTGGCGCGGAGTTCTAACTGCTCGCGGTCGAGGATGCGGTAGCGGCTGCGGCCCGTCGATTGGATCCATCCGAGGCGCACGAACATCGCAATGGCTTTGTTGACCCGTTCGCGGGATGCTCCCACGAGCCCCGCGAGATCTTCTTGGGTCATCGGCAGCTGAAACTCAGCTGCGTCTTCGGCGAGTTCGAGGAGCCGCTTCGCCGTGCGCGCCGGGACGTCGAGGAACACGGCGTCGGCTAAGGCTTCATCGGTCGCCCGGATGCGTTGGGCGAGCAGTCGTACGATCGCCCAGAGGACCTCGGGCCGTACCTCGATGGCGGCGCGAACATCGTCGAATGCGATTTCGAGCAGGGTCGTGTCGATGAGGGCGCGAGCCTCGGCGGACCGTGGGCCACCGTCGAAGAGTCCCATCTCACCGAAGAGTCCGCCGTTCTCGAGGACAGCCACCATGGACTCGCGACCGTCGGTGGAGCGAGTCGAGATCGCGATCCGGCCGTCCGTGACCACGTAGAGGTCCGATGACTCGTCACCCTGGGAGAAGAGCAGCTCACCTTTGGCGAGAGTTCGGTCACGCGCCTGCGTGCGCAGATGCTCGACCATGGCCTCCGGGAGCGACGCGAAGAGCTCGGTTGAGTTGAGCAAACGGCGGTCGGACACGCGCTCACACTAACCACGGATCCTGGCGTCGGTGCCGACTCCGGTAGCATGACGTGCTTCTGCGTGTGCCCCGGTCGAGGAGCTCTTCCCCCCATGCCGTTCAAAGTCGGTGACAAAGTCGTCTACCCCCACCACGGTGCGGCGACGATCGAGAAGCGGGAACGGCGGGAAGCCTTCGGCAAGAAGCAGGACTACCTGATCCTGCGGTTGGCCTATGGCGACCTCACGTTGATGGTCCCGGCCGAAGGTGCGGACGAGATCGGACTTCGAGACGTCATCAATGACGAGGAAGTCGAAGAGGTTTTCGCGGTGTTGCGCAAGCGCGAGGCGCGCATGCCGACGAACTGGTCTCGGCGGTTCAAGAACCACGTCGAGAAGCTGAAGAGCGGCGACATCTACCAAGTCGCCGAAGTCGTGCGGAACCTCACCATCCGGGAAAAAGACAAGGGTCTTTCCGCGGGTGAGAAGCGCATGTTGGCTCGGGCTCGCCAGATCTTGGTGTCGGAGTTGACGTTCGCGTTGAACGTCGATGAGGAAACCGCGGAAGACAAACTCGATGAGGTCCTCGGTAAGGAACCCAACGTCGGTCGGCGCAGCTCCATCGACTTCGACGACGACGGTGCCTTGACGAAGCCGCCGCCGCCGTACACGCCGCCGAAACCACGCAAGGCGGCTGCGAAACCGGCTGCGAAACCGGCTGCGAAGGCCGCCAAGGCGGAGCCGGTGAAGGCGACGAAAGCCGCGAAGGCGCCGGTCAAGAAGGCAGCGAAGGCGACGAAGGCGAAATAGCTCCGCTCCACTGGGTCGATCCGACCAAGTGGGTCAAGGTGCACTGCAGGGCCGCCGATCCAAGGGTCGGAGGATCGCCGTGTTCGTCGAGATCGTGCGCTTGTTCACCGTTGTCCTCGCGACTGCGGTTGGCTTCATGTTGGGACGTGACTTCAGCGCGTCCCAAACGGTCGCCGGATCCTTCGGGATGGTCGGTTGCCTCGCGGGGTACTTGATCGGCGGTCTGCTCGGGCGCCTCCTGGACCGCGCGGTCGAAGTCGCCGAACGCTCGGCCGATCGCATACCGATTCCCCAGCTCCTTTGTGGCGTCCTCGGCGCGACGGTCGGGGGCATGTTGGGTCTCGCCGCGGCCGTGCCGCTCGTTGTCTTCGTCAAGCCGGAGGTTGGGCTCCCGACTGCGGCGATCTCGCTGTGGGTCTGCATGTCCCTCGGCTATCGCATCGCGGCCCATCGTGCCGAAGATCTCTTCGCAGCCGCCGGCCTCTCGACCCGGCCGATGGTCCACGCGCAGGCGTACGACGCCACGAACGGATTCCTCGTCGATTCGTCCGCGGTGATGGACACCCAACTGCTCCCGCTGTGCCGGTCCGGGTTGTTCCGCGACGATCTGATGGTGCCGCGCTTCGTACTCGATGAACTCCAGGGCATGGCCGACGCCGGTGACGAGCGCGGCCGTCGAGCGTTGCGCGGACTCGAAACTCTCGAAGTGTTGAAACGGGAGGCGCACAACCGCGTGTACGTGCTGGACGACCAAGTGCCGGAGGTTGCGGAGGTGGACGCCAAGCTGGTGATGCTGGCTCGACGATCCAAGCTGCGACTCCTGACCAACGACGTGAACCTGGCGCGGGTGGCTGAGGTGCAGGGTGTTCCGACGGTCATTCCGCGCCGCCTGGCCGCTGACCTGGCGCCGGCGGTGCTCGCCGGCGAGACGATTCAGGTGGCCTTGACCAAAGGTGGTCGTCACGAGGGACAAGGCGTCGGGTTCTTGGAAGACGGCTCGATGGTGGTGGTCAACGGCGGCGTCGACTTGGTGGACGCTGGGCGTATGCCATTCACCGTGTCATCCGTGGTGCCGACCAGTGCGGGTCGCATTGTGTTCGCGCGCCTGGCCGATGCGCGCGCAGCGTCAGAGCCGCTGGAGAGCGGAGTGCGCAGCTAACCGCTGAACGCGGCCCCTATGCGGCATCATGGCGTGGTGTCAGTCTGGACCATTGTGGTTGCCGCCGGAAGCGGGGAGCGTTTCGGCGCGCCGAAACAGTTGCTGCCCTTGGGCGACGCGCGCGTCGTCGACCACGCGGTTGGTGTCGCGGCGACGGTGAGCGAAGGCGTCGTCGTCGTGGTGCCGCCGGACTCGTCCTGGACGGTGGACGGCGCGGTGATAGTGACGGGTGGTACGACGCGTTCGGACTCGGTTCGGGCGGGTCTTGAAGCGGTGCCAGGAGCGGTCGACATCGTGCTCGTCCACGACGCGGCGAGGCCGCTCGCGACCGCGGCGTTGTTCGAACGCGTGGTGGCGGCCGTGCGCGACGACGGCGCGGACGGAGCCGTTCCCGGTCTGGCAATGAGCGATACGGTCAAGCGCGTGGAGCGTGATGTCGTGGTCGAAACCGTTCCACGCGAGGCACTGGTGAGTGTGCAGACCCCGCAGGGATTCCGCACGTCGGTCTTGCGTGCGGCCTACGCCCGAGGCGCCGAAGGAACCGACGACGCGTCCGTGGTCGAAGCCTTCGGTGGCACGGTCGTCGTCGTCGCGGGTGAACGAGACAACTTCAAGATCACCGAGCCGGGAGACTTGGAACGCGCCAAGGCCGTGGTCGCAACGCGGGAGGGGGTTCGATGATGCGCGTCGGGATGGGGTACGACGTCCACCCGTTCGGGACCGACGGCTCGTTGGTCATCGGCGGCGTCACGGTCACGGACGCGCCGAGCCTGGTCGGGCACTCGGACGCGGATGCGGTTGCGCACGCGGTTGCAGACTCGTTGCTCGGACCGTCGGGCCTGCCGGATCTGGGTGAACTCTTTCCTGCCTCGGACCCGGCGTACGCGGGCGTGTCGTCCATCGGCTTGCTTGCCGACGTGGCGGCTCGGGTTGCGGCTGCGGGTTGGTGGGTCGGCAACGTCGACGTCGTGATCGCGGCGGAGCGACCGCGCCTCGGACCGTACGTGAACGCAATGGCGGCGAACGTGTCCGGCGCGCTCGATGCGGCCCGGCAACCGGGCGGCCCTCCTGTCTACGTCGCCGTCCGCCCCAAGCGCGGCGAAACCCTCGGCTTCGTGGGTAGAGGCGAGGGGATTGCCGTGTGGGCGGTTGCGTTGTTGGAACGCGCCTGACTTGGATTCCGAGCCGGGGCCCGAGCGGCCCGGCGACGCAGTCGCCGAGAGCGGGGATGGAGAGGCGAGGGGGTTGCCGTGTGGGCGGTTGCATTGTTGGAACGCGCCTGACTTGGATTCCGAGCCGGGGCCGAGCGGAACTGGTGCGGGAACGGTGGGGGAGGGTGTGAGGGCGGTCGCCTAGCCTCGCCGTCATGGTCCGGATCTTTGACACCTTGGCGAAACGCGACGTCGAGTTGACGACCCGCGTGCCCGGTCAGGTGTCGATCTACGTGTGTGGGCCAACGGTCTATGACGTTCCGCACGTCGGTCACGGCCGCACCGCGCTCGTGTACGACGTGATCCGGCGGTACCTCGAATGGCGCGGCAACACGGTCCGGTTCGTGGGGAACGTGACCAACGTCGAGGACAAGATCATCGCTCGGGCCGCCGCGGAAGGGACCACCGAACGCGAGCTGGCCGATCGGTACGAAGCCGCGTACTGGGACGAGCTGGATCGGCTCAACGTGCGCCGACCGGACGACGTGCCTCGCGCCACCGAGTTCGTTGAGCCGATGATCGATCTGATCCGTGAACTCGTCGACGCCGGCCGGGCGTACGTGATCGAGGGTGAAGGGGTCTATTTCTCCGTTGGCGCGTACGAGGGGTACGGCCAGTTGTCGGGACGGCGCGTGGAAGACCTCATCGAAGGCGCGGGTTCGCGCGTCGAGGTGGATGAACGCAAGCAGAGTCCGGTCGACTTCGCGCTCTGGAAGGCTGCGAAGCCGGACGAGCCCGATTGGGATTCGCCGTGGGGTGCGGGGCGGCCGGGGTGGCACATCGAGTGCTCGGCGATGTCCCTCGCGATCCTCGGTGAGAACTTCGATCTCCACGGTGGGGGCGACGACCTCGTGTTTCCACACCACGAGAACGAACGGGCACAGGCCGAGGCGGCGGGCCATCCGTTCGCGCGGCATTGGATCCACTCGGGCATGGTGATGGTGGGCGGCGAAAAGATGGGCAAGTCGCTCGGCAACTTCACGACGCTCGGCGACGCGCTCGACGCGCACGGCCCGCGCGCGTTCAGGCTCGCGGTGCTGCAGGTGCACTACCGCTCGCAGATGGAACTCACGGCGAACGAGCTGGGCGCGGCCGCCGAGGGGATCCAACGGGTCGACAACTTGGCGCGGCGCACCGAACGTGAGGGTGACCCGTCGGCCGTCCCGGCCCCTGAGGTCGTCGCGGCGTTCGAGGCCGCGATGGAACAGGACTTCGGGACCGCCGGCGCGGTTGCATCGATCTTCGATGCCGTCAAGCAAGCCAACTCCGCCTTCGACGCCGGAGACGGAGCACGCGGGTCGGCGCTCGCCGCCGCGGTACCTGCGCTCCTCGATGTCTTGGGATTCCCCGAGGCCGAAGCGATCGCCGACGATGAACGCGCCGAGATCGACGCGCTGGTACAAGCTCGCAACGATGCCCGCGCGGCGAAGAACTTTGCACGCGCCGACTCCATCCGCGACGAACTCTCCGCGCGCGGCATCACCATCCAGGATTCCGCCACCGGCACCCTCTGGCACCGATGAGCAAGCGCCCGGACCGACGCGGCGCAGATCGCAGTGGCGGAGATCGCGAAGGCGCGAAGCGCAGTAACCCGAGCCGCACCAGCGCTGATCCCGGTGAACCGGAACGGGGTCCGAGAAATCGGTCGTATGAGCAAGCGGCCGGTGAGCAGGTTGAGGGGTTTCACGCGGTTCGGGAACTGTTGCGGGCGCGGCGGCGGAACGTGCGCGAGGTCTGGGTCATCGAGCGCGCCGCGGGTGCTGCGGAGATCGAGGAACTCGCGCAGAGCATCGGTATTCGAGTCCGGCGCATCGGTCCCGCTCGGCTGGAAGAACTCGCGCGCACCGAAGCACCCCAAGGTGTGATCGCTCGCGCGCAAGGGATCACGCCCGCGAACGTCGACGAACTGCTCCGGGATCCGGCGGCGTTCATCGTGGCGTTGGACGGGGTCACGGATCCGGGCAACCTCGGCGCAGTCCTGCGGACTGCGGAGACCGCGGGCGTGACCGGCGTCGTGATCCCGAAGCATCGAGCCGCCGGTCTCGGACCGACGGTCCTGAAGGCGGCGGCGGGTGCGGTCGAATACCTCCCGATCGCGTTCGTGGCCGGTATCCCAGCCTTCCTCGACCAGGCCCGCCGGGCTGGCGTGTGGACCGTCGGCCTTGATGCGGATGGCACCACCGCGGTCAGCGAGGTCGCGGTGGCCGATGATCCGGTGGTGCTCGTGCTGGGCTCCGAGGGCTCCGGATTGGCCCGGCTCACTCGGGATCGTTGCGACGTCGTGGCGTCCATCCCGTTGCACGGTCGATTGGAGAGCCTCAACGTTTCGGCGGCGGCCGCGATTGCCCTGCACGCAGTGGCGCTTCGGCGTGAAGGCGGACACGGGGACGTGGACCCGTTCCGGTAATCTCAGCCGCCCTGCCGGGGTAGCTCAGTTGGTAGAGCAGCGGTCTTGTAAACCGCAGGTCGTCGGTTCGATCCCGACCTCCGGCTCCCTGATTCCCCGAGTTGTCCCCTTCCACCCGGTAGGGTCGAGACGTCAGGATCGAACTCCCCGGGACGCGCCGATCGAGAGCACGATCGCGCCGATTGGGCTGGTATTTCGAGGCAGCAATTGATGAACGATCCGCAGGATCCGAACGATCAGCCCGAACCCGGACGCAGCCAGCGCCGATCATCGCGCGGCGGAGGCGGGCCCGGTTTCTCGGCCGCGCGCGGCGCGGCATTGATCGCGGGCGCGGTCATCCTCGGCGTCGTGCTGTTGAACGCCATCGACGATGGCAACAGTGGGCCGGTCGGCGATGGCGGAACGAGTTCCACCACGAGCAGTGCCAACTCGAACCCCACCACCACGACGACGGTCGCCGCCGGGACCGCGTCCACCGCTCCGACGACCACGCCCGCCGCGATCTCCCCGGCGCAGGTCACGGTGCTCGTCCTCAATGCGTCCGGCCGCTCGGGCGTCGCCTCCACCTTGACGGACACGCTCAAGGCGAAGGGCTACAAGACCTTGCCAGCGAACAACGTATCCCCGGTGCGCGCCGGTACGGTCGTCGACGTGAAGGCGGGCAAGACCGCTCCGTGCACCACGATGGCGGCGCTCGTTCCCGGCGCGAAGGTGCAACCAATGCCGACACCGCAGCCGTTCGTCACCGACGCCGACTGCATCGTGGTCATCGGTTCCTGATTACTCGCCCGGAGCGGCGCACATGGACCTCGAACCGTTCCGGTCGTTCGTCGCCGATCCCGCGCACGCCGCGATCGTGATGGACTTCGACGGTTCGCTCGCCGAGATCGTCGACCACCCTGATGACGCGCAGCCGCTCGATGGTGTCGTCGGCATGCTGCACGCGTTGGTTGCTCGGTTCGGACGCTGCGCAATCGTGAGTGGCCGACCGCTGGCCTTCTTGCGGGCCGCGCTTCCTGTCGACGGCCTCGGTCTGGTTGGTCAGTACGGACTCGAGCACGTGGTCGGCGACGAGATCGTGGTGGACGAACGCGCGCGTCCCTACGCCGACGCCATCTCGGCGGTTGCGGACGCCGCCGAGGCCGAGCTCGGCGACGTGTTCGTGGAACGAAAGGGATCGGTGGCGGTCACGCTGCACTGGCGGACCTGCGCCGAACTCGGTCCGACCGCCGAGCGCTGGGCACACGAGGCGGCGCTGACGCACGGGCTCACGGAGTACCCCACGAAAATGGCGGTGGAACTGCGGCCGCCGGTGACGGTGGACAAGGGGAGCGCCGTCGAGCAGTTGTGTGGGGGGATGAACGCAGCGCTCTTCGCCGGTGACGACCACGGTGACCTCAGCGCGTTCGCAGCGCTGGCGCGCCTGCAGTCAGCCGGAGCGCTGCGTCATGCGGTCCGGGTCGGGGTCACGTCTGCGGAGGCTCCCGCCGAACTTCTCGCAGCGGCCGACGTCGTGGTGGACGGTCCGGCCGGGCTGCTCGAACTCTTGACTGGCTTGGCCCACGCAGTCAGCGCGCGCGGTTGACGAGTTCTATCAGCCAGTTGTCGGCCGGGCGCGATCGCGCCGCCGCCTGAAGCCCCACACTCTTGACCGCTCGTTCCGCAGGTGCCATCGCGAGTGCGGCGTGCAATGCCTCGGCCGTCTGGCTGACGTCGAACGGGTGAACTTCGAGGCAATGCTCACGGAGGAGTTCGAAGGCACCCGCCTCGCGCGACAGACAGAGCACTGCATCGCGTTCGTTGAGGAGGGGACCTTCCATGGCGACCAGGTTGAGGCCGTCGCGCACCGGGTTGACGAGGATCACGTCGGCGCGTTCGAGAGCAGCAACGGAGCGCGGGAAGTTGTCCCGCGTGTCGAGGACGATGGGCTGCCACTCCGCAGTACCCCAGCGCGCGTTGACGCGAGCCGCGATGGCTTCGACGTCGGTCCGGTAGTTGCGGTATTCGACGATGGATTCGCGTGACGGATTCAACATCGCAACGAACGTGACGCGATCACGCCACTCAGGGTGGGTCTCGAGGAGTTCGTCGAACGCGAGGAACCCGCGACCGATGTTCTTCGAGAGCTCGACGCGATCGGCGCGCACGATGCAGCGACGATCGCCGATCTGCGATTCCAGAGCGTGCAGCGATTCGGCCGCCTCCGGCGTGGCTGACGCGGCGGCGAGGTCTTCGGGATCGGGTCCGAACGACGCGGCGAAGGTGCTCGACGCGTCCCGTCCCAGGACGTCCCGGGCACAGCGGCGGAACGCTTCGGCCCAACGTTCCGTGTGAAATCCGGAGGGGGTGTCCGCGAGCGACGAGCACAGTTCGTCCGCGATCGGGTCGGGAAGGACGCGCAGCTCCATCGGACCGCAGAACGGCGTGTGGGTGAAGTGGGAGATCGCGAGGTCGGGCCGGAGTTCGCGCAAGAAGGCCGGGACGAGCATGAGCTGCAGATCCTGGACGAGTACCACCTCGCCCGCGCTCGCACGCGTTGCGATTGCTTCGGCGAAGGCCTGGTTGACGGCCCGATACGCATCCCAGGCCGCGTGCATGGCGCGATCGAAGTTCGGCGCGCTCGGCAGGTTGAACAGTCCGTGAAAGCAGAACCAGAGAATCCGGTTGGACATCACGTCGTAGTGCAATCGATGGAGTTCAGGATCGAACGACACCAGTTCGACGTTCAGCCCGGGGGTGGAAACGGCGCCGGCCGCCACCGCGGCGCGGTCATCGTCGCCGATGGCCGCCGCGATCCAGTGCGCGTCGGCGCGGTCGGTGAGCAGTGGTGCCAGCGCGCTGACGACTCCGCCCGCGCCTCGACGAGCCGTGAACTGGCCGTCGGGTTCGCGTCGGAAACTGACGGGACCCCGGTGGGAAACGACGATCATCGGGTGATTGGTGTCAGCCCGCGAGCTGGTTGAACAGAGTGATCCAGTCCTCGAGCTCGCGGGTCGAGAGGAAGTTCTTGCGCACGTGCTCCTTGCCCGACTCACCCATTGCGCTGGCGCGTTCGGGGTTCTTCAACAACTCGACCGAATGCTGCGCGCACTGCTCGACCGTGTCGACGAGGTAGCCGTTCTCGCCGTCGTGGATCTGAAGGGTGATCCCACCGGCGCGGCCGCCGATGACCGGCCGTCCCTTCCAGAGACCTTCACTCACCGTGAGGCCGAAGCCTTCGCGCAGGGATTTCTGGATCACGACGTCCGCAGCGCGTTGGAACGCGTTGATCTGGACGTTCCCGACCTGCTGGATGTTGGAGAGGAGGTGAATGTCTCGATCACCCTCGCGTGCCGCGTCGACCTCTTCCCAGACCTGGAATCCTTCGGGGTCGTCCGTGGCCATCGAACCTGCGAGCACCAGCTGGACGTCGGGGATGTCCTGCTTCACCAATCGGTAGGCCTCGATCACACCGATCGGGTCCTTCCACGGGTCGTACCGACTCACCTGGCACAGCAGCGGACGTTCCGGGTCGATGCCGTACTGCTTCACGATCTCGCGCATGAACGGCTCGGGCAGATCGAGGTTCTTCACCGAGAGCGGATCGATGCACGGCGGCGCCTGCACGATGCGATCCATCGACAGCGACGACGGCACGAACTCGGGCATCGTCCAGACCGACGCGTCGTGTTGCTCCACGTACGGGCGGAAGAACTCCCACACCTCGGGGTTCGCCGCGGTGAGGTCGATGTGACAGCGCCAGATCCATTTCGTGTTCGGACCGTTCACGCTCGAGGCGCCCGCCAGCGCCAGAATGGCTGCCGGTTGCGGGTCGTGGATGACGACGTAGTCGAACTCGCCTTCCATCAGGAGCGCGTTGTCCAAGACCTTCTCGAGGTAGATGCGCTGCATGTCTGCGGTCCACTCGATTGCCGCGCCCTGGAGGGCGTTGTGAACGTTCTTCGTGATGGCGAAGAACTCATCGCTGCCGTGAATGACCTGCCACTCGGCTTCGATCCCGAGGTCCCGCAACAGCGGCACGTGGGTGGCGAGCAGTTCGGCGACGCCGCCTCCGTACGCCGTGGCGTTCACGTGGAGGATGCGCGCGCCGCGTAGCGGCTCGGCGGCCGCGCGAATGCGCCCGATGGTGTCTGCGCCGGCGACGTCGGCGTAGTCGGCAAGACATTTTTCCAGCAGGGGGACGCGTTCGAGCACGAGAATCCTCACGGGGGACGGGGGCTGAGCCAATCTACTGGGCATGATCGGCACGGCAGTCGCTTGTCCTGACAAGTTTCGCGGCACATTGTCCGCGGCCGAGGCGGCCGCGGCGATGGCACGCGGGTTGCGGTCCGCAGGGATCGAGTCGGTCGTCGAGCTCCCGCTGGCCGACGGCGGCGAAGGCACCCTCGACGTCATCCGCGCGGTGCGTGGCGGGGCGCTGCGAACCGCGACGGTCACCGGGCCCCTCGGTGATCCCGTGCTCGCCGATTGGGCGATGCTCGGCGACGGCACCGCCATCATCGAGATGGCGAAGGCGAGTGGGCGCACGCTCGTCTTGCCGGAGCGGCGTGATCCCTTGGTGGCGAGCACCCGTGGCACCGGTGAGCTGATTGCGATTGCGATCCGCGCCGGCGCGCAGCGCGTGATCGTGGGTGTGGGCGGGAGTGCCACCACCGACGGTGGTCTTGCCGCGGTGCAAGCGCTCGACTGGTCACTCGGTCAGGTCCCGGTCACCGTGGCGTGTGACGTGCGCACCGCGTTCCTCGATGCCGCCACGGTGTTTGGTCCGCAGAAGGGCGCGTCGCCGGCGCAGGTGGGGTTGCTGACGCGGCGGCTCGAACAGGTGGCGGGTGCGTACCGCGACCGGCTCGGGGTGGACGTCACCGGCGTCGAAGGCGCCGGCGCGGCCGGCGGACTCGCGGGCGGGTTGCTTGCGATCGGCGCCACCATCGAGCCGGGCTTCGACGCGGTGGCCGAGGTCGTCGGTCTCGAGGCCGTGCTCGAGTCCGTGGACCTCGTCATCACCGGCGAAGGCAAGTTGGATCGAACGAGCTTCCACGGAAAAGTGGTCGGCGGCGTTCTCGAACTCGCCGACGCGATCGGCGTCGCGCATCGCGGCGTGATCGCGGGTCAGATCGCCGACGACGCGCGTGACGAGATCGCGGCGTTGGGTGCCGTAACCGCGCTCGCGCTCACCGACCGCGTCTGGCAGGCCGGCGAGGCGTTCGCCCGCGCTGCACTGCTCGTGGAGGAGTCCGCCGTCGAAATCGCCCGCGCCACTCGCTAAGACCGACTTCAGTGCACTTTGGGAGTCAGGAGACCCCCAAAGCGCGCGAAAGTCGGAGTGAAAACCGAAGCGAGGCGACGGCTCCGCGCGTTCCAGCCGAGAGACCGCCCAGCGGGGCCTGAGCGGCCTGCGACGCAGTCGCATGAGCGGAAACGACGCGAGGCTCAAGTCCGTCGCTGATTCGTCCGACCCATCTGATGGCAGTTCCCAAAAGTTGAGGATGGCAACCGCGATGAATTCGTTCAGTGTGTCCCCATCGAACCAGCGCGGGCACTCGCTCGCACGACAAGGAGACACACAAATATGAGCGACACGATCCTCGCACTCTGGACCCGCATCCAGAACCTGCACATCGAGGCGGACGAGCGCGGTGCGACCGCAGTCGAGTACGGGCTCATGGTCGCGCTCATCGCGGCCATCATCTTCGCCGTTGTCGGCACCGTCGGCACCCAGGTCCAAGGCGCTTTCACAAAACTCGTCGGCAAGTTCTAGCCACAGCTGAGGGATTCCGGCGCGCCGCGACGCGGCGCGCCGGAATCGACACCCACTTCCTCCCCTTCCATCCAGGAGTCGACGATGCACCGGATCCTCCACCGCCACCGCGACCAACGCGGCGCCGCGGCCATCGAGATGGCCATCGTCCTCCCGATCCTGATCCTGCTCGTCTTCGGGATCATCCAATTCTCGATCTACTTCAACCGGCTCCAGGGTCTCCAGGCGGCCGCGCGCGAAGGTGCACGTGTCGCCGCGCTCCCGCAGTCGAGCCAATCCGACATCAAAGACACGGTCATCTCTTCCCTGTCCGGTGTGTTGCCCACGACGCAGTCGCCCGTCATCACGGTGTCGCCCAGTAGCGGGAACCCGTGCGATCTCAAGGTGGCCGACGCGCGCGTCACGGTGACCGTGGCGGCCAACACCAATCTCGACATCCCGCTCTGGGGCAACCAGACCGTGACCCTCACGGGCAAGGGCGAGTTCAAGTGCGAGTAACTCGTGACGAACGGGGCGCGATCGCGGTCCTTGTTGCGATCTGTGCTGTGGTGATCTTCGGGTTCGCCGCCTACGCAATCGACAGCGGGCACCTGTGGCAGGCGCGCCGGGGCCTCGTGACTGCCGCAGACGGTGCAGCACTGGCCTCGGCCAAGGACTACGCGCTCGGAAAGGCCGGATGCTCGACGGCGGCAGGATCGTTCGTAGCGGCGAACGACTCACTCGCGAGTGTCAGTAGCTGCGTACCGAGCGTCGAGACGAGCGCCGGCCATGTCACCGTTGCCGCCGAACGCTCGGTTGACTTCAGCTTCGCCGGAATCTTCGGCGCCTCCGCCAAGCAAATCCACGCGATCACCACCGCCGAGTGGGGCGTTCCAACCAGCGCCGCCAACCTCCGGCCCTTCGGTCTGTGCCTCGCAGCGAACCTCCAGTTGGCGCAGTGGCTCAACCTCCCTTCGGGTCCGGTCGGTGATTCGGGAACAATCCGTATCACCTACGGCAAGTCGCAGCCGAGCGCGTGTGGCGCGAGCGTCCCGGGCAACTGGGGAATCATGGACTTCGACGGCGGATCGAATTCGAACACCGACACCAAGAACTGGACGCGCAACGGCTACCCGGGGGTGGTCGAGGTCGGGCAGAACGTGCCCGGTGACACCGGTGCATTCTCGAACAGTCTCGACAGCGAACTCGCCTATCTCCAAAGCAGCGGCCAGGCGTTCGCGTTGCCGGTCTTCGACACCGCCGTCGGCAACGGCTCGAACGCTCAGTTCCACATCGTGGCGTTCGTTCTCGTGAAGTTGGTCGACTCCAACACGACTGGCGCGCAGGCGGCTCGATACCTGGACCTCGTCTTCACCCGGGGTGTCATCTCCGGCACCTGTTGCGTAACGACCGGCATCAACACCGGTGTGCACGCGATTCGCATCTGCGACGTCAACACCCTCACACCCAACACCACCGATTCCCGCGCCTGTTAGGGCCGGACGCATGAAAGGTTGCAACTGTGGACACTCGAAGGATCACAGGACTCATCACATCGGTGGCCCTGGCACTGGTCGGCACCCTCGCGATCGTCACGTACGTCAGGGGCGCGGATGATCGCGCACAGGCGGGCGAGAAGATCGTCAAGGTGCTCACGGTCAAGACCACCGTGCCGGCCGGCACTGCGGCGAAGGACCTCGGCGCCAGCGTCGCCCTCGAATCCATCAGCCGCAAGGTGATGGCCGATGGTGCGGTGACGAACGTCAAGAGCTTGGGCAAGAAGGTCGCGGGCACCACCCTCGTGGCCGGTGAGCAGGTCATCGCCAGCCGCTTCGTCGACAAGAGCAACTTCTCGGCCACCGGTGCCGATGTTCAGGTGCCACCCGGACTCCTCCGTACCACGGTGGCACTGGACCCGCAGCGGGTCATCGGCGGTGTCCTCACGCCCGGCGCGCGCGTCGCGGTGATCGCGTCCTTCGACGCGTTCGACATGAACAACCAAGCGCCGATCACGGTCGACGGACTCCAGATCCAGCCCAACGGTAAGACGCCGAGCGCGACGCACATCATCTTGCACAAGGCATTGGTGATCAACGTGCAGTTGACGGGCAACGTCAACAACACCGAGAACACCAGCGCCGCCAAGACTGCGGACACGGCCAAGCCCGGGCAGGCCCCGACGAGTCAGTTGCTGGTCACGCTCGCTCTCGACGGTCCGTCCACCGAGCGACTCGTCTTCACCCAGGAGTTCGGCAAGGTCTGGCTCTCCATCGAGCCGTCCGACGCGAGCGACGCTCCGACGGCAGTCGAGACTCGCGGCACGGTCAACCGATGAGCCGACTCCTCCTGGCCACGAACGACTCCTCGTGGGAGGACCGCGTTCGGGAATCGTTCGAGCACACCCTCAATGGCGAGCTGAAGTCCTGGGGACCGGCGGATCTCGCCGCCGGGAACTCGGCAATGCTGCGAGCAATCGAGGACCACGGTGCTCGAGTCGTTGCCATCGGCCCCGGCCTCGACTCGGAGGCGGCCCTCCATGCTGCGGCCGCTCTGGATCGGGTGTCCCCCGAGCTCTGCGTACTGCTGGTTGCCGAGCCCACTCCGGAGCTCTACCGGATGGCATTGCGGGTTGGGGTGCGGGACATCGTCGACCCGGCGGCTGAACTCGCGGACGTGCGCGCCGCGTTCGACGCCGCCATTGATACCGCAGCTCGTCGTCAGGTGCGTTCCTCGGCATCGGTGAAGACCGAGACCCGCCGTACGATCGCAGTGGTCTCGCCGAAGGGCGGCGCGGGCAAGACCGCAATTTCGTCGAACCTTGCCGTCGGTCTCGCGACCGCGGCCCCGGGAGAGACGGTGATCATCGATCTCGACGTGCAGTTCGGGGACGTGGGCAATGCGCTGCGGCTCGCGCCGGAACACACGATTGCCGATGCCGTGCGCGCCGGCGATGCCCTCGACGCGACGACGCTCAAGGCGTTCCTGACCGGGCATCCGAGCGGCGTGTACGTGCTGTGTGCACCGGAGTCCCCGGCGGACGCGGATCTCATCGGCACGGACGACGTCTCACGGATCCTGGAACTCCTCCAGGGTTTGTTCCGGTTCGTCATCGTCGACACCGGAGCCGGTCTCGACGAGCACACGCTGGCAGCGATGGAGTACGCCTCGGACATCGTGCTCGTCGCCGGCACGGATGTCGCCAGCGCGCGAGCGGTCCGCAAAGAGGTCGATGCCTTCGACCTGCTCGGGCTGACCACCCAGCGCCGGCATCTGGTGCTGAACCGGGCGGACGCGCGGGTCGGCCTGTCGGCTGACGACATCGAGGGCACCGTCGGACTCGCCATCAGCGTGTCGATCCCGAGTTCTCGCGCGGTCCCGCTCTCCATGAACCAGGGCATCCCCCTCCTCGAGGGAGCCCAGAAGTCGCCCGTGAGTCGTTCCCTCGGCGAGCTGGTCAATCGGCTCGCCGGCGAAGCCCCGATCAACTCCGATGGCCCGGCCGCGAGCCGGCTCCGCCGATGGAAGGAAACCCGATGAAGCTCTCGGACCGGCTCAAGGCCGCGCAGGACCATGCACTCACTGACGACGAGATGGCGATTCCGCACTCGCGCCAAGAGTTCGAGCACCATGAATCCGCACCGCTGGTGGTCGACCCGTTTGCAGCCCTGAAGCGGCGCGCGCAGGACGCCCTGTACGCGCGCATGGGCCAACGCCTCTACGACTCGTCGTTGTCGGAGCAGCAGCTCGACGCACTGGTGGTACAGGAGATCAGCCGGGTCATCGAAGCGGAGCAGATTCCACTCTCGGCCGCCGAGCGGGCGAGAGTGGTCTCGGAAGTCACCGACGACGTCCTCGGTCTCGGTGCGATCGAGCGGTACCTGGCCGACCCGACCGTCACCGAGGTGATGGTCAACGCGTGCGACGGGATCTACATCGAGCGGGCCGGCCAACTCACGCTCACGGACTCGCGGTACTTGTCCGAGGACCACCTGCGGCAGGTCATCGAACGCATCGTCTCCAAGGTGGGCCGCCGTATCGATGAGTCCTCCCCGATGGTCGACGCTCGTCTGGCCGACGGATCCCGAGTCAACGCGATCATCCCGCCGCTCGCAGTGGACGGCCCGATCCTCACCATCCGCAAGTTCTCGCACTACGCGTTCACGCCCGACGATCTCGTCGAGTTCCGCACGCTGACCCCCGAGATGATCGAGCTGATCGACGCGTGCGTGCGAGGCAAGCTCAACATCCTCATCACCGGGGGAACCGGCACCGGCAAGACCTCACTCCTCAACGTCGTCTCCAGTTTCATCCCCGAAACCGAACGGGTGGTGACGATTGAGGATGCAGTCGAGCTCAAGTTGACCCAACGCCACGTCGTGCGGCTGGAGAGTCGTCCGGCCAACATCGAGGGCAAGGGTGAGATCACGACCCGTGACCTGGTACGGAACGCGCTGCGCATGCGCCCGGACCGGATCGTCGTGGGCGAGGTGCGTGGCGGCGAGGCCCTCGACATGCTCCAGGCCATGAACACCGGCCACGACGGCTCGCTCACCACGTTGCACTGCAACTCCCCACGTGACGCGCTTGCTCGTATCGAGACGATGGTGCTCATGGCGGGCATGGATCTTCCTGTGCGCGCGATCCGCGAGCAGGTTGCGTCCGCGGTCGATGTGATCATCCACCTCACCCGGATGCGGGACGGCACCCGCCGGGTCACCCAGGTCACCGAGGTCTGCGGGATGGAAGGTGAGGTTGTGACCCTGGCGGACCTCTATAAGTTCGACTATTCGGCCGGCATCGACGCCGACGGCTTCTTCGTCGGGTCTCCCCAGCCGACCGGCCTCCGCCCACAGTTCTCCGACACGTTGGAGCAAAACGGCATCGCGGTTCCTGGCCACCTCTTCGGCGCACCGGACATGGCGATCGTCGTGGGTAGCGGCAAGGTCCGGCGATGAACGCGCGACGGCTGGTTTCGGCAGCGGTGGTAGGTCTCGCGATGGTCTTCGTGGCCGGTGGGCCGGCGGGCGCGACCTCGAATACCACGCAATCGCTCCGCGTTGCGGCGAAACCGGGCTGGATTCAGAGCGAAACTGCACTGTGGATCGGAATCACCCTGCTCTTCTTGGGTCTGGTTGCCGGTATCGCGATGGCATTGGCGCCGCGCCGAGCCGCGAGCCAGCTCGCGGGGGCGTCATTCAAGGGGGTGCGCAGCGGAACCACGCTGACGTCCTTGAGTAAGCAGGCGACGGGCTTGGCCGAGCGCTCCCTCGTGCGGAACGAGCGGGGGACCAAGCTCAATGCAGCCCTCGAACGCGCGGGCATCGCGATCCGGCCGAGCGAGTTCGTCGTGGTCGCCACCACTGCGCTGTTTTCGGTGTTCGTCGGCGCGCTCTTGCTCACGAACCTGATCGTCGCCATCGTGGCGGCTGCACTCGTGCCGGTCTTCTGCCGGATGGGGTTGACGATGCTCGCCCAACGACGGTCGGCGAAGTTTGCCGACCAACTCGAGCAGACGCTGCCCCTCATGGGTGGGAGCCTGCGGGCCGGTTTCGGCATCATGCAGGCTCTCGATGCAGTCGCGCGCGAGAGCGAGTCGCCGACCTCGGAAGAGTTCCATCGACTCGTGGTGGAAACGCGGCTCGGCCGCGATCTCACCGACGCGATGGCTGCGCTGGCCGATCGGGTCGACAGCGAAGACTTTCGTTGGGTCGTGCAGGCGATCGAGATCCACCGCGAGGTCGGCGGGGACCTCGCCGAAGTACTCGACAACGTGTACTCGACGATTCGGGACCGCAACCGGATCCGGCGTCAGATCCAGGCTCTGAGCGCGGAAGGTCGCTTCTCCGCCCTGATCCTGATCCTCCTACCAATCGCGATGTTCGGTGTGGTCACCGTGCTGAATCCCGAGTACGTCGGCGAACTGACCGGAAACTCACTGGGGATCGGAATGCTCATCGCGGCGGCCGGCCTCATGGTCGCCGGCGCCCTCTGGCTCAAGCGCATCACGCGCCTCATCTTTTAGGAGAATCGGATGCCCATCGGAATCTGGCTGGCTGCCGCCGCACTCGCCGCGGCTCTCCCCATGGCGTGGTGGGCCCTCAGCGGCGTGAAACTCGAGGGCCGCGTCGCCCGGGCCAACCTCTCGCAGGGAGTCTCGGTGACCTCGAACCTTCGCCACGCCACCCTGCAACGGTCGGCGAGCGACCGCGTGGTCGCACCATTCATGGACGCGCTGGTGCGTCGCGCCCGTCGGTTGACCCCGGCCGGCGTGATCGAGAGCCTCGAGCGGCGGGCGTTCCTGGCGGGACTGTCCGAGTCCTGGCCGACCGAGCGACTGCTCGCAACCAAGGTCGTCCTCGCGCTGGTGCTGGGAGGCGCAGGTGGGCTCGCATTTCTCGCCAACCCGTCGGTCGGCACGACGCTCCTCGCTGTCGCACTCTTTTTCGGCGGTTACTTCGGAGTCGACTACCTGATGGACCTGCGGGCGCGGGAACGCCAGAGCACGATCGAGCGCGAATTGCCCGACGTGTTGGATCAGATCACCGTCTGTGTGGAGGCCGGCCTCGGATTCGAGGCGGCGATGGCCAAGGTGGCGGAGAACGACGGACCGCTCCCGGCGGAGATCGGCCGGACGCTCCAGGACATCCAGATCGGGATCACCCGGGATCGAGCGCTCGCAGGGCTGCTCGAACGGACCGATGTCACCGATCTCCGCACGTTCGTCCACGCGTTCGTCCAGGCCGAGCGCTACGGGATCCCCGTGGCGCAGGTCTTGCGGGTGCAGGCCGACGAGATGCGCGAAAAGCGCCGAGTTCGGGCCGAGGAACGGGCGATGAAGATGCCGGTCAAGATCGTCTTCCCGGTGGTGATGTGCATCCTGCCGGCGCTGTTCGTGGTGGTAGCCGGCCCGGCCGCCATCCGAATCTCCAAGATCAACTTCGGAGGCTGAGATGACCGACACGCTGAGTTCCACCCAGGGCTTGGTTTCGATGGCCACGGCGGCGGACCTCCTGGCCGGTATCGGACCCTCGGCTCCCCAAGCTCGGTCGGTGCAGTTCCCCACGGGCTTCCAGCCGCTCGACGATGTCCTCAACGGCGGAATTCGCGCCCAGGACCTCGTCCTCGTCGGCGGTCGTCCCGGGGTAGGGAAGACGGTCGCCTCCCTCCAGTGGGCGCGGTGGATGGCCATGCACGATCGCACCGCGATCTTCGTGTGTTACGAGCATTCGCCGCATGCGTTGCTCGGTCGACTGCTCGCCATGGAGCTCGGCAGCTTGGCTCGACCGGATGAGTTCGTCGAACTCGCCCGACTCCGCACGATTGCGCAAGAGGTGGCCCTTGGAGCGCTTCCGGCTGAGGCCTTGACGGCGGACCCGCTCGGCGGGGAGGCGTACCGACGCCTCCAGTCCTACGGACCGCGATTGGTCCTCATTCAAGGCTCAGGGATTCGGACCGGGATTGCGGAGTTGGGGCGCATCGTGGCGCAGCACCGCGCCGGATCGACCGCGCTGTTCGTCGACTACCTCCAGAAGATCCCCATGGTCGAGAACTCCACTGGGAACGAGGAACGAACCACCCATCTTGCTGAACGACTCAAGGAACTGGCAATGGCCGCGGAGGTGCCGGTCATTGCGATGGCCGCGGCCGACCGGGAAGGGCTGGTGAGTCGTCGCCTCCGACTCCATCATCTCCGGGGTTCCACGGCGCTCGCCCACGAATCCGATATTGCGATCCTGCTCAACGAGAAGGCGGTGTCGGTGTCGAAGTCGCACCTGGCATTCGATCCGGTGCGAGCCGAGCAGTTCAAGCGGTGGGTCGTCTTCAGCGTGGAGAAGAACCGAGAAGGGGCGCCGGATATGAACCTCGAGTTCCGCAAGGACTTGGCCAACTACCGGTTCGAGCCGGATGGCGGGTTCGTCACCGAGTCACTCGTCGATCAGGTTCTGTACAACGAGTAGCACGTCCGGCGCTTTACCCCGAGGCTGACCTGCGGTGCGAAGTCGCGACGTCGTGGAGATCCACTGGGAGTCCGGACCCGGTGCCTCCGCTCAGGTGTCGAGTCCGAACGCGGCGCGATACGCGCGCACGGTGGCGATCGGCGGACGTTCTCGAACCTCGACGGATACCGCCGTCGGCTCGAACGCCTCGGTGAAACGCGTCAGTGTCGCGTGGTCACCGGCCGCTGCGTCACCGCTGATGAGACCGGCCCGCCGGAGCGCGGTGACGAGGATCGCCGTCGCCTGCGGGCCGAGGTCGTCGAGCGGACGGTTGCGATGTTCCCGGACGCCCAGGTCCACCTGCGCGGTGCCGCCGAGTCCGACGCTGCGCACGATGTCCACCAGCAATCCGATCTCGACGCCCCACCCTTCGACGAACGGCACCTGCTCAAGCAACGAGCGGCGGCCGGCATACTCTCCACTCAACGGTTGGATGAAGCCGGCGAGTTCCGGGAACAGCACGGAGAGCAGCGGGCGGGCAACGAGTTCGGTGACCCGTCCGCCTCCAGTCGGTTCACCGTGGAGCGGACGGCGGTAGTAGCCCTTGACGAACGCGATGTCAGGGTCGGTGATCAGCGGTCCGAGCAGCCCGCTGATGAAGTGATGACCGAAGTTGCGGATGTCCGCATCGACCCAGCACACGAGGTCGCCGGTCGTCGCGTGCAGGGACTTCCACATCGCGTTGCCCTTGCCACTCCCGGCTCCGGTTTCGGGCAGGATATCGTCGACGGCGACCACGCGCGCGCCCTCCCAGGCCGCGACCTCCGCGGTCGAGTCCAGTGAGCCGTCGTCCATGACCACGACTTCGTCGACGAGTGGCACGGCCTCCACCAGGGTGCGCCGCACCATGGCCACGATCTGGCCGACAGTGGCCTCTTCGTCCCGTGCCGGCAGGCACACCGAGACCGTGAGCCCGCGCTCTTCTTTCAGGCGGAGGAGATCGAGCACATCGAAATCCTCGGAGCAGATCGGAACCGGCGCGAGGGCGGGGGGCGTCGCCACGGCCGGGAAGCGTAGAGCGCCCGCACCGCAGATCCAGTTTTGCCTTGCGACCAGCGAAGAGGGTCGGTCTACACTGGTCCCTTCACGCGCTCATCCAGAGCGGCTGAGGGACGGGCCCGTTGACGCCGCGGCAACCAGCGAACCCCGCTTCGAGAGAAGCGAGGGGAGCCAGGTGCCAATGCCCGAACGATGAGAGAGCCCAGGAGCGTGGGTGCATCGCACGTTGGATCACCCGCTCGGAAGGCGCTCGAACCGAGGACCGAAAGGTCCGAGCCAGAGCGCGCCGAGCAACGAGCGTCGAGAGGCGCTCCTGGATATCAGGAGAACGAGACATGACCCACGTGCAGTCTTTGCGCTGTCGAGAGTGCGGGCGCGAATACGACGTCGCCCCGATCTTCACCTGCGAGTGGTGCTTCGGCCCACTCGAGGTCACCTACGACTACGACGCCATTCGCAGCTCGGTCAGCCGCGAGAAGATCGCTGCCGGGCCGCTGAGCATCTGGCGGTACCAGGACCTGTTGCCGGTCGAGCACAACCCGGCGGTGGATCTCGGTGCCGGCTTCACGCCGTTGGTGCGTGCGGATCGGCTGGCGGCACAGCTCGGTCTCGGTGAGCTCTGGATCAAGAACGACACCATGAACCCGACGAACTCCTTCAAGGACCGCGTCTCGGTGGTCGCGCTCAGCAAGGCGCTTGAGTTCGGCTTCAAGGTTGCGGCCTGCGCGTCGACCGGCAACCTCGCGAACTCCGTCGCCGCGCACGCGGCGCACGCGGGGTTGCGGTCCTTCGTGTTCGTCCCCGCCAACCTCGAGCAGGGCAAGATCGTCACGACGGCGGTGTACGGCGGCAACGTCGTCGCCATCGACGGCAACTACGACGACGTCAACCGCCTGTGCGCGGAGCTCGCCGGCATGTACCCGTGGGCGTTCGTGAACGTGAACCTGCGTACGTTCTACGCCGAGGGTTCCAAGACCTTGGCGTACGAGACCGCGGAGCAGCTCGGGTGGCAGACGCCCGATCACGTGGTGGTGCCGGTGGCCAGCGGCTCGTTGCTCACGAAGATCCGGAAGGGCTTCAACGAGTTGTACCAAGTGGGTCTGCTCGACGACGAGCCCCAGGTGCGCGTCAGTGGCTCGCAGGCCTTGGGGTGTTCACCCGTCGCCGCCGCGTGGCTAAACGAGTCGGACACGATCAAACCCGTGAAGCCCGACACGATCGCGAAATCACTCGCGATCGGCAACCCGGCCGACGGATACTTCGCCCTCGATGCGGTGCGCCAGACTGGCGGCGGGTTCGCGGCGGTGACCGACGACGAGATCGTCGACGCCATGCGCCTGCTCGCCGAGACCGAAGGCATCTTCGCCGAGACCGCGGGTGGGGTCACGATCGCCACGCTGAAACGGCTCGCCGCCGACGGCACGATCCGCCCGGACGAGCGGGTGGTGGCGTACATCACCGGCCACGGCCTGAAGACACTGGACGCAGTGGTGGACCACGTGGGTCCGACGGCATCCATTTCCCCTACCCTCGACGCGTTCCACGCCGCGTTCGACTCGCAGGACCTGCTCGCATGAGCGAGGCCCTCGCCCAAGAAGGACCATTCATGACTGTGACTGTTCGTATCCCGACCCAACTTCGTGAACTGTCCGGCGGCAACGCCGAAGTCGCGCTCGAGTCGGGATCGCTCACCGAGGTTTTGGCCGCGCTCGACGCGACCCACCCCGGATTCCGGGGACGCCTGTTCGGCGATGACGGTGAACTCCGCCGTTTCGTCAATGTGTTCGTGGCCGACGAAGACATCCGCTTTCTCGACGGTCTCGGGACCCCGGTGGCCGACGGCGAGGTCGTCAGCATCGTTCCTGCGGTCGCGGGCGGCTGATTCGACCGGCGCATTGACACGAAAACCGGGAAGCTGGTAAGGTAAGGGCAACCTAACTAGTGGATGGTGTGCTTCGTGTTCTCAAACTTCCTGATCGGTCTTCGTGAGGGACTTGAAGCGGCGCTCGTCGTCGGCATCCTGGTGGCGTACCTGGTCAAGATCGGGCGTCGAGACTCGCTCGTCCCGATTTGGACCGGCGTCGTCGCCGCCGTCGCGATCAGCCTCGCGTTCGGCGCGGTGCTCACGTTCACGTCTCAGAGCCTGAGTTTCAAGGCTCAAGAGGCCTTCGCTGGCTTCATGTCGATCATCGCAGTCGGCTTCGTCACCTGGATGGTCTTCTGGATGCGGCGAGCGGCCAAGTCGATGAAGTCGGAGCTCCAGAGCCGCGTCGACGCCGCGCTCGCCATGGGCACCAGCGCCTTGGTCCTGACCGCCTTCGTCGCCGTAGCCCGCGAAGGTCTCGAGACGGCGTTGTTCCTCTGGACCAATGCGCAGGCCGCCGGCTCCAGCGCGCAACCGTTGATTGGTGCGGTGCTCGGTCTCGGCGCCGCGGTGTTGCTCGGTTACCTGATCTACCGCCGCGCGGTGGCGATCGACCTCGCCAAGTTCTTCACCTGGACCGGTTTGGCGTTGATCGTCGTGGCTGCGGGTGTGTTGGCGTACGGAATCCACGATCTCGGGGAGGCCGGGATCGTGAACTTCGGTCGCGCCAGCGCGTGGGACATCACGTCGTGGTACACGGCCTCCAGTTGGTACGGCACGCTTCTCAAGGGTGTCTTCAACTTCTCGCCGAACCCCACGGTGCTCGAGGTTTTTGTCTGGTGGGCGTACCTCGTCCCGACGCTGTTCCTCTTCGCCCGCGGGCTGCTCTTCGCCGCTGGCTCACCCCGGCCGGTCGAGCCGCCACGCGTCGAGTCTCTCGCCTGACCGAACCCACCGGATCGAGCTGTCCAACCAAACCCAGGAGATCCTGTCGTGAAGCTTCGCGCTCGTGTCCCGTCTGCGTTCGCCGTCCTGACGCTCCCGGTGCTCGCGCTCGGAGCGTGCTCCTCGACCGACGACTCCGGCGCGATAGCGATCACTGCGAGCGAGAAGGCGTGCCAGGTGGGGAAGGCCGTTCTCAACGCCGGCGCGACCAACTTCAAAGTGACCAATGACGGCGGCGATGTCACCGAGGTCTACGTCTACGCAGACGGCGACCAGGTGAAAGGCGAGGTCGAGAATGTTGGTCCGGGCACGTCGCGCACCTTCTCGGCGGACCTGACCGCAGGCGACTACGAGGTGGCGTGCAAGCCGGGGATGAAGGGCGACGGCATCAGAACGAAGATCGTCGTCAGCGGTTCCGGCGGGAAGGCAATGGCGATCCCGAATCGCACGGCTGCGGTCAACGCAATGGACTACGAGTACCAAGGGATCGACGGGATGAGCTTCACCAAGGGCGACACGGTCGAGTTCCGGATGAAGAACGACGCTCCCGGCGAGAAGCACGAGATGGAGGTCTTCGGTCCGGACGGCAAGCTCCGGGGTGAGGTAGGCCCGACGAAGCCGGGCGAGACCGGTCGCGTTGTCGTCACCCTCGCCGATTCGGGGAGCTACCGGATCAACTGCGGGATCAAGGACCATTCCAAGAAGGGCATGCACGGCACGTTCACCGTGACGTGAAATGAACCGCGTCAACCTCTGACCGCAAGGGGGAGCGCACCGGTGCCTCGTCAGACCGCCGGAGTGACCCACATCAAGCGGGCCACGGCGTCGGGCACCGTGTGCTCACCCATGGAGGTCTTCACGCGGACACCTCCGGGCGCAGCTGCGAGCACCACGGCTTCGTTTCCCGGTATCAGTGATGCGCCGGCGATGAGGCCGAGGGCGTCCTTGTCGAGCTCGAGCTTCTCGCTGATGCGCGCCACCACAACGGGTCCGGGCGGTGAATCGGTGAGCGCCACGTGGGCACCGGTGTCGACGCGCCGCTGTGAGCCCGGGATGGGATTGCCGTGCGGGCAGGTTGCCGGGTCGCCGAGGAGCTCGATGAGCTTTTGCTCCACGTCCGCCGAGATCACGTGCTCCCACAGGGCGGCCTCTTTGTGGACCTTCTCCCACTCGAGTCCGATGACATCGACGAGCAGACGCTCAGCGAGCCGATGGCGACGGACGACGGTCGTCGCAAGGATCCGCCCCTTGGATGTGAGCCGCAGGCTGCGATCGTCGAGGAGCTCGGTGTATCCGCCGTCGACGAGTCGATTGACCTGCTCGGACACGGCCGGAGCCGAGACTCCGAGGCGTTCGACCAGGCGGGCCCGGATCGGAATGATCCCTTCTTCCTCGAGCTCGAGGATGGTCTCGAGGTACTCCTCGGTCGCATCGTGCATCTCCGCCATGAGGGGCACGATAACCCTCGCCGGTCGGGTTCTTCTCCTGGTTCACCAACTTGCACTCAGGCACCGAGAGTGCCAACATGGGTTAGCACTCGTTTGAGGCGAGTGCTAACGGATCTCGAAGATTCGATCCGGACCCCAGTCCTCGATCCCCCAGGGGGTACCCCACAATGTCGAAGCAGATCGCGTACGGAGAGAACGCTCGCCGGTCACTGGAAGCGGGCATGAACAAGCTCGCTGACGCCGTCCGAGTGACGCTTGGGCCAAAAGGCCGCAACGTCGTTCTTGAGAAGAAGTGGGGCGCGCCCACGATCACGAATGACGGTGTGTCGATCGCCAAGGAGATCGACCTCGAAGACCCGTACGAGAAGATCGGCGCCGAGCTGGTCAAGGAAGTCGCAAAGAAGACTGACGACGTTGCCGGTGACGGCACGACGACCGCGACGGTTCTGGCCTGGGCGATGGTCCGTGAAGGTTTGCGCAACGTCGCAGCCGGCGCGAACCCGATGGTCCTGAAGAAGGGCATCGAGGCTGCGGTCATCACCGCGGTCGAGTCGATCCGTTCGGTATCGAAGAGCGTCAAGACCGACCCGGCGCAGATCGCGAACGTTGCGGCCATCTCCGCAGCGGACAACGAGATCGGCAAGATGATTGCCGAGTCGCTCGAGAAGGTCGGCACCGACGGCGTCATCACCGTCGAGGAGAGCCAGACCTTCGGTATGGAGCTCGACCTCGTCGAGGGCATGCGTTTCGACAAGGGCTACATCTCCCCGTACTTCGTGACCGACCCGGAGCGCATGGAGGCCGTCCTCGACGACGCCTACGTGCTCCTCGTGAGCTCGAAGATCTCCGCAGTGAAGGACATGCTGCCGGTGCTCGAGAAGGTCATG
>JANYJV010000035.1 GCA_025361725.1 Acidimicrobiia bacterium | reverse complement strand
AAGTCGCCGGGAATGGAGTACCGCTTGCCACCGTGTTCGAAGAAGACCAACGCACTGCGTTCGGGATCGTTGTAGTAACCGAGCGGGATGTTGCCGGTCCGCGCGATGCGCCCGATCGCACCGGACCCGGGAACGATCGGCACGTAGTCCTCGTCGACCACGATCGAGTCGAGCGATGGCGACACCGTCGCCGGTCCACCCTTCGGGATCTCGCCCTTGACCGCGATCTTGATGCCGTTCATCCCGGTCTCGGTGGCCCCCACCGAGTCGACCACCACGATGTTCGGCAGCCGCTCCATCAGCTGGTCCTTGATGGACTGGCTGAAGATCGCCGCGCTCGAACCGATGGAGAACAACGACGACAGGTCCACGTCGTCGATGATCTCCTCGAGCCGATCCGCGAGCGGTCGCGCCATTGCGTCGCCAGTGATGCCGACGACGTTCACCTTCTCCGCCTCGATGGTGCGCCACGACTGCTCGGCGTCGAACTTCGGACTCAGCACCACGGTGTCGCCGTGAATGAGGCTGCGAATGGTGGTGACCTGGCCGGCTCCGTGCATCATCGGTGCGAGCGGGAAGTTGATGGTCGGTCCGCCACCGGCGGCCACCTTCTCGGCGAGGACACCCGCGTGGGCCAACTTCTCGTTGGAGTACGCGTCGATCCCGCCACAGAGTGCGTAGAAAATGTCTTCCTGCCGCCACATCACACCCTTGGGCATGCCGGTGGTGCCGCCCGTGTAGATGACGTGCAGATCGTCTCCCGACCGGGCGCCGAAGTCCCGCTCGGGCGAGTTCTGCGCGATCGCCGTCTCGTAGTCGGCGAAGTCCAGCCCGTCTGTTGACGCGCCGCTCTGGTCGGCCGCGATCACCACGTGCGCGAGCTTCGGCAGATCGGCGCGGATCGCCGTAATGCGCGGGGCGAACTCCTGTTGGGCCACGATCGCCACGAGATCCGCGTTCGCGCAGAGGTACTTCAGTTCCTTCTCGACGTACCGGTAGTTGATGTTCACCGGAACCGCGCGGAGCTTGTAGAGCGCCATCATGGCCTCGACCCACTCCATACCGTTGTAGCCGTAGATCCCCACGTGATTCCCCGGGCCCACACCGGCGCCTGCGAGGTGGTGGGCCATCCGGTTGATGCGCGCCTCGAGCTCCGCGTACGTCTGACGACCATCACCGATGACGATCACTGCCATCCGGTCCGGCACCAGATCGACGATGGCTTCGAACATCGTCGCGAAATTGGTTTCCATGGTTCTCCTTCAGCTGATGAGCATGCGCGCCGCGCGCTCGAGATCGTCCCCAACGACTTCTGGACCGTCGACGCCACCGACCCAACCGATCAGCGACGACAACCACACCTGACTCAACACGCGGGCGACGGACCGGTCCCGGTCACTCGGGTCGCCTTCGTGCATGGCACCCGTGATGATGGCAGTCATCGCCTCACTGACGCGGGCAACGGCGTCGGACTCCTCACGCCGCGCCGAGCCGAGCGCCCGCACCATCGCCGCGGTCGCCTCCGGCCGGCGGGTCTGCGTGCGAGTGGCGCGGCGCAGGACATCGACGACGCGGTCGGCCGCGCTGTCGCCCGCCGGTGGTCGTTCGGAGAGCCGAAGGCGGAGGGCCTCGACCTGTTCGAGGTTGGCTTCGAGCAGCAGCCGTTCCTTGCTCTCGAAGTACCGGTAGACGGTCCCCAACGCGACTCCGGCTTCGGCGGCCACGTCTCGCATCTGGACTGCGTCGAACCCACCGCCGGCTGCGAGTTCGAGCGTCGCATCGATCACCCGCCGGCGCCGAGCCGCCTGGCTGCGCGCCAACGCACCATCAGCAGGCTCCGTGGCAGTCACGCCGCAATGAGAACACGTTCTCATTCAGCACGCCAAATTGCTCGTCCGGCTTCACATCACTGCGGGTTGACCACTCCATGCTTGAGCACAGCGGGACGCCTACCTCGCTGCTCGCTCCGCCCTGATGGCTCGTACGTTCGCCATCTCGGTGCCCGCGGTCTTCTTGGGCTCGCTGCCTCGCTGCTCGCTCCGCAAGCTCCGCTCGGGATCGGTTCGTGCGAATGCTACCTCGGGCCTGCAGTTCCTCGATCGGGCAATCGGCGGAGGCACTCAGGTCCTAGAAACACTCTTGTAGCGTTCGCGGGCTTCATCCACGGCGGTAGCGGCGGCGTCGGCGCCTTCCCAGCCGGCGGTCTCGACGGACTTTCCTGGCTCCACATCTTTGTAGACGGCGAAAAAATGCTCGATCTCGGCCAAGAGGAACTGGGGAAGGTCGCCGAGATCCTTGACCCCCGACGACCGTGGATCCCGAGCGGGCACACATAGCACCTTGGCGTCCGGGCCGGCTTCGTCGGTCATCCAGAACACGCCCACCGGGCGGACTCGGATGTGACACCCCGGGAACGTCGGCTCGTCGAGGATCACCAGGATGTCGAGTGGGTCACCGTCCTCGGCGAGCGTGCGCGGCACGAAGCCGTAGTCGGCTGGATATTGGGTGGCCGTGAACAACATCCGATCGAGCCAAATGGCACCGGTGTCATGGTCCATCTCGTACTTGTTCCGGGAACCGCGCGGGATCTCGATGATGACTTCCACTTCCATCGCCCCAGTCTGACCCAGAAGCACGACCACCCAGGCAGTGCTGCCCCGATCCCGAGCGGAGCCTGCGGAGCGAGCCGCGGCGAAGTGAGTCCACGAAAATCGCGAGCACCGAGATGGCGAACGTACGAGCCATCAAGCAAGGAAATTCTTGGTCAAGTCTTACATTGGCCTCACGTGACTCACAGGTTCGATGGGCACAATGCCTGCATGATCGGACCGACCGAGTGGCGGACGGCGCATCAAAGCCCCCTCCCCAAGGAGATGCGCAGGTGTCCCGCTCGGTCGGTCCGACGTTCACCCCATCCCCTCGCCACGAAAGTGCTCTGGCCATGACGTCTAGGAATCCACGCGAGCTCGGAGCTCGAAAAGGACGGATGAACCGGAGTCGGATGATCGCCGCCGGGACGTCGGTCGGAGCACTTGTTGTCATCACCGCCGGCGTCGCCGTTGCGAACCCCGCCCCGAGCGGAGCGAGCACCAAAACTCGGACGACTGCCGCGCACCAAAATACTTCCGCGGCGCAGACGCCGGCACCGACGAACCCGAGGGTTGGGTCCGACGACCAAGGATCTGACGACCAAGGCTCCTCGGGTTGGCAGCGGCTGCCGGCGGATCCCACGCCGGCGCCGACAGCTCCGGTGGTCAACCCGAACCCCAACCCGGCACCCACGTTCGATCCCAACGCCGGGGCCGACCTCGGTGGAAGCAACACCCGCAGTGGCGGAAGCTGAACACGTCGTCGAGGTCATGGGCACGCGAGCCCATGTCATCGTGGTCGCCCCAACTCTCGGGCTGGCGGATCTCCTGGGCACATCGGCGGTTGCTCGGCTGGTGGGACTCGAACGGACATGGTCACGGTTCCTCCCCGACTCCGAGCTGAGCCGGCTCAACCGCCACGCCGGCACTGCGGTATCGGTCTCGCACGACGTGATGGGTCTGGTGCAGCGCGCCGTCGAAGCCTGGCACCGGACCGGCGGGCGATACGACCCGACCGTGCTCCCTGCGCTGATTGCCGCCGGGTACGACCGCGACTTCCGCGAAATCACCGACGCGCCCCCGGTCGCCAAGTCCTCACACCAAGCGCCATCACCCGGATGTGACGGAATCCGTTTCGACGCCAACACAATCATGCTGCCCGAGGGGACTGCACTCGATCCCGGTGGCATCGGCAAGGGGCTCGCCGCGGATTGGGTCACCGAGCAGGTCATGACCGGCGGAGCCACCGGCGCGTGCATCAACGTGGGTGGAGACCTGCGAGTCACCGGGCTCGGGCCGGCCGATCGGCCGTGGTCGGTCGCGATCGACCACCCGCTGGAGCCGGGCCGGATCATCGGCCACGTGGAACTTCACGATGAGGCACTCGTCTCGAGTTGGCGCACCCGTCGGTCCTGGGGCGCTCCCGGCAACGAGCGTCACCACCTGATCGACCCGGCCACCGGATCCCCCGCGTGGACCGGACTTGCCGGCGTCACGGTCGTGGCGCCCGACGCGTGGTGGGCCGAAGCTCTCGCCACCGCACTGTTCCTCGCCGGTCCCGACGTTGCCCCTGCGCTGGCACAGCACCATGGGATCGGCGCGCTCCTGGTGAGTGATGACGGCCACGTCCTCGGCGTCGGCGCATTGCGCGGCGTCGTTGAACGCGCGACCGGCGGCACCCGATGAGATCACATCTCACGTGGTATGTCGCGCGTGGGTCCGGCATCGTGACGTGGGGTCTGCTCGTCGCATCGATGGCATGGGGGCTGCTCTACGCCACGCGAGTCATGCGCCGCCGGGTCTCGCTCTGGTGGCTCCTCGGCGTTCACCGCTTTCTGGGCGTCTTGGCCATCGCGTTCACCGCCGTCCACGTGACCGCGCTCGTCCTCGATCGCTTCATCGACTTCTCACTCACGGACGTTCTCGTTCCCTTCACGAGCAGTTGGCATCCGATTGCGACCGGTTGGGGAATCATCGCGATGTACCTCCTACTCGCCATCGAGGGCACGTCACTGTTGAAAGCACGACTCCCGCATCACTGGTGGCGCGCCGTACATCTGGCGAGTTATCCACTCTTCGCGCTGGCGACGGTGCACGCGCTTTCCGCGGGAACCGACACCCGTGCCATCATCGGCGACGGGTTGGCTATCTCCTTCGGCGCCATCTCCATCGCGCTGGCACTGATCGGCCTCGATCGGCGCGCCGGGGTCGATCCTCGACGGCCGGTTCCCGCACCCCGCGCTCCCCACCTCACCCCCTGATTCGTCACACCCCCACTTTTGGCGTCCTTAAGTGCTGCGGGTGCGCGCGTGAGGACGCCAAAAGTGTGAGAGACCAGCAGGTAGCCTCTTCGGATGTCCGAATCCGTCCCCATGGCTTCTGGGGCCGATGCGGGCTCCGCGTCTTCGCCACCACAGTCATTGCTCCAAGGACTCGCGCGGACCGCCCGCCCCAAGCAGTGGATGAAGAACGTCCTCGTGGTTGCGGCTCCGGCCGCCGCTGGCGTCATGGGACACGGCACCGTCATCTTCGACACGATCGTCGCGTTTATCGCGTTCTGTCTCGCCGCAAGCGGGACGTACTTTCTCAATGATGCGTTCGACGTCGAGGCCGATCGACGTCACGCCAAGAAACGCTTCCGCCCCATCGCCGCCGGCACCGTCCCGGTCGCGACCGCGCGCGCCGTCGGCGTCGGACTCCTCGCCGGCGGGATCGCGGTGGCGTTCCTCGCCGGGTGGCGCTTGCCCATCGTGATCGCGACCTACGTCGTGTTCACCACCACGTACTCCGCGTGGCTGAAGCACGTTGCCGTGATCGATCTCGGAATGGTCGCGGCAGGATTCGTGCTGCGACTGATTGCCGGTGCGGTGGCGGTCGATGTTCGAATCTCGGTGTGGTTCATCGTCGTCGGCAGCTTCGGGTCCCTGTTCATGGTGGCCGGAAAGCGCCACGCCGAGCACATGGAACTCGGGCTCGATCGGGCCGGCCACCGGGCGACCCTCGACGAATATTCGGTCGAATACCTCGGCTACGTACGTTCGGTCTCGTCCGGGGTCGCGCTCGTGGCCTATTGCCTCTGGGCCTTCGATCAGAGCATCCACCGCACGGGCATCGTGCTGTTCGAGATCTCCATCGTGCCATTCGTCTTGGCGTTCTTGCGTTACGCGCTGCTCGTGGAACGCGGCCAAGGCGGCGCACCCGAAGATGTCGTGACTGCCGACCGGCCATTGCAGGTGCTCGGCGCGCTCTGGGTCGCGATCGTTGCGATCGGGTTGTATGTCGCCTGACCGCGCAACGCCGCCACTGCTCGGTGACGAGACGCTGCTCTACGGATGGGGTGGCACCGCGCCCACGCGCGCGCACCTCGCCACTCCCCTGACCAATGCCGACGCGCACCATCTCGTGAGCGCCGCGCCGAAGCGCGGCGTGGTCGCACGAGGGTTGGGACGTGCGTACGGCGACGCGGCACAGAATGCCGGTGGCCTCGTCCTCGACGCGACGGCTCTCTCGGGGATCATCGATGCCGACCTGGAGCGCGGCACCGTCACCGCTCGCGGTGGGACCAGCCTCGACGAGCTGATGCGCTGGCTGATCCCGCGCGGTTGGTTCCTCATCACACCCGGGACGCGCTACGTGACCGTCGGTGGTGCGATCGCGAGTGATATCCACGGCAAGGGCCATCACGTCGACGGAACCTTCGGCAACAAGGTGCAGTCGTTCCGACTCCTCACCGGCACCGGTGAGATTCGAAATATCCACCGCGACACCGAGCCCGACGTGTTCTGGGCGACCACCGGCGGGATGGGCCTGACCGGCGTCATCCTCGACGCGACCTTCGAGCTCATACCGACCGAGACCCGCTTCATCCGGGTCGACGAAGAACGGTGCGCCGACCTCGACGCGATGTTCGCGGCGATGGAGTCGAGTGACGCCGAATACCGATACTCGGTCGCGTGGATCGACTGCGGCGCGCGCGGCCGCCACCTCGGACGCGGTGTCCTCGGACGGGGCAACCACGCATTCTTCGACGAGATCCCGAAGGCCAAACAGGCTCGGGCCCACACGTTCGGCCCGCGCCAGCTGGCCATTGCGCCGCCGCTCATGCCCTCGGGCCTCATCAACAGCTGGACGGTCAAGGCGTTCAACGAGTTCTGGTACCGCAAGACCCGCGTGAGTCATCGAGGATCGATTCAGGACATCGGCCTGTTCTTCCATCCGCTCGACCTGGTGGACGAGTGGAACCGGGTTTACGGCCGCCGCGGCTTCGTGCAATACCAGTTCGTGGTCCCGTTCGGCGCCGAGAACACGGTCCGCCAGATCATCGAGGCGCTGAGCAACGAGAACCTGCCGTCGTTTCTCGCCGTCCTCAAGCGGTTCGGCCCCGAGAACCCAGGGATGCTCTCCTTTCCGATTCCGGGCTGGACCCTGGCCGTCGACATCCCGGTCAGCCGGACCTCGCTGGCGCGCACCCTCGATCGCTTCGACGAGATGGTGATGCAGGCCGGAGGGCGCGTCTACCTCGCCAAAGATGCTCGCACCCGCCCCGAGAATCTCGACACGATGTACCCACGTCTTCCCGAGTGGCGTGCAGTTCGCGACGCGCTCGACCCCGATCACGTTCTCAACTCGGACCTCGCGCGCCGGCTCGATCTCTGAAAGGCTCTTCTCGATGAACGACGCTCTGGGCTCCGTCCAGTCCATCCTGATCCTCGGCGGCGGATCCGATATCGCGCTCGCGACAGCGCACGCGATGGTGGCCCGACGGTGCCGGACCGTGGTCCTGGCCGGGCGTGATCCCGAGGCATTCTCCGGTGCGGCCAAGGAGTTGACCAAGGCCGGCGCGAGCACCGTGGAACGAGTGAGCTTCGATGCGTTGGACCACGCCTCGCACGCAGAGTTCGTGCGCGGAACCTTCGACCGGGAACGAGACATCGACCTCGCGCTGGTCGCCTTCGGCGTGCTCGGCGATCAGGAGCAGGCGGAACACGACGGCGCCGAAGCGATCCGTATTCTCGATTCCAACTTCCTCGGCGCGGTCTCGGTGTTGGTTCCGCTCGTCGAGGCCATGAAGCGCCAAGGTCATGGCACCATCGTCGTCTTGTCGTCCGTCGCCGGTGAACGCGCTCGCCGGTCGAACTTTGTCTACGGCGCGAGCAAGGCCGGACTCGACGCGTACTGCCAGGGTCTCGGAGACAGCCTGGTGGGCACCGGCGTTCGACTGATGATCGTTCGCCCCGGGTTCGTGCACTCGAAGATGACTGACGGTCTCGCCGCGGCGCCCCTGGCGACCGATCCGCAACACGTCGCCGACACGATCATCACCGGGCTCGGACGGGGCTCCGAGATCGTGTGGGCGCCCGGGTCGCTGCGGTTCGTGATGTCCGCACTCCGACACGTGCCGCGCGTCGTCTTCCGTCGTCTCCCCCTGTGAGTAACCCACCTCCCGATGCTCGCCGCGTGGCCGCCTTCGACTTCGACGGCACCATCGCGCAACGTGACTCCCTCGGACCCTTTCTCGCGCGGGTCGCGGGACTCGGCAGACTCACGCGGGCGATCGCGACGCACAGTCCGCGCATCGCCGCCGTCGCGCTCGGCCGGGCAGACCGGGACGCAACCAAAGAAGCCGTGGTCACCAGCGTCCTCGGCGGCCGCACCGCCGGTTCCATCGCCGGCGCCGGGTGCGCGTACGCCGATCACCTGTGGGACCGGCAGAAGTTCCGACCCGAGATGCTCGAGCGGCTTCGGTGGCATCGGGACGCCGGCCACGAGATCGTGATCGTCTCGGCGTCACTCGACTCCTACCTCGCTCCACTCGCACCGCGGCTCGGCGTTGATCACGTGATCAGTTCGAGCCTTGAAGTCGACGATCACGGTCTGGTGACCGGACGGCTCGTGGGTGGCAACGTCCGCGGCCCGGAAAAAGCGAGCCGACTCCGAGCGTGGATGGGCACCGGCCCAGTCGAACTCTGGGCCTACGGCGACAGCTCCGGCGACGACGAACTCCTCGCCATGGCCGACCACCCAACGCGGGTGTGAGACCGAACACCCACCCCGTGCCGGCCGCAGGTCCGACCGACTCCTCCGCGATGACGGGGTCCCGCCACTGGCTGGTCGCGCTGCTGTTGCTCCTCGTCGCATCAGCTGCGCTGTCGATTGCGGTGCAGCGGAACGTGTTCCCGTTCTACTCCGGCGACCGGGACGAGCCGGTCTACCGATATCAAGCGCAGATGCTCGCCGACGGCCACGTGACCATCCCCGCAACGCAGGAACAGTTCTTCCGGCCGTGGCTCTCTGGTCCCGTCGACGGCCATCTCGCGATGGCGTTTCAACCCCTATGGCCGGCGGTGTTGATGGTGGCCGACGTCGCCACCAACTCGATGCTGCCAGGTCTCGCGTTCGGCGTCGTGTTCGCGACCGCCGGCGTCTACGCCCTCGCCGCGGAGCTGTTGCGGAGCCGCAGACTCGGCCTCGGCGCGGCCGTCCTCTTCGCCCTTTCACCGTTCGTGCTGCTCCTCGCGGGGACGTACCTGAACTACGTCTTCGCCGTCGGCCTCGGAACTTGGATGACTGTCGGGTGGGTCCGCGCGGTGCGGAGATCGTCAGCAGTCGCGGCCGCCGGCGCCGGCGCGCTCTTCGGTCTCGTGCTGTTGACGCGCCCCTTCGACGCACTCCTCGCCACCGTGCCGCTGCTCGTCTTCGCATTGGTGAGTCGCCCGGATCGCGCGGGGTGGAGGCAGCTCCTCGCCGGAGTTGCGGCCGGCGCGGCACCGTTCGTCGTGGTGACGTTGGCGTACAACCTGGCCGTCACCGGGGCGGCGTTCGAGTTCGCCACCAGCGCCCAGAGCGGAGGGACCGCCGCGTTCGGTTGGGGACGTCGTGCACTGGCGCCGGACTACCCGCCGGTGAATTTCACGTTGCTGAATGCGTTCCGTGCGACGGCGCAGAACCTTGCCGCACTTCCGTCCTGGCTGCTCGGTTCCTACGTGGGTATCCCACTCGCAGCATGGGGTCTTCGCAGGTCCTTATCGCGCGCCCGGCCCGACACCATGCTCCTGGTCGCGATGCTGGTGGTGTTCCCCGTCGGTTACCTCGGTTGGTGGGCAATCGCGCTCACGGTTGACGGCGCCTACACCGGAATCGGGCCGCACTACTACCTGCCGATGTTGGTCCCACTGTCAATCCTCATGGCTGTCGGCGGGCGCGACCTCCTGTCGCGACTGTGGGACGCCGGCTCTCGATCGCGTTGGTGCCTCGGCGTCGTCGGCATCCTCGCCGTCTTCAGCACTGCGGCGTTCGTCGGCCCCCGCCTCGATGTGAATCGCTTCGTCGCAGACCAGGAACGACGCCAAGCGGTCCCTATCCTCGCCGCGGTGCGATCGCGCCCGGGCCGTCTCTTGGTCATCAACCAGCGCGAGCCTCACCCCTACATCATGGGGACACATGGCATCCTCGCGAACCGGCCGACGCTCGACACGCGCGTCATCTTCGCGGTCGATCGCGGAGCCACCGGCGTGGACCTGCTCCGTCAGCACTCGGACCGGCAGGCCTTTCGGACGATTAGACAACTCGAGCCGGGGGCGCCGTTGGGATCGATCCACCCTGTTCTCGTGCGGCAACGCATCCTCCGCCGGACGGTCGTCGATCTGAACACGACCATCGAGAACCGGGGCACGAACCCCATCGTGATCGCCTACGCACGGTTCGGCCATCACCGCGTCGCCCTCGTGATCGACACCGCGTCGAGACGAGGAACGCGCTACCACGTCCGCTGGCGGCTCAGCGGCGCTGGGGTCTCGATGATCAGCCCCGAGCCTTCGACCCTCCGCGCGCGCTACCCGCGCGTCGAGGAAGAACCGCGACCGCAAGGACCGCAGGCCGGATACGCGCCGCGGGTCGATGTCGTCGTCGGCGCGACCTTCACGAATCGGGCCACCGCCGGAGACCCGGACCGCGTCGAACTGCGCTACTACGCCCGGCGCGTCGGGAGCCGCGTCGAGTTCCTCACGGCGCCGGAACAGTGGACGCGCATCGGCTCACCAATTTCTGCTTGGCTTCCCATCACGGTTGGACAAGCCTTGAACGTCAGCCCGTCGACGCCGCGGCGCCCCTGAGCGCCGGAGCCTCTCGCAAAGGACCACCGATAGAGTCGGCTCGGTGATCGCACCAGGCACGCTCGCGGCGGGTGATATTCGAGCATCCGCCGCCGAACGGCGCCGGTTCCTTCAGGTCGCCGGAGGTATGACCGCGGCCGTCACGGTCTTGCTCATCATCCTGGCGAACCGCGCGGCCGACGGCCACCTCGTCTACGTCATCGACGACCCCGCGATCCACATGAGCATGGCTCGCCAGCTCGCCAACCACGGGACCTGGGGCGTGGTGAATGGGGTCTATGAACCCGCGTCGTCTTCACCCCTATGGACCGCATCCCTCGCCGCGGTGAGCTGGTTCATTCCGTCGTCACTCAACCTGTTGCCGTTGATCTTCAACGCGATCGCGGCCGCAGTCGTGCTGTGGATCTTCGCGTCCTACCAGCGGTTCGTGACTCCCCGGCGAAGTCATCCGATCTCCTACCTTGCGACGGCCGCGCTTCCCGTCCTGTTGCTGTTCCTCCCCGGCATGATCATGCTCGGAATGGAGCACGTGCTCCACAGTGTCCTGATCCTGTTGGCCGGACTGCTGCTGGTCCGGCTCGAGTCCACCACCCTCAGTCCACGCGCGGTCGCACCACTCCTCGGCGTGTTGTTCGTGGCCGGCACCGTGCGCGTCGAGACGGTCTTCTTCGCCCTCGGGATCGCGGTGGCGCTCCTCGTGCGGCGCTCGGGCCAGTTCAGTACGCGGGACATCTCGTGGTCGAGATTCGCCGCACTGCGGACCGGCGCGCTGGCGGTCGGAGTCTCGGGTCTGCCCTTCGCCATCTACGGCGCGACCAACCGGGGATTCGGACGCAGCTTCCTCCCGAACTCGGTCATCGCCAAAGCCGCCCAGGCGAATCGCAGACCACTGCGCAGCCCCGGCAAACTGCTCGAGGCCCTCGCGTCGGATCCGATTCTGCTCATCTTCGGACTGCTCGCCCTCGCGTACCTCGTGTGGGTCGGCGTATCCGGGCGCAATGACCACGTGCTCTCCGCCGTCACCCTGATCGTGGCGCTGCTGGCCCACGCCGAGTGGGGAGAGATCGGTTGGTGGAACCGCTACGAGATGTACCTCATCATGTTCGGCACGTTCGTGATCTGTCGCATGGCGTCCGAGATGACGGTCACCGCCACCACCTACCGACCCGCACTTCTCCTCTTCCTGTTGACGTTCGCCGCCGTATCAACGGGTCGGCTCGGCCTCACGATCGCGACGCCGCTGGCGTCCAGTAACACCTACCGCCAGCGCTATCAGATCGGGAAGTTCTTCGAGACCAAGTACCAGGGTCGGGCAGTCGCCACAGGTGAGCTCGGCTACGTCACGTTGTTCCACCGGGGACCCGTCGTCGATTTGCTCGGCCTCGGTACGTACGACATCACGGTGCAGATGCGCGACCACGGGGGTCACGTTCCGTCTCGGACCGTTCGGGACATCCTGGCGAAGAACCACGTCCGGGCGATCGCGGTATATCCGTTGACCTTCGAAGTGTCGAGGGAACCGGTTGGCCTCTGGCACGCCGGCAGGTGGGTGCTTCGCGAACACAACGTTTCGGGGTTCCAGGACACGATCGACTTCTATGCGTCCAACGAACGCGAGGGGCACATCCTCGAACACCGACTCAACGCATACGCGCACCAGCTGCCGTCGCGAGTGAAGTACATGAATCACAACGCGCTCCTTGCGGCTTTCTTCAAACATCCGGCGAAGTAGGTCGAGGCAGATGACATGAAGATCGACGGGAGCACGATCATCGTCACCGGCGCGTCGTCGGGCATCGGCGCGGCGCTCGCGTCCCAGCTCGCCGGAGCAGGCGCGCGCGTCGGCATCGTCGCCCGCCGAGCCGATCGGCTCGAGTCGGTCCTCGCCGAATGTCAGATTGCGTCCCCCGATTCGGAAATGTGGGTGGCCGACCTGTCCGACCTCGCGGTCGCCGAGGACGTGGCCCGCAGCTGCGAGGACCGGTTCGGACACGCTGACGCGTTGGTGAACAACGCCGCCATCGGCAAGCGCAAGCTCGTGCAGACCCTCACTGCCGACGATGTCGACGTGACCATGCGCACCAACTTCGTTTCGCCGATCCGCATGGCGACCGTGCTCCTGCCGCAGATGCTCGCCCGACGATCCGGACTCATCGTGAACGTCTCGAGCATGGGCGGTCGACTCGGGATCGCCCACGAAGCCGCCTACAGCGCGTCGAAGTTCGCGATGTGCGGCTGGAGCGAAGCGGCCCGCATCGACCTGGACGGCACCGGAGTGCACGTGAAGCTGGTCCTGCCCGGACCGATCGCAACCGAGATCTGGAAACTCCAACCGGGAGAACTCCCGGGCCTCTACGACGGACCGTTCGTGACCGCGGCTGATTGCGCGGCGGACATCGTGCGCGCGATCGAGGACCCTGACGGCTTCGAGTACTACACGCCCGAGCTGGTCCCCGGCGGTTGGAATCAGAAGGACCTCGTCGTCGGCAAGACCCAGAACTGCGACGCGTTCCTCACCGGCATGGCCCAGATGACTGCTGGAACCACCTGACGTCCAACGCCACCTACGCGTGAGCGGAGACGAGGGCTTCGACGGTGACGGGGATGCCGTTCAGGACCGAGTTGCCCGAGAGCGGATCCATGAGCTCGCCGTCAGTGAGGATGTTGCTGTTGACGCCGGAATAGCGCTCGGCCACCTCCATGTCGACACCCTTCATGTCGTGACCCCAACCGTGGGGAATGCTCACGACGCCGCTCATGATGCCGTCGGTGACTTCGGCCGCGAGTTCCACCATGCCAACGCGCGATCGCACGCGTGCGAGATCACCGTCCGCGATCCCGGCCCGGATCGCATCGTCCGGGTGGATCTGCAGCGTGCAACGCGGCTTGCCCTTCACCAGGATTTCGATGTTGTGCATCCACGAGTTGTTGGACCGAAGGTCGCGTCGACCGACGAGCACGAGTTCGCCATTCGCTCGGCGGTCGAGTGACGGGATGAGCCGTGACTCGACGTCGGCGACGATCGCTTCGGGCGCGATCTCGATCTTGCCGGATGGCGTCTTCAACACTTCGGGAAGGCGAGGCTTGAGTGCGCCGAGGTCGACGCCGTGCGGGTTGGCTTCCAGCACCGCGAGTGACAGTCCGCCTTCGTACCCGGGGGCGCCGAACTGGTCGCCGTACGCGCCGGTTCGGAGCATGAAGTCCACCACCCGTTCCGGGCCACGCCGGCCGTTCTTCGAGAGTTCGTCGACCAGCTCGCCGGCATCTCGCCCTTCGATCGGCGACCCACTTCGGGTGACCGCCTTCTGCACCACGCTCACCAGCGCGAAGTCGTCGAGCGCAGCAGCCGCCTCCGGGCTCGAACCCTGACCGGCGACGATCGCGGCGAGTCGCAGCATCGTCTCCCACTCCGGCTGCTCATCACCGCGCAGCTCGATGATCGGCGGTGAATAGTTCGCGACGTTCCGAACCGCAAGCGCGTACAGCGCAAGGTCGTAGTGACCCTTGGTGAGAACGCGGGGTGCCGGCAGGATCACGTCGGCGTGCTTGGTGGTCTCGTTGCGGTAGATGTCGATCGACACCATGAACTCGAGCGACGCGAACGCCGCGTCGAGCCGATCCGAGTCCGGCGTGGAGAGCACCGGATTTCCCGCAACGGTCACGAGCGCCTTGATCTGGCCTGCGCCCGGCGTCTCGATCTCATCCGCCAACGTGGCGACGGGATACTCACCGAAGAACTCCGGCAGCTGCTTCACTCGGCTGTGCCGGCGCCCGAAGCGAACCCCACGACCCTTACCGTCTCCCCCACCACCGATCGACGCGCTCGCCGTGGCCGGGAGCGTGAACATCATCCCGCCCTCACGATCGAGGTTGCCGGCCAGGATGTTGACGACGTCCACCAGCCACGACGCCACCGTGCCGAACTCTTGCGTGCACGTGCCGATGCGTCCGTAGATGCCCGCACGATCGGTGCTCGCAAGTTTCCGAGCCATGCTGCGGATCGTGTCCGCGTCGATGCCACACACCGGCGCAACGACCTCGGGGGGGAAGCTCGGTGCGAGGCGCTCGATCTCCTCGAGCCCGTCGACCAGACCTTCACAGTTTCCGAGCGACACGAGACCTTCGGCGAGCAGCACGTTGACCACGCCGAAGAGGAAGTGAGCGTCCGTTCCCGGCCGGATGAAGAGGTGTTCGTCCGCCTTCTCTGCGCTCTGCGACCGGCGCGGGTCAATCACGACCACGGTGCCGCCGCGCGCCTGGAGTCGTTCCAGCCGGCCGGGAAAGTCCGGAGCGGTCATCAGGCTGCCGTTCGACGCGTACGGGTTCGCACCCATGATGACGAGGTAGTCCATGCGATCGATATCTGCGACGGGCACCGTGAGCGCGGCACCGAACATCAACCCAGAACTCACCTGCTTCGGCATCTGGTCGACGGTGCTCGCGCTGAACAGGTTCTTCGTGCCGAGACTCTGATTCAGGACGCGGTTGTAGACGAGGTTCGCAAGGTTGTGTGCGCCCGGGTTGCCCATGTACACGCCGACGGCATCTCGGCCGTCACGTTCCATGATCGGCGGCAGACGCGCTTCAATCTCGGCGAACGCTTCGTCCCAGGTGGCGTCGTACCACGTGTCGCCGCGCCGGATCTGTGGCGTGCGGATGCGGTTCGGATCCGCATCGAGTTGCTTGAGCGCCGTTCCCTTCGGACACAGGTACCCCGCACTGAAGACGTCTTCCTTGTCTCCCCGAACGAGCGTGAGTTCATCGTCGTCCAGGTGCAGCTCCAATCCGCACGTTGCTTCACAGAGTGGACACGTCCGGTATTCAATCCGCTTTGTCATGCTGGGGAGGCTACCTACCTGATTGCTGGAACGAACAGGACCGATGTACCGGCACCCGAGCCGGAGCTTGCGGAGGCGAGCAGCGAGGCAGCGAGCCCACGAAGACCGCGAGCACCGAGGCGGCGAACGAACGAGCCATCGGGATGTCACAATCTCTCGGTGACACAGACTGGAACTCCAAATCGGCTCTATTTTCGGCAGTTGTTGTCAGGGCGTGACTTCGCCACGGACAATCCCGTCGCGCAGCAGATGGTGAACTTCGCGTACCTCATCGGTGACCGCGAAACGGGTGAGGCGCTGATCGTCGATCCGGCGTACGCCGTTCGGGAACTCGTCGAGATCGCCGATGCCGACGGACTGTCCGTCACCGGCGCGCTGGTCACCCACTACCACCCCGACCACGTCGGCGGATCCATGGCGGGGTGGGACATCGAAGGGGTGGCCGAACTTCTCGCACTCGACGGCGTAGACGCGCCGATTCACGTCCACCGTGAAGAAGCGTTCGGCGTGAAACGCGTGACCGGCTGTTCCGATTCGGATCTCGTGCTGCACGACGGCGGCGATGTGGTGTCGGTCGGCGCGGTGGATGTGACCCTCGTGCACACGCCCGGGCACACCCCTGGCAGTCAGTGCTTTCTCGTCGACGGGCGGTTGATTGCGGGCGACACCCTGTTCCTCGACGGCTGTGGTCGCACCGATCTTCCCGGCGGTGACTCGGACGAGTTGTACTTCTCGCTGACGCAACGCCTCGCCCAGGTGTCCGACGACACCGTGCTGTTCCCGGGTCACCAGTACTCCGCCGAACCGTCGGCCACGATGGGTGCGACCCGCAGCAGCAATTACGTGTTCCGCCTTCCGACGCTCGAACAGTGGCGCACCATGTTTGGCACCGCCTGATTGCTCGTACGCTCGGTGTCGGTTCACGCGCGGTTGAGCGGGATGCTCCCGAGCGGTTCGCCTCCGTTTGTTCCTCACTACGGCTCGGGTCTTGGTAGCGCTGTGACAAGATCCGATACTTGACCGCGCCGTCGCTTCTCCCGCATCGCCGGGCGTTGGATGGCGTTCGTGGCGTCGCAGTCGTCGCCGTACTGCTGTTCCACGCCGGCAAGTTGCGAGGCGGCTACCTCGGCGTTGACCTCTTCTTCGTCCTGTCGGGGTACCTGATCACCTCGCTGCTTCTGGCGGAGTCGAGGACGAGCGGCCGGGTGAACCTCCTCGGCTTCTGGGCCCGTCGAGCCCGGCGACTCCTTCCCGCGCTCCTGCTCGTGGTGGCGTTCGTCGGCTTGTACTCCGCGCTCGTTGCGGACCCGAGTGAACTCCACCGAATCCGAGGCGATGCCCTCGCCACGCTCGCGTACGTGGCGAACTGGCGATTCGTGTTCGGCGGGTTCGACTACTTCGCGCTCTTCTCCTCGCCGTCGCCCCTGAACCACACGTGGAGCCTCGCGATCGAAGAACAGTTCTATCTGGTGTGGCCGCTTGCGTTCGCCGGTCTGCTGACCTGGCGTCGGCGGCGTGCCGAAGGCAACAGTCTCTCGCCCGGTACGACCGCCCGCGCGGTGTTCGTAGCGTCGACCGCGCTCGCGGTCACCAGTGCAGCGCTCGCGCTCGGACTGTGGTTCTGGCACCACGACGCGACGCGCATCTACTACGGCACGGACACCCGAGCGCCTGCGATTCTGATGGGCGCGGCCCTGGCCGGATTCCTCGCCTGGCGTGGTCCGGCTACCACCCGGAGAACGAGGACCGCACTCGAGCTCGCGGCCTGGGGCGGTGCCGGTTTCTTGGCGGTCGCCTGGGCTCGCCTCGACGGGGTCAACCTCTACCGCGGTGGTCTGCTCGCCTGTGCCATCGCGGCCGGTGCAGTCATCGTCGCCGCCGCCCATCCGCAGCCCGGTCCGCTCGCCCGAGCGCTCTCCTTCCGTCCGTTCGTCGGCCTGGGAGCCATCAGCTACGGCGTCTACCTCTGGCACTGGCCCATCTACCTCTGGCTCAACGCCGACCGGGTCGGCCAGGACGGATGGCGACTCCTCGCGGTGCGACTCGCAGTGACGATGCCGATCGCAATCGCTTCGTTCGTTCTCGTCGAACGACCGATCCGTCGCGGTGCGCTCTCGACACCGACGCTGCGCTGGCTCACACCCGTCGCCGTCGGAGTCGTTGCGGCCATCACCGTGGTCGCCGCAACGGGCTACGTCGCCCCGATCTCATTCGCGGGCGCCGGTATCACCGACCCCACGGCGGGCGCGCGCCGCGCCCACACGCACGCCGATACAAAGCGCCTCATGGTCGTGGGCAACTCGGTCGGATACTTCCTCGCCGGCGAAGGCTTTTCGAAGCTGGCGGTCACGCCTCCGATGGTGACCCTGAACGCCGCCCTCGTCGCGTGCGTCAATCCCTTCGGCGCTCGGTTCCGCTTCGAGTCGTTCGGAGACGGCACTGCCTCCACCCCATGCGATCACGACTGGGCATCCAAAGTTCGGGAGTTCGTGCCTGATGTCGTGCTGATGGTTTTCAACGACAGCGGCGCGATCCAGCTGCTCCATCACGGCACGTGGGTGGCCGCGTGCGATCCGGGATACCGAGACTGGTATTTGGACACGCTCACCTCCGCCACCGGCGTGCTCTCCGCGCGCGGCGCGCGCATTGTCATGACCACCGCGGCCTACTCCACATTGCTCGGCGCAACCGAAGACTCTCGCCGCCAGACCGACTGCAAGAACGCCCTCACGCGCTCGTTCGCAGTCGCTCATCCCGCAGTCGGTTTCGTCGACCTCGCCGCCTACGTATGCCCGTCCATATCGCAATGCCACACCACGATCGACGGCGTTGAGATGCGCAAGGACGGGGTTCACTACCGAGGTCCGTCGGCGCGCCTCGTGGCCCGATGGCTCCTCCCGCAGATCGGCATCGGAGTGAAGGTGGCCTCGTAGGTTCTGGCCCTGACCACGTCCGACGGTCACGGAGGCGCAATTCCGTTCGTCCACCACCGCCACCTAGTCTCCCGCCATGACTGATGCACCCTGGGATGGAGATGCGGTTTCGCTCGTCGAAGCCTTTCGGAGCGGCGAGCGCACACCGCTCGAAGAGCTCGACGCGACCCTCGCCGCGATCGACGCTTCGGACATCAACGCGTTTTCCCACCTCGATTCGGACGCCGCGCGCAAGGCCGCAGCCAATGTGGACGTGACCCAGCCCTTCGGCGGCGTGCCGATCGGAATCAAAGAGCTCGATCACGTGCACGGCTGGCCGGCGACGGAAGCGTCCGTGCCACTCAAGGACGAGATCGCCCAGTTTGATTCCACCAAGGTCGCTCGGTTGCGAGAAGCCGGTGCAATTCCCGTCGGGCTCACCACCGCATCCGAGTTCGGTGGCGTGAACCTCACCTACACCCGGCTCAACGGCGCCACCAAGAATCCGTGGAACCGCGAACACACCCCCGGCGGTTCGTCGGGCGGGAGCGCCGCGGCAGTGGCCGGTGGGCTCATCACCCTCGCCACCGGTGGTGACGGCGGCGGGTCGATCCGAATCCCGGCCGGCTTCACTGGTCTCCCTGGTTTGAAGGCCACCTACGGCCGCATCCCGAAGGGTCCGGAGATGGTGATGGCTTCGCTCACTGCGGTGAGCGGGTGTCTCAGCCGCTCGGTCAGGGACATTGCGCGCTTCTTCGACGTCGCCAACGGCTTCGACCATCGCGACCCGTACTCACTGCCACGCGTCGACGGGTGGGAAGCAGGACTCGGCACATTGCGTGACGCGCTGCGCGGTAAGAAGGCGGTCATCGCGCTGGACCTCGGAAGCGCGTTCGTCGACGACGAAGTCGCTGCCGCCGTGGACATCGCGGCGCGTGCGTTGGCGGAAGACGCCGGTCTCGAACTGGTCGACGTGCCGGTCAAGACGCCGGAGCTTTCCTACGAATGGGCCCTCTCGGGGCTCAGCGAAATCGTGATGCGGCTCGGGGATCGCTATCCGGACTGCGCCGCCGACCTGACACCCGAGATCGGGTTCGGCATGCAGGTGGTCGGTGAGATGTACAACATCGAGGCACGGGCGCGCATCGAGGCGCAGCGGGTGCGCATGAACGAGACGATGGCTGCGATCTTCGACGAGGTCGACTTCGTGTTCGCATCCACCAACCCGAACGTGGCGTTCGGCGTGAAGGGCCCGCTGCCGGACGTCGTGAACGGCGTGAACGTGGGGCCGGGCAACAACGGTGCGTTGACGATTCCGTCCAACATTTTCGGGAACCCGTCGATGCAGATTCCGGCCGGACTCGTGCGCGGATTGCCCGTCGGCCTCCAGGTCTTGGGTCGCCACCACGAGGAACCGCTGCTGCTCGAACTCGCGCAGATGGTCGAGCAAGCACGCCCCTGGCCGCTCACCGCACCCCGGTAGGCGTCGACGCGTTTACGCTGCAGGCCATGGCGCGTCTCCCACTTCAACCAGCCGACCACCTCGAGGTCATCTCCGCACTCTCGCTGCGGCCCACGTTCGCGTCGGCCGTCGGTGGGTTCGACCAGGCGGTGTGGAACAGCACACTGGATTGGCGACTGCACGAGCTCGTCCGGATGCGCGTCGCCATGATCAACGAGTGCACGGTGTGTCTCGGCTGGCGTACGCCGATGGCCGTCGAGGCCGGCGTGACCGACGAAGATCTTGCGGCGGTCACCGATCCCGCGGACCCACGCTTCTCCCCCGCCGAGTCCGTCGCCATCGAATACGCGGCCCGGTTCTGCACGGACTCCGCGCGCATCGACGACGCGTTCATGGCGCGCCTCAACGAGCAGTTCGATCCGGGTGAGGTGGTGGAACTCACGCTGGTGATCGCGAAGTACCTGGCGATGGGTCGGTTCATGCAGGTGCTGGGGCTCGACCAAGCGTGCTCGTTGCAGATGACGGCTACGGGCACCGTCGTCTCGACCTGAGCCGCACATGACGTTCGGTCCCGCTCCGGTGATCGTGTGTGTGGACTGCGGCGGCCGGGCGCACCTGGTGCAACCGGCTGACCCCGAGACGCCGTACGAAGAAGACGACATCGCGACCTACCGGTGCGAAGACTGTCTCGACCGCTGGGATCTCGTCGTCACCGCCGACGACCTCGCCCCGGACCGCGACGACTGACACCCCCGCGTTTGTCGCCCTCTACACCCTTGGGAGGACCCAAACGACAATCGCTCCCTGCGGCGCGACACCGCCGGGCATCACCCACCGCGTTTGAGCCCTCCACGCCCTTTGGAGGGCTCAAACGACAATCGCTCCCTGGGTGAACCGTCAGGGGTGGGTGTCCCACACGGTGATCTTTGGTTTGCCCGCGGGAGTGGCGACGGGATCGGGGAACTCGACGCGGGCGCGCAGCTTCGCCTTCGTGTCCACCTGGGCTTCGAACTCGACGATGCGGTCGGTGTACTTCCCACCGTTCGGCAGCGACACCGGAATGAACGGCGCTCGTCCCGTCACCGGCGGGAGATTGGTCAATGTCAGCGAGCGCACAACAACACCGCGCTTCAACGCGAAATTGGTCCGGCCTCCGAAATCCGCGCTCACCTTGCCGTTCGGCGCGTAGACCGTTCCCCAGACGAACAGCCCCGAGTTCCCGGTTCCGCCGTCCACCGCGAGTAAATCGCATCGGCCGCTGCTGACGCAGTCGCTCGCTCCCCGCAGCGACGGTGCCGTGGTCTTCCCTGTGACGGCGGCTTGGTCCACTTGGAACTGTAGATCCGCATTGTCGTTTTCGCCGTTGCCATTGCCGTTGCCGTTGCCATTCCGGAGATCGAGCCGCAGAGAGAGGGGCGTGAGCGCAGAGATGGGGCCACGTCGTGGATCGAGCACGCACGTGATCGTGTCCGGGTGCCATCGATCATTCAGGGTCAGGTTGCCAGCGCACTGGACTCCGGGCGTTGGGGTAGTCAGCGTCACAGAAACCGAATCGTCACGCTCGGCGCTGTCGCCCGAACGAGGCTCGCGATGCACGATTTTCAATTTCAGTTCGTCGAGACGCTCCCCGACCGGGAGATTGTTCGGAATCGACATTGTCACGGACGCAGTGTTGCGCCGGCCCGTGAGTGTTCCTTCCATGAACAGATTCGGATCGCAGCCGCTGTTCGTGCAGTCGACCCCGTTCAGGCTGTTCGGCTTGAAGGCGGCGGGCCAATCGAACTGTGATCCGGTCGGGACCGCGTCGGTGGGGAACGAGTCTGGGACGGGCAGAGTCGGGTTTGATCCCCCGCTGTCCCGGCCGACGATCGCAAGACGTTGGCTGGATCCGCTGAAGTAGGGGCACACCTCGGCGCGACCGTCGCCCGCGAGGCCGAGATGAGCGGAGCGTCCGAAGACCATCTCGACTCCAGATAGGTTCGTGTTGCATGCTCCCCCGGACGCCGCCGCGTTGTCGGTTGACACACGATTCCAGATCGCGTCGACGCCATCGGCGGGACTCCAGCCCGAGGGTTCGCCTCCCACCAGAGCAACCTTTGCGTTGGACCCACGGCTCCCGATCGTCCATTGCCGGTCCGCGGCCTGTTTGTCATAAAAGTCGAAGTCGAAATAGAACTTGCCCGGCTGGAGCCACAAGACAACCGACCCGCAGAGCCCCTGCCCGATCTTGTCGAGTCCGGCGCCGTCCCAGTAGTAGCCCGGCGCAAGCGTCAGGACGCGGCTGGCCGGGATTGCGCTGCAGGGATCACCATCCACCGGGTCGTACGCAAGGCTCCGCACCGGAACATCGCCGATCGTGCCCACCGACGACGGGTACTGCGGATCAGGACGATTCGGATCACCAGTGCCGCACCGCAGCGGGGCGGCGAAGATCTGTGCCGGCGGCGACCCGGCGGGCCGGCACTGTCCGGTTGCGCCGAACAGGTCCGTCGTTGCGTCGATGCGCACGCGGTGGATGTCGGCACTGGTCTGACCGGGATCGCCGTTCGCCCACCATGGACCCGAGGTCTTGAGTCCACCGGAGCTGTCGATGGCGAGGCTGTGGGACCCGTTCGGATCGAGCGCAAGAACGGCGTAGGTGGGCATGTCCGGGCTGGCGAGCGGGTCGCCGCTGGTAGCGAAGCCCTTACACTTCACGGTGACGTCGCGTTTGAACGCGGTGGAACCGGCGTTCATGGTCGACGTGACCTGCGGGCAGGGCACGTAGGCCCGGCCCATAGTGCGGTCGGTCTGTGCCAAAGCGATCGCACTCTGCACGCCGTTGTCCGCGGCGTAGCGATCGAAGCGCAGACCCTTCACGATGTACCCGGAGACACCGTTGGCCGAACCGAACTGGCCCAACACCGGAACCAGCAGGCCAAACACGCTAAGCGCGACCAGCACCAGAATGAGGCTGGCGCCGGACTCGCGACGCGCGGTGCGGCGAACGCTCATCACTTCGCCACCTGAGTGCCGTCCACTGAGAAGTGGAACTGCTTGTTCGGTTCGTTGCGGTCCGGGACGTTGACCGTGATCGAGGTCCCGTCCGGACTCACTTGCACCGAATCGGCGCCGACGTCCGGCACCACGTTCGCGGTCCTGGTCACGGTTCCGTTGGCACACTCGGTGCGGACGACCTGGGTCCGGGTACCGCGCGTGACCAGCGTCCAGGTCGACGTGCCGGACACCGCGGCGGGGATCGGCACGGGATTCGTCGGTGTGGTCATGCCCACGTCAGGCTGCTTGTCCCACTGGAACGTCACCAAGGGAGTGCCACCCGTGCCTCCACACCCGCCGGCACCCGGCGTGATCGTCTTCGCGCCTTCGACGTCGGGGACCCAATACGTGGACACGAGCTTGGGTGCGCGCGACGCCTCGAGGCGAGCGCTCACGATCGTCGTGGTGCGGAACGCGGTGGTGATCATGGCGCCAATCGCCACCATGATGATGCCGAGCAGCGTGATCGCGACGAGGAGTTCGACCAACGTGAATCCGTCCGCGTCCGGAGCGACGAGTGCAGTGCGACGGCCCTTCACGGCGCGCTCACCGACGTGTAGGCAGATCACGGTTCCCGCTTGACGATCGTCAGCTCGGACCGACCCAGCCGGCTACTTCCGCGCCGGGTCACTTCGAGCTTGATCTGCTGGAGACCGTGATCGGTGCCGCCTGAACACGCCCCGAAGTTGAGCGCCGAGGACTGAGATGGCGGAGGAGTCACGGTGGGGACGACGGTGGGCTTGGTTCCGTCCCAGTACGTGACTTCTGTGACCGTGGCGTCAAACGAAGGTGGTGCCGTGAACGCTCCGTTGTAAGCACCCGGCGAACCACACGTCTGGAACGGCGCTCTTTGGACCGCGGCGGCGAAGGAGTTGATGATGACCTCGGACTGGGATGCCTTGCGATCGACGTCGGTACTGATCAGGACCGAGGCGATGGCCCCGATGATGCCGATGCCGATGATGCCGAGCAGCGTGGACGACACGAGGATCTCGACGAGGGTCTCGCCCGTCTGCTCGTGTCGCATCTTCACGCATCCCAACCTCTACGCCACCCTGCATGACCAACTCCGCCAACCGGAGCATAGAACCGTCCCTGTAGCTCGTCCGCTCCGTGGTCGAAAAGCGCGTGCCCGTCGGGACGCTCCGGCCCAGGGCATCTGCCCAGCGATTGTCGTCCAGAACCGCCCAGAGCGGCCTGCGACGACAAACGCTTGGGTCTTGGGGGCGTCGGATGGCCGGGCCGCGGCCGGAGGCTCGGCTCGGGCTGCGGAAGTCCGAAGACCGGTAACGTGCGCCCGTGAGCGACGCCCCACCACACCACGAAACCGCATCGGCGCGGGCGGAGCGTGGCCCGAGCGGCCCGGCCCGAAGGGCCACGAGCGAGGGGATGGTGCCGTCCATCGGAGTCGACCCGTTCGCTGAAACCGACGACCAGCAGGCGCTGCGCCAGCTCGCACGCGGCGTCGCGGAGCGCTCACTCGCGCCGATGGCCCGCCACGGCGACGAGACCGAGGAGTTCCCGCAAGGGTCGTGGGACGCCATCCGCGCCGCCGACCTGTTCGGAATCACCATCGGCGAGCAGTACGGCGGGATGGGCCTCGGTGACATCGAAGCCGCCATCGTCCTGGAAGAACTCGCGCGGGCCGACGTATCGAGCGCGATCCTCGCCCAGCTGACCTTCAACGGACCGCCGCGTGCCATCGAACACCTCGGCTCGGACGCGATGAAGCAGCGGTGGCTGCCGATGGCCGCGGCGGGCGACGCCTTGTTCTGCATCGGCATCTCCGAAACCGAGGCGGGATCGGCGGTCGGTCACATGCGGGCCCGACTCACTCCCGACGGCGACGGCTACCGGCTCAACGCGTACAAGAACTACGTGACCGGCGGACACAAGTCCCGTGGGTGTCTCGTGTGGTGTCGTTTCCCGGGCAGTGAGGGCACGAAGGGCATCGGCGCGGTCATCGTCGACCTCGAAGCCGACGGCGTGAGCATCGCCGGGACCCACGAGAAGATGGGCCTGCGCGCGACGAGCGAAGCCGAGCTTGCCTTCGACGACGTGCGGATCGAGCCGGGCGACGTGTTGCTCGCCGGAGATGCCGCCTCGAACGAGGCCTTCCGAACCTTGATCGGGCACATCAATCACGAGCGTTGCGGCAACGCGGCGATGTGCGTGGGCGCCGCGCAGGGCGCGCTCGAATACGCGATCACGTACATGAACGATCGGGTGATCGGCGGTCGACCGCTCGCCGACCTTCAAGGTCTCCAATGGAAGATCGCGGACATGGCCACGCAGCTCGAAGGCGCTCGGTTGTTGCTGAAGCGCGCGGTCCATCTCGCCGGTGCGCACGGAACTCCCCCACCACTCGAAACCGCGATGGCCAAGACCGCCGCGAACCTCGCCGCGAAGTTCGTGTGCGACGAAGCGATCCAGCTGCTCGGCGGCTACGGGTACTCCCGCGAGTATCCCGTCGAACGCGTCTATCGGGACATTCGCGGGCTGTGCATCGGCGCGGGGACCGTCGAGATCCAGAGGAACTTCATCGGCACCAACCTGTTGCGCGGAGCAACCCCGAGCGGGCACGCGTGGAAATCCACACCCCGCTGATGCGGTGAGGATCCGACCCACGTATCGACACCCACGCGCCGCGCAGTATCGCGTTCCGGGCGGCCCGTGGGACGTCCCGCCGTTGCCGGCCATGGTCGGTACCGAACCGGCGGTTGCAGAGGGACTGCGCGCCGCGGGCGTCAGACGCGGTGACGTCGTCGCGTGGCAGGCGTCGAACTGGCCTGAGGTCCCGGCGCTCTTGCGGGCCTGCTGGCAGCTCGGCGCCATCGCGGCGCCGCTCCATCACCAGGCCGGGACGGCCGAAGCCGACCGGCTCATCCGCACGCTCGATCCCAAACTGTTCCTCGCGAGCGACGAGATCAAGACCCAAGTCGCGGCTTGGCAATCGGGAGACGCGTACCCGGCGGTGCACGCACGCGGATCCGACATCGCCGCGATCCTCTGGACCGGCGGCTCCGAGGGCGAGCCGAAGGGGGTGTTGCATACCCATCGCGGACTCGTCCACAAGGCCACGACCATGGCGCACACCCACGGTTTGGGACCGGACGATGCCGTGCTGATGCCCGCGCCGCTCGCGCACATCTCCGGGCTCCTGAACGGCGTCCTCGTGCCCGCCGCCGCGGGCATGCGAGCGGTCCTGATGGAGCGATGGAATCCCGAAGTCGCACTCGACGTCATCGAGCAGGAACACATCACCTTCATGATCGGTCCGCCGACGTTCTTCGTCGGCCTGATGGGATCTGCGGATTTCAACCCAACGCGAGTGGCGTCACTCCGACTCGTGTCCTCGGGCGGCGCCGGCGTGACCTCCGCGTTCGTCGACGACGCCACCGTTCGACTCGGCGCAACCGTCAAACGTTCCTATGGTTCCACGGAGGCCCCGACGCTCACGACGTCCACTGCGCGGGATCCGGCGAGCCGAGCGCGCGACACGGACGGCCGTGTCGTCGATGGTGCGACCCTGCGGATTGCCGACGACGGCGAGCTCGTCGTTCAAGGTCCCGAGCTCTTCGCCGGGTATCTCGACGCCGACCAGACGCGCGCGGCGGTCACGAACGGCTGGTTCCACACCGGCGATCTCGCCACGCTCGACGACGGTTGGCTCACGATCGTCGGCCGCAAGAAGGACGTGATCATCCGCGGCGGCGAGAACATCAGCGCGGCCGAGATCGAACGGATCGTCGAAGCGCATCCCGCGGTACGGGAAGCAGTTGCGGTTGCCACCCCCGACGCCCACCTCGGTGAGCAGGTCTGCGTGTTCGTCGTCGGCGACCCGTCCTTCGACCTCGACGCGTGTCGAGGTTGGTTCGAGACCCAGGGGGTGGCGCGATTCAAGACCCCCGAACGCATCGAGCACGTGCAGCGCTTGCCGACGCTGCCGGCCGGCAAGGTCGACCGGGCCGCACTCCGAGCGACCGCCGCCGAGTCAGCTGGGGTCGAAGGCCGATAGCGCGTACGCGAGGTTCCGGTCCGAGTCCTCGACCGCAATCCGCAACGTCCAACCCGTCGACCCGATCCCCACGGCGTCCCAGAGGAACCACCGCAAGGCTTCGGCGTGGGCGCCCAGCTCGTGGGAGTTCGGCGGCCACTCCTCACCGAGGTCGGCCAGCTCGCTGAGCACCATCCAGGTATCGAGCCGGCCGGCGGCGGCGCCTCGCCGTCGTCCGTGGGCGCCGCCGCTCGCGCCCGCCCACCCGAGCCACGCCAGCGCCGTACTCAGCTCCACCTCGGCCAGCCGAACCTCAGGCCCGTCGAGCGCGCCGATCGCCGCCCGCACGTCACCGGCCACCGCCACCGCGGTTGCATCACCTTCTGCCGTCCACGGATGGACGAGATCGCGCAGGGTGCGCACCACGCCGTTGCGCGCGAGCGGTGTTGCCCCGGCCGACACCTCGGTGGCCGCGCCCGTTGGCCCGGTTGGTGGTGACGGGAACTCCGCCGCATCCGTGCGGTAGTTCGCCAAGGGGTAGGTCGGCTCAAATGGTTCGAGACACCGAGGCAGTTCGAGCGGATCGGGGCCTGGTAGTTCGACGCCGGTCAGATCCTCGCCCCGCAGCACGCGTTCGTGCAGACACATCGAGGCCGTCGGCGTCGCCGGCGCATGCGGAGCGAGGTCACCCCACGCATGGGCGGCCGCCGCGACTTCTGCGAGCGGACCGAGTCCGAAGTCTCCCGCGACGTCCGTGAGCATGCGCGCCGAGTACGAACTCGGAGCCTCGAGCGCGAGGCGGTACTCGACGTGGTTCGCCGCCGGCCACAACTGCTTACCCCGTTCCACCGCCGCCCGGCACCGATCTCGGAGCTCGAGCAACGCGCTCCACTCACGCGCGTCGCACAACCGGTCGGTGGCCCGAATCAGCTCGTCGAGGTCACCGATCTCGACCAGCTCGACCAGGTCCTCAGCCATCCGTGACACTCACAACACGCTCTCTCCCGCGTCGACCTTGGTTCGAAGGAGTTCCCCAAGCCGCACTCGGTGCCACACCGAATCCCCGAAGTTCAGCTGGTCCAGCTGCGCCCGCTTCATGAACACATGCAGATCGTGTTCCCAGGTGAACCCGATGCCACCGTGGACTTGGAGCGCGCCGGCCATGACGCGCTTCGATGCGTCACCGGCCCAGACCTTGGCGGTGGACGCGGCCACCGAAGGATCCGGGTCGTCGACACTCAAACACCACGCAGCCCAGTACGCGCTGGACCGAATGCCTTCGACGTCGACGAGCATGTCCGCGCAGCGATGCTTGACGGCTTGGAAGGAACCGACGGGTCGGCCGAACTGCACCCTGTCCTTGGCGTACTGGACGGCGAGTTCCAGAGCGACCGAACCCGTTCCGAGCAGCTCCACCGCGCTCGTCATGGCCCCGACGTCCGTCAACCTCCGGGCCAACTCGGTGCCCCCGAGGCGCCGCGCCGGAACATCATCGAGGTCGAGCCAGCCGACGGGTCGCGTGAGGTCCATCGCCGGTTCGACCACCGGTCGGATGTCGTCGGTCAGTTCGACCACGAACACACCGAGATCTGACCTCTCGCCTTGGGCGATCACCAACGCCAGGTCGGCCGTCGGCCCGAAGGGCACCGGGTCCGACCGCCCGGTCAAGCGGTCGCCATCGGCACGCATCGACGAACGGTCCGAGGACCACGCCACGCATGCGGTCGCGCCGCCGAGCAAGCGGCCCACGAGGTCCTGGGCGCCCGCCGTACGAGCGATCTCGATGGCGACCACAGTGGGACCGAACGGCACCGGAACAACGTGGCGCGCCGCCACCTCTACCAACACCGCAAGTTCGACCAGTCCGAGGCCGAGCCCTCCGTCGGACTCCGGCACCGCAACGCCAAGCCAGCCCAACTCGACCATCGCCGACCAGAGTTGGCGGTCCCAACCGGATCCGGACTCGTGAATCGCGCGCACCCGAGTCGTCGGACATTGGTCGGTCAGGAAGGACCGAGCCGCCTCCGCCAAGGCGGCCTGGTCCGGCGAGAGGTCGAAATCCATCCGCGGGCGACGCTAGCGGTCACGGACCCGCGCGCGGTTCGGCCCGGTCAATCGCGCGCTCGATAGATTGCAACGACGACGACGAAACCCGCCGAGGAGCATCTGTGACCGAAGAGACCCCTGCCTACTTCCGCCACGGCGACACCGAAGTGGAGCTCCCTGTCGTGCGGGGCACCGAGAACGAAGTCGGCGTGGACATCGCCAAGCTGCGGGCGCAGACCGGGGTCATCACCCTGGACTACGGGTACGTGAACACCGGCGCCACCGAGTCGGCGATCACGTTCATCGACGGCGACCAGGGCATCTTGCGGTACCGAGGCATCCCGATCGAGGAGTTGGTCGAGCGCGACGCGCCGAGCTTCCTCGAGACGTCGTACCTGCTCATCTACGGCCACCTGCCAACCAACGAAGAACTCGACGAGTGGCGGTTCGGCATCCGTCGCCACACCCTGCTCCATGAGGACATGCGCGGGTTCTTCGGTGGTTTCCCGAAGGACGCGCATCCCATGGCCGTGCTGTCCAGCGTGGTGAGCGCCCTCTCCACCTTCTACCAAGACAGCGACGACCCGCATGACGCGGATCAGGTGCAGCTCTCGATCCTGCGACTAATGGCGAAGATCCCGACGATCGCGGCGTACTCGTACAAGAAGTCGATCGGCCAACCGTTCTTGTACCCAGACAACGAGTTGGATCTCATCGAGAACTTCCTCACGATGACCTTCGCGGTGCCGTCGGAGCGCTACGAGGTTTCACCGACCACCGTGCACGCGCTCAAGCAACTCTTCATCCTGCACGCCGACCACGAACAGAACTGTTCGACGTCGACCGTGCGGATGGTCGGTTCGTCCGACGCCAACCTCTTCGCCAGTGTCGCCGCGGGTATCAACGCGCTGTGGGGACCGCTGCACGGAGGCGCGAACCAAGCCGTCCTCGAGATGCTCGAAGGCATGCGCCGTGACGGTGGCGACATCGACAGCTACGTACGCATGGCCAAGGACCCGGACTCGAAGTTCAAACTCTCGGGCTTCGGGCACCGCGTGTACAAGAACTACGACCCGCGCGCCAAGATTCTCGCGGCCACCGCCGAACGCGTCATCGGTGAACTCGGCGGCCACGACGAGTTACTCGATCTCGCTCGCCGGCTCGAAGAAGTTGCGCTCACGGACCCGTACTTCGTCGATCGGAAGCTCTACCCGAACGTCGACTTCTATTCGGGCCTCATCTACCGCGCCATGGGTTTCCCCACGAAGATGTTCACCGTGCTCTTCGCGATGGGCCGTCTGCCCGGCTGGATCGCGCACTGGAAGGAAATGATGGAGAGCCCGAAGACCAAGATCGGCCGGCCCCGGCAGATCTACACCGGAGCAACCGAGACCCGCTACGTGCCAATCGACGAGCGGTAGGCGACGAGACAGCGCCTACCAGGCCTTCGCCCAGTCACCTCCGGGAACGGCGCGGTCATCGGTCGGGACGGTGTTCGGGAGGCTAGAGATCGACGAGGGATCACACGACGCGGAGCCCAGGTTCCTGAACACCGTGCCCGCCGCGTTCGCAGAGTCGCCGACGACAGACGCCGGACCTCGACTGCGCGGCGAGCGCGATGCCTCCATCGCCCGAGTGAACGGAGACGAAGTTCGGACCCGTCGATGGTGAACTCGTGAACCGCAGACTCGGCTCCGCAGTACCCAACATGGCCACGGTGACCTTGGCGAAGGATTCACTGTCGGCGTAAAGCGCTTTGGCGTTGGTGATGGCGATCCGCAGGCTCGCCTGCGCACTCCGGTCCTGAGCGTGACCCTTCGCACCGAGGAACGCAGGAATCGCTATCGAGAGCAGGACACCGATGACGGCAGTGACGAGCAACACCTCGACGAGCGTGAAGCCGCGTTCGGCCTGCGCCTCGCGTCGAACTCGCCGGGCTGCCGTCATGCCACCCTGCATCGGACGCGTTGCTGCCGCACTTGAGTCTGGAACATCCGGCTCGTCGCACCAGGGGTTGCCGTAGGGTGGCCCGCCGTGGACCTGACCCCGACCGAAGCGGAGAAGCGCCTTCGACACGAGTGTCGGGAATGGCTTCGTGCCAATCTGGCCTGGGAGTACGGCAAGGGATTTCCGCCTCGGTTCGACGACCTTGCGGATGAGGTTGCATTCGGCCGCTCGTGGCAGCAGCGGTTGGCCGCCGATCGGTGGGTCGGCGTGGCCTGGCCGGAGGAATACGGCGGCCGGACCGCTGGTCCGATCGGGCACTACATCGTCACCGAGGAACTGGCGCGCGCCCGCGCACCGGAACTCGTCGGCCGGATCGGCGTCAACCTCGTCGGCCCGACACTGCTCGCGCACGGAACGCCGGACCAGCGCGTTCGGTGGTTGCCACGCATCCTGTCGGCCGAGGAGATCTGGTGTCAGCTGTTCAGCGAGCCGGGCGCCGGCAGTGACCTCAGTTCGCTCACGACCCGCGCGGTTCGCGTCGACGGTGGTTGGTCGGTCTCGGGACAGAAGGTATGGACGAGCTACGCGCAGTTCGCCGATTGGGGTGTGTGTCTCGCGCGCACCGATCCCGATGCCCGTCCCCATGCCGGCATCTCATACCTCGTCGTGGCGATGAACAGTCCGGGTGTCGAGGTGCGGCCACTCCGCCAGATCACGGACGAGTGCGAGTTCAACGAGGTGTTCTTCGACGACGTCTTCGTCCCCGAAGACCAGCTCATCGGACCGGAACACGGAGGGTGGGGGATCGCCAACTCCACCCTGACTCACGAACGCGGCGTGAACCCACGTCAGCTCGTGATCCACACGCAACTGCTCGACGAGCTGTTGGTGTTGGCACGCGAAAACGGGACGTGGGACGACCCCCGGATCGCGGATCGGTTGGCGCAGGCCTACACCGAACTCCAACTCTTCCGACTCCACAACTGGCGATCGGTGTCGCGCACGGCGAAAGGCCTCGAGCCAGGACCCGTCGGCGCCATCAACAAGCTGTGGTGGTCCGAGATGAGCAAGCGGCTCCATGACACGGTTATGGCCGTCCTCGGACCTGCTGCGCCCCTGTGGAGTGGCGCGTCCCACAATCCCGGCGACGGTCGGTGGCAGCGGTCGTGGCTCTACTACCAGGCCAGCTCGATCTGGGCGGGCACGAACGAGATCCAGCGCAACGTGATCGGTGAACGCACGCTGGGCCTGCCGCGCGAACCCAAGCCCGCCGCGACTTCCGGGGATTAGTGCAGCGGCAGCGAACCTTTGCCCGCGCCGTTCCATTCCGCCTGCACCAGAATGGCAACGTGTCCGTGACGGTACCGACCGGCTTGCGACAAGCGATCGTCGATGAAGATGGCGGACCTGAGTGGCTCGAGTCCATCCCCGCCCGTGTGGCGCGTGCCGTCGAGCGATGGAGCTTGGTCCTCGGCGAGCCCTTCGAGACGGGAATGGTGGGATGGACGGCGCCCGCAACGACCGCCGCCGGGGAGGCAGTGGTCGTCAAGCTCTCCTACCCCCACATCGAGGCGCGTGACGAGGCTGCCGCGCTCGGAGCCTGGCACGGTGCTGGCGCCGTCGAGGTGCTCGGTGCCGACGCCGACGACTGGGCGCTGCTGCTGCGCCGGTTGCGGCCGGGAACGAGCCTCCGAGCCGAGCAACTCCCGATCGTGGACCACCTCACGGTCGGCGGTGGGCTGATGCGCCGGATGGCGGCGGTGACGGTCCCTGCGGGTGAGCCATTCCAGGATCTGGTCGAGGTGGCGGACGGCCTCGCGGGGATCGCCGCCGAGCGGGTCGAGCGCGTGCTGCCCGCCGCACCGATCGTGATCGATGCCGGACTGTGTCGGCACGCCGTCGACCTGCTGAGGACGCTGCCCCGAAATGCCGCGCACCGGGGGCTCGCCCACGGTGACCTCAACCCCGGCAACATCCTCAGCCATGACGACCCGACGACTGGGGAGGAGGACATGTCCCCCGGGTGGCTCGCGATCGACCCGAAGCCGGTGCACGGCGACCTGGCGTGGGACCCGTGGCCGCTGCTCACCCAGGTCGGCGACTGGACCGTCACGGTGCCAGCCGCAACCGAACTCGCGGACCGCACCCGCCTTATCGCCGATATCACCGGCCTCGACCCCGCGAGGATCGCGTCGTGGTGTGTGGCGCGCGGGGTCGAGTCTGCGCTCTGGGCCGCCGACCGCGGGTGGTGGACCGGCTTCCGAGGCACCGACGGCGACCTGGCCCGGACCGGCGCCTGGGCCCGAGCGTCAAACCTCCTCGGCGCATGACGCGCCACTAGATTCGCCTCCCGAGTGACCACCTCGCAGGAATTCGAAACGATCCGGTACGCGCGCGGCGAATCCATCGCCACGATCACGCTGGCGCGGCCCTCCGCCGCGAACGCACAGAGCTCCCAACTCATCACCGAACTCGATGCCGCGTTCGATCGAGCCGAGGCCGACGCCGAGGTGCGAGTGATCGTGCTCGGCGCCGACGGCAAACACTTCTCCGCCGGTCACGACCTCAAGGAGATCCTCGCGGGTGAGGAGCACTGGGCCGCGAAACGGTCGACGCCCGAGGGCAAGCTCGAACACGAGCAGACCATGTACTGGGACAAACTTGTGCGCATCCGGGATTGCCCGAAGATCACGATCGCCGCGGTCCAGGGCGTGTGCTCCGCCGCAGGGTTGATGCTCGCCGCGATGTGCGACCTGATCGTCGCCGCCGACGACGCGCAGTTCTCCAATCCCGTCGCGCGCATGAGTGGCGTCGGCGTCGAGTTGCTCATCGAACCGTGGGAGCTGGGGCCTCGCCGCGCCAAGGAATTCTTGTTGTGCGCCACCACCCTGGACGCGCAGGAAGCCCATCGCATCGGTCTGGTCAACCGGGTCGTGGCGCGTGCGGAACTCGCCGCCGAAGCGAATTCGATGGCTGCATCCGTCGCGCTCGTCCCGCCCATCACTGCCGCGGCCATCAAGGACACGATCAACCACACGGTGGACACGATGGGCCAGCGCGAGTCGTGGCGTTATCACTTCATGGTGCATCAGTTCGTCAGCAACTCCGAGGAAGCACTGAGCCGCACCGCGGCCCGCCGCGTCGGCGGCATGGACGCGGTCAAGGCCGAACAAGCCGGCGA
>JANYJV010000003.1 GCA_025361725.1 Acidimicrobiia bacterium | reverse complement strand
ATCTGCGGCGAGCTGCCGTGCGAGCGTGGTCTTCCCCGCGCCCGGCAATCCGCAAGTGAGAATCAGTCGGGTCTCGCGCACAGCGTCTGAGTCCAGCAGTTCCCACCGTCAGGTGTCGACCATTTGCAGCGCGCGTGGTGTTATGCGGCGAGGGTGTTCCAGGCGGGGAGGAGTTCTCGGCCGTCGGGTCGGTAGATACGCAGGATCTGGTTGTGGAAGGTGGTGGTCCAGTCGGGATGTCGGTGGAGGAATCGGTGGTGGTAGGGGCAGAGGAGACATCCGTTTTCGATGCAGGTCGGCCCACCGTGTTCCCAGTGGGTGTGGTGATGAACTTCACACCAGCCGCCGGGGATTTCACATCCGATCCATCCACATCCTTGGTCTCGGGCGATGATCGCGTTGCGTTGCGGGTCGGTGAAGGCGCGTTGGCTGCGTCCGACGTCGAGGGGTTTGGAGTCGGGACCCATGATCACTCGGCTGATCGTGCTGTCACAGAGGAGCCGGTCGATGTCTCGCCGGTCGATGGGGCCGGTGTATTGGCCGTCCATGACCCCGAGCCCACTGCCACTGCTGCTGCTGCGGGTGAAGGTGGCCCAGTCGACGGTCACGGTGACGTTCGCGGCGGCTCGGACACCTTTCGCGCCTTGGTGGAGGGCGATCTGACAGATGCGGACGAGGGCATCGGCTCGGCGTTGGGCGGGGGTGCGGTCATCGGTCTCTGCGGGTGGGTCCATGAACGTGTTCAACGCTGTGGTCACGGTCTCGGCCGCGTCACCCGAGAGTTCCCCCGAAATGTTGGAGCGACCATTCAACACTTTCGAGAGGCGCAGACCGTCGGGTTCGATTGGCATGGTTCCGTCGGCGCGGGCGAGGTGTTTGAACGCTTCCGCGGCTCGGCGCACACCTTTGTGGTCACCGCGGCGGGCGAGGTCGTAGAACTCTTCCTCACATGCGGCGAGTTTCTCGTCGTGGCCGGCGACGCGTGCGGCGGCGATGGCTTCCATCGCGTTCGTCGACACCCGACCGTCCCGCCATGCTCGGCCCATGGTTGGTAACAGTTCGGCGAGGTCCGCGGTGTCGATCGCCCGCCGGACCTGCCCGCGATGAAGGCCGGTCTGCCAGGCCAGCCACGCCGGAGTGGACCGCATCGCGTCGTGACCGCACAGCCCACGGCGATGCGATCCGAGGACATATTCGCCGAACACTGCTTCGAGGCGGCCGATCTGGCGACGTAACCGGATCACATCCGCCGACAGGCCCGTATCGGTGAGCGACTCGGACGGTGTGGCCGCGAACAGTTCGACTGCGGCGCGTAGGACGAGGAACGGGTCGCCGACCTCGGCGGCCATCACCCGCGCCCGATCCATCAACGACTCGTCGAACTCGTCGTCTTCGGGTGCGTCGAACTCGGCCATCGAAGTGTCCTCAAAACCGCGCCAGCACCAAGCCTGCGCGAGTGGGTTTCCGGTACCGGAATCATACCAGAACGTACGTTCGAACACAAGCAGAAACTTGAGGAATATCAAGGATTTTCCGCATTCCGAACGACGCATGTGACGGTGCCCGACTGGGCCAATCAGGAGACTGCTCCACGGAGCTCCGAGAGGCGAATCGGCGACACCTTGTTCACCCAACGCCGAGAGGATGTGCCGATCATCATTTCTACAGAGGCGTGGCACTGCTTCCAGTCCGGCCTCAGATCTGTGAGGCTGTGTTCGCAGGGATGGGCTCGGTCAGACACCGTCGGACTTGAGTTCATCGGCCGCCATATTTGCCGGCAGGAGGCGAAGAGTGGAAGTGCAGACAAGTTGGCTCGACGGCGATGACGATCGGTCGCAGGCGGCAGGTGTCGCGGCGCGAGCGCTCCGTGACAATCCAACATCGATTGCGGTGTCCGACGACCCACTGGCACGGATTGAGCTCTTTCACGGAGTCTTCCTCGGCATGTTGAAGGACGCGGTCGGTGTTGCGGCGCGCCGAGGCGGGTGTGTGCTCGGTGTTGCGGCGGCAACGGCGCCGGGCTCATCGTGTGTTGGTCAGTGGCTCCCCCATGCGTCGCGAATTCTGTCGGATCCCAAACCGGAAGCTTCTGACCTGGATCGATTGCTGCGCGTGGGCTCGGTGTCGGCTGCGAACGATCTCGAGGAGGACCACTGGCATGTGGGCCCCGTTGCGGTGGAACCCGGCTTCCAAGGCATGGGAATCGGTCATGTCGTGATGCGAATCCTCTGTGATCACATCGACGAGTGCGGTGATCTCGCGTGGCTCGAAACGGACAAGATCGAAAACGTGCGCTTCTACACCAGCCTCGGTTTCGAACTCGTCAGTGAGGTCCCGGTGCTCTCGACATCGTGCTGGTTCATGCGTCGGGAGCCACGCTGACTCTCGGGTGCGATCTTCCTGACATTCCACCCAGCTGACATCGGCACGCCGAGCGGGCGCGGCGCCGCAGAAAAGAAACCCGGCGCCGTCGGTGGTCGTTCCCGCGATGATGGTTGCCGTGGAACAGGTCGAGGTCGTTGTCGCCCATCACGAGCGCGCGACTCTGCGCGTCGGCGACGTGTTCCTCAAGATCGACGCGGATAAGACGCAGACCGACGTCGAAGTGGAGGCGATGGACTTGGCGCCGGTACCTACCCCCGAGATCCTGTGGCGAAAGCCGCCGGTGCTCGCGCTGGCCGCCCTCCGGGGCACCGCGCTCGGCCGCCTCGGCGAGCCCTCGACCGAGTCATCGGCAGCGTGGGCCGCGGCGGGTGCGACCGCCCGAACCCTGCACGACGCACCGCTGCCACCATGGCTCGGTTGGAGTCCCGACAAGTTCGCATCGCAACTCGACAGTGAGTGCGAATGGCTCCTCGCCAACGACGTGCTTCCCGTCGACGTGGTCACACGCAGCCGCCGAGCCGGCGAGGCTGCGCTGCGACCGTGGACTCCGGTGTTCACGCACGGCGACCTGCAGGTCGCCCACGTCTTTGTCAAAGATGACGAGGTCACTGGCGTCATCGACTGGTCTGACGCGTGCCAGGGCGACGCGCTGTTCGACCTCGCGATTCTGACGTTCGGACACGAGGAGCACCTGGTCGACGTCATCGCCGGCTACGGCACCGACGTCGACCTCGACGTGATCCGCGCGTGGTGGCCGTTGCGAAGCCTGTTGGCGGTCCGCTGGCTGGTCGAGCATGGCTTCGACCCGTCGCCTGAGATCTCCGTGCTGCGATCCCGGAGCTGAAGCCGGACGGGCCCGTCACCTGCGGGCCGGCTCACATCCCCGACCACGCCAGCCCTCGTAGCCTCCGACGAATGGCATCTCCCCGCGCCCGAGTCATCGCCGTCGTACTGCTGACGGTCGCCATCGGTGTCAGCGGGTGTGCCTCGACCAAGAAGCAGGTCGCCGCACCAACCACCCCGAGCACCACTCCCGGTCTGGTCACGAACACAACCATCCGTGCCAACGGGTTGACCTTCGACGCCCGTACCGCAGGACCGGCCGACGGGCAGCTCGTCATCCTCCTGCACGGGTTTCCGCAATCCTCGTACGAATGGCGCAAGCAAATGCCGGTGCTGGCGCGCGCCGGGTATCACGTCGTCGCACCCGACCAACGCGGCTACTCCCCCGGCGCCCGACCCACGACGGATGACCAGTACACGATGGATCACATGGTGGCGGACACGATCGCGATCGCCGACCGCTTTCACGCTCGGAAGTTCCATCTCGTCGGTCACGATTGGGGCGCCGGCGTGGCGTGGGCGACCGCGATCGCGCATCCCGATCGTCTGCGCAGCCTCACCGCGGTGTCAGTCCCCCATCCGGCCGCGTACGCGAAGGCGAGCGAGAAACCTGCCGGCGAACAGTCCCGGAAGAAGGGGTACATCAACACCTTCGCAGCACCCGGTGCGGCGGCCGGACTCGCCAGCGAAGGCTTCTTCCGCGCCGCGTTCGGAGATACCGCCACCGACGGGGACATCGCGGAATACATGAAGGTGCTCGGGACGACCAAAGCCATGAACGCCGCGTTGGCGTGGTACCGCGCCAACGATCTCCGCACCGGTCTCGGCACCGATGCGCCAGCAGTGAAGGTGCCGACGCTGTTCGTCTACGGGACCGCAGACTGTTGCCTCGGCCGCGACGCCGCCGACCTCACGAAGAACTACGTCGACGCGCCGTACAACTACGAGGTGCTCGACGGCGTGACCCACTGGATCCCCGAGGCCGACAATGCGAATCTCTCGAAGTTGCTCCTCGCGTTCCTCCACGCACCGACGAAGCCGGTCGGGAACACGACGCTTTGACTCAGACCAACTCCGCGTCCAGACGAGCGCGCAGCTCGTCGGGGATCGGCGTGGAGTCATGCGAACCGGGGACCACCGACACGTAGGTGATCGTCCCGACACACACGGGCCGGTCGCTGACGGTCGCGTCGTAGCGCAGGTCGAACGACTTCGTCCCCATCCGTGACGGCGCGACCGCGATGGATACGAACTCGTCGAAACCGGCGGGCCCGCTCCACTCGACGACCGCTTTCACGAGCATCACGTCGAAGTCCTTGAAGAACGCCTCGGCGGCCTCGTACCCGAGATGGCCGAAGTATCGGGTGCAGGCCTCATCGAAGTACGTGAGCCAGTGGGCGTTGAACACGACACCCTGCTGATCCACCTCGGCGTAGCGCGGCCGCACCGTGTGAACAAAGCCCGTCTCGGTCACGAACGCAGCTCGCCGCCATGCCGCTTGGCGACGGCGGTGATGCACGCGTTGCGCACTTTCGTGATCTCCTCGTCCTTGAGCGTTCGGTCGGGCGACCGGAACCGCACCGCGATCGCGAGACTCCGCTTGCCCGCACCGAGCGCATCGGACCGGAACTCGTCGAACACGCGAGCGTCCTCCAACAGTTCCCCACCAGCCGCGCGAATCGTGGCCAACACGGCGGCGGCGGGTACGGAATCGTCGAGCACGAACGCGAGGTCCATGGCGGCGGCGGGATAGTGGGACAAGCCGGTGAACGCCTGGTCACGCCGAGATCCGGCGAGCAGTGGTCCGAGGTCGAGCTCGAACCCCACCGCCGGTCCGGTGGCACCGAACGCGTCGAGGATCGACGGGTCGAGTTCACCCACGGTCCCGATCGAAGCGTCGTCCACCACGATGGCGGCAGCACGTCCGGCACGAAATCCGGCCGTGTCCTCTGCCCGCGTCTGTACCGATCCGAGTGCCAGCGCGTCGACGATCGCGTTGAGGGCGTCGGTGGCGTCGTAGACGTCGACGGGACGGTCGGGCTCGATGGGACTGCGGCGCACCGTCCCGCTGATGACGAACGCGAGATGGTCACGCTCGTCCGGCAGCAGCTGGTCCTTCGGCGGCGCGGCGAAGACGTGACCCAGCTCGAACAGCGCAACGTCGGCGAGCCCGTGACTCGCGTTGTGCGCCACGGACTTGAGGAGGCCGGGCAGGATCGCCGGCCGCAGAATCGGCTCGTCGGCACTCAACGCGTTCGTGGCTCGGACCGTTGCGTCGAGCGTGCGCCCCAATCGCGTGACGTCGGCCTCGGCAATCAACGGCAGGGTCATGGCCTCGGAGTGTCCGAGTCCGACCATCACATCGGTCACCAATCGACGGGCGCGCTGGCGGGGAGTGAGCCCACCGCCTTGCTCGGTGGTATGCGGCAACGTCCGGGGAATCGAATCCAACCCGATCCGCCGGCCGACTTCCTCCACGATGTCGATCTCGCGGGTCAGGTCAGGTCTGAACGTGGGAGCAACGGCCGTGAAGTTGTCCGGGTCTTCACCGACCGTGGCGATGTCGGCGATCTCGATGCCCAGAGGCCGGAGCGCTTCGCGAACCTGCGTGCCGTCGAGTGGGAGTCCGAGCACCGCGGCGACGCGTGCAGGCCGAACACGGATCCGCTCCCGCTCAATCGGTTTCGGATACTCGTCGATCGCCGGCGGACCCACGGAAGCGCCCGCGATCTCGGTCAGGAGTTGGACGACCCGGTCCGAGGCACGCAGCACGCCATTCGGGTCGACGCCGCGTTCGAACCGAGCGCTCGCTTCCGAGCGCAGACCGAGCCGCTTCGACGTCATCGAGATACCCATCGGACGGAAGTACGCGACCTCCAACACGATGCCGGTCGTGCCGTGATGCACCTCGGCCTCGGCACCACCCATGATCCCGGCGATGGCCTGCGGTCGGCGGTCGGCGTCGCAGATCAGCAAGTCGCTCGGCAACAGCTTTCGTTGGACGTCGTCGAGGGTCGTGAGGGTCTCTCCCTCATTGGCGAGACGGACCACGAGACCGGGACCGCGCAGACGGTCCAAGTCGAAGGCGTGCGACGGTTGCCCGCGCTCGAGCATCACGTAGTTCGTGACGTCGACCACGTTGGAAATAGGACGCATGCCCGCAAGGGTGAGCCGGCGTTGCATCCACTCGGGCGACGGTCCCATGGCGACGCCGATGCTGCGCGCGGTGAACCGGGGCGCGCGATCGGGCGCGTCCACGACGACCGAGATCATGTCCGCGTCGCCCGAGACGTCGACCGACGGGTCCGGGACATCGAGTGGGAGCCCGAAGTGCGCGGCGAGGTCACGCGCCACGCCGATGATCGACATCGCGTCGGATCGGTTCGGCGTGACCGAGAGATCGAACACCACGTCGTGCAGCCCGAGCACGTCCCGCACATCGGTACCGAGCTCGGTCCGCGCGTTCAGCGGGAGGATGCCGTCGTGCTCGTCCCCCAGTCCGAGCTCTCGTGACGAACACAACATGCCGTCCGAGACCTCGCCGCGGATCTTGCGCTGCTCGAGCTTGAACCCGCCCGGGAGCATCGCCCCGCTCGGCGCGTACGCCACCACCATTCCATTGACCACGTTCGGCGCACCGCAGACGACGGTCGTGGTGCCGTCGCCGAACTCGATGTCGCAGAGCTGGAGCTTGTCCGCGTTCGGATGCGGACGGACCTCGAGGATGCGTGCGACTTTGACGCCGGTGATCTCGGCGCCCGGTGCATCGAGCGCCTCGACTTCGAGCCCGAGCCGGTCGAGCGCTTCCGCGATTGCGCGCGGCTCGGCTTCGAGCGGAACGAAATCGTGCAACCAGGAAAGAGGAACGCGCATGCGATCAGTACCCGTCGGTGTCGGTCAGTACCGGGAAAGGAAACGAACGTCGTTGTCGAAGAAGGTCTTGATGGGCTCCACGCCGTACCGCAGCATCGGCATGCGTTCGAGCCCGAAGCCGAACGCGAACCCGGTGTAGACCTCGGGGTCGATGCCGACGGCGAGGAACACGTTGGGATCGATCATCCCGCAGCCGCCGAGCTCGATCCATCCGGTGTTCGAACAGACGCGGCAGCCCGAGCCGTCGCAGAAGACACACGTGATCGCGAACTCGGCCGACGGTTCGGTGAAGGGGAAGAAGCTCGGCAGCAACCGAGACTTCAGCTTCTTGCCGAAGTAGGCGCTGACGAACGTTTCGAGCGTGCCCGCAAGGTCGCCGAACGTGAGGCCGCGGTCCACCGCCAGGCCCTCGATCTGGTGGAAGACCGCGGAATGGCGCGCGTCGACGGTCTCGTTTCGGTACGTGCGCCCGGGCATCACCGCGTAGATCGGCGGCGGCTGGGATTCCATCAGCCGGATCTGCACCGGCGAGGTGTGGGTGCGCAGCAAGACTTGCTCGGGCTCACCGAGATCCACGTACAACGTGTCCTGCATCGCGCGTGCCGGATGGCCGGGCGGGAAGTTCAGTGCCTCGAAGTTGTGCCAGTCGTCCTCGACCTCGGGGCCTTCGGCCACTTGGTACCCGAGGCTCACGAACACGTCCTCGAGTTCACGCTGGCACTGGGTGACGAGGTGTAAGTGGCCGCGGCCACGACCGTGACTCCCGAGGGTCAGGTCGAGCGACGGTTCGGTCGGTCCGGTCGGCCCGAGTTCCGCCTCCCGAGCGGTCACGGCTTCCTCGACCGCGGCGGTGAACGCATTGACGGCCTGGCCGACCTTGGGTCGGTCCGCCGCGTCGAGGGTCTTGATCGACTCCTTGACCCGACCCACGGCGCCCTTCTTGCCGACGAACCGCTTCCGCACTTCCGCCAGCTCATCCGCCGTTGCGGCGGCGGCTATCGCGGCCCGAGCCGCGTCGAGGTCCAGCTCCGAGAGGTCCATGAGTACCAGGGAGTGTAGAGAACCGCTCCCCCATCACTTGGGCCCATTTGGCGGGGCTTCTGAACTCTATTCAACCAATGTATTGATATATTTGGCCCTGAGCGCGAACATCACCACATGAACATCGGTGTGGCCGAACTCATCGTCCTGACAACGGTGCTCGTGCCTGTGGCGCTCGTACTCTTTGCGTTGATCGGCAACCGGCCGCGTACCGCTCGATTCTTCGCGGTCAATGAGCTCGATCCTCGGCCGAGGGATGTCGAGCACGTCGACGCGGTCCTCCGGCTCACCCGCCGATCACGGGTGGCGGGCGCGGTCGTCGGGTGCGTACTGGGCGGCGTCACGGCCAGCGCATCCCTCGGCATCGGAGGCGTGGTCGCCGGTGCCGGTATCGGCCTGCTCGCCGGAACGATGCTCGGCATCACGATCGCCCAACCACGGGCCCGCGCGCCGCTGACGACGGTGCGGGTCGCGTCGCTCGCCGTACGCGATGCGAGCGACTATCTCCCGCGTCGGGCGCACACGTACAAGCTGGTGTCAGCCGTCATCGTCGGTGGATACGCAGTGATCGGCATGATCACGGCCGCGGCGCCACTCAACTCGACCATCATCGCGATCTTCGCGACTGGCGTCGCGACGATTCTGAGCGTCCCCGTCGGTCACGTGTTCCAGCAGCGCACGGTCGAACTCCGACGACCCGACGTCGACGCCGAGTCGGTGCGGGTCGACGACGCCCTTCGGGCCAGCGCGCTCCGCGGGATCCACCACGCGACCCTCGGCGTTCTCATGTGCGGGCTCATCCTGGTCGGGTACGGCGCCATTGCCACCCAGAGCGTCACGACGGTTCGGGTCGGCAGCCGCGTTGTGCTTCGCGTGGCATCGGAGACGATGTTTGCGGTCCCGGAACCGTTTGTCGTCGAGCATCCACGCCGGTATCGCATCGAGTGGACCGAGCCGGGTGGAGCGGATCACACCAAGATCGTACGAACCGGGGACGAACCACTCACACTGGACTCGCCCAGCGTCGGCCCGCTTCTCGGCGTCGGCTTCTGGGTGACGGTCGTCGCGTTTCTCGGCGCACTCGTCGAATGGAGTCGTGCCGCCAAAGCGTGGCGTCGACCGCAGACCACTCCCACCGGCGTGGAGGCCAGGGTATGAACGTGGTCGTCGATCCGTCGGCCGGCAGCCCGCCGTACGAGCAGATCCGCGCGCAGGTCGCGCTGATGGTCGGGGCCGGTGTCCTTGCACCGGGAGCTCGACTCCCCACCATCCAACAGCTGGCGAACGACCTCGTGTTGGCGCCGGGAACGGTGGCCCGCGCCTACAAGGAGTTGGAACGCGACGGCATCGTCGTCAGCAAGCGACGCAAGGGAACCACGGTCGCCGAGGCGCCGCCGAAAGTCGCCACCCGTGAGATTCGTGAGGAACTCGATGCCGCGGTGCAGCGCTTTGCGCTCGCCGTCCGTCAACTCGGCGCCGACCACGACGACGCGCTTGGAAAAGTCCGCCGCCTCCTCGACGCGTAACTCCCAACGTTTTGGCGTCCAGTTGTGCTGTCTGGCAGCACAACAGGACGCCAAAACGGAGTTAGGTGCGGGACTGGCGGGCGGACTCGAACATGAGGATGCTGGCGGCGACGGCGACGTTGAGACTCTCGATCTCACCGGCCATCGCGATCTGCACCACGACGTCGAGCACCGCGGCGACGGCGTCCGGCAGGCCGTGGGCTTCACTCCCCAGCACCAACGCAATCGAGCCTCCGAGCTCGACGGCGGTGTAGGACTCGGTTGCTTCCGCGTCGGTTCCGACGGCCCGCCACCCTCTGCCCCGGAGAACACTCAACGCACCGGCGATGTCGTCGACCACCGCAAGCGGAACTCCCAGGACCGCGCCCGCTGACCCACGGACCACTTTCGGGTTCCAGGGGTCGACACCGTCGGCCACGATGATCGCGGTGGCGCCGGCACCTTCGGCGGATCGGATGATCGTTCCGAGGTTGCCCGGGTCTGCAACACCTGCGCACACGACGACGAGGCCCGGAGCGATCGCGTCGACCGCAACCATCGGCGGCGTCGGCGCGACCCCGAGGACGGGTTGGGGCGTGCGCGTCGTCCCGATCTTCTCGAGGACGCCTTCCTTCAAGTCCCGGGTCGGAACTCCCGCGGCGTCGAGGCGCGACACCAACGACGCGAAGGACTGGCGAGCACCGGGCCCGAGGTACACGGCTTCGAACTCGACCCCGCGGGCCAACGCGTCGGCCACCACACGCGGGCCTTCGAGGACGAAAGCACACTCTTCGCGACGCGCCGAGGCGTCACGAAGCAGCGCCCGCAGGCGGATCGCGTCGTGGTGCTTGTGGGAGAGCGGTGCCTGAGCCGGCATACCGCGCCCGACGCGCTACGCGGCGTCGAGCGCGGAGCGTGCGGCGACCACGAGGACGTTGAAAGCCTCGCGCTCGCGCACGGCCAGATCAGCGAGGACCTTGCGGTCCACTTCGATCTCCGCCGCCTTCATCCCCGCAATGAACTGCGAGTAGCTCATGCCCTCTTCGCGACACGCCGCGTTGATACGCATGATCCAGAGCTTGCGGAACTCGCCCTTGCGTGCCCGACGGTCACGGAACGCGTAGTTCCCCGAGTGCATGACCTGCTCGTGGGCCGCACGCACGTGACGACTGCGCGACCCCGAGTAACCCTCGGCGCGCTCGAGAATCGCGCGACGGTGCTTCTTCCCCTGGACTGCCCGCTTGACGCGTGCCATGGGTGGAACTCCTTGTTGAGAACGGAACGGAAACAGTTGGTGCGGTAGATCAGAAACGCAGGTGGATCAGAAAAGCTGGTGGTTCAGGCGCGGCCGAGCAAGCGCTCGACGTGCTTCTTGTCGCCACCGGTGACTTCGGCGCCACGCGCCAACCGGCGGGTGCGCTTGGTGGGCTTGTGCTCGAGCAGGTGGGCCCGAAAGGCCTTCCGGCGACGGATCTTGCCGCTGCCGGTGACCTTGAACCGCTTCGCGGCTCCTCGGTGAGTCTTGACCTTGGGCATCTCAGGCTCCTGCTGCGGGTTCGGGCTCGGGTGCTTCGACCACCGGTGCGGTGATCAGATCGGTTGCGGGTTCAGGTGTTGCGGGCTCGGGTGCTTCGGCCACCGGTGGGGTGACCGCTTCGGTTTCGACGATGGCTTCCGGGTTTGCGTCCGGTGTTTCGGCCTTCGGCTTGGGTGGTTTCACTGGCTTCGGCTTCTGTTGCTTGAGTGGGTGCAGCACCATCGTCATGTTGCGCCCGTCCTGGCGAGGAGCAGACTCGACGATGGCGACTTCACCGACGTCGACGGCCAACCGGTCGAGGATCTTGCGACCGAGTTCCGGGTGGGCCATCTCCCGGCCGCGGAACATGATCGTGACCTTGACCTTGTGACCTTCGCCGAGGAACTGCTGGACCTTCTTCGTCTTCGTCGTGTAGTCGTGAATGTCGATTTTCGGTTGGTACTTCATTTCCTTGACGACGACGTTGGTCGCCTTCTTGCGCGATTCCTTGCGTCGCTGCTGCTGCTCGTACTGGTAGCGCCGGAAGTCCATGATCTTGCAGACCGGCGGCTTGGCGTTCGGAGCAACCTCGACCAGATCCAACTCCGCCTCGCGCGCAAGCGCCAGGGCTTGCGGGAGGGGTCGGACGCCGAGCTGTTCGCCGTCTTCGGCGATCAGCAGGACCTCGCGAGCCCGAATGCGGTCGTTGATCCGTGCTTCTTCTTCAGCAGCGATGTTGGCATCACCTCTTCGACTTGGGACCCGTCGGCGGGTCGCCGGCGGCTTGGCTTGGGAGGAAAGCTCCACCGCGCGGCCACAACCGAATCGACGAGGACGACCCGGACGCGAAATCCTCGGCCAAGCTGCTGGCTTCGGTCCGGCCGGGTGGGGATCGCCACTTGGACGGTCCCACTTCCCAACTACATGTGCGTGGCACGATAACAAACTCATGAGCAGCCTCTGGACTCCATACGGTGAACAACCGGTCGAACCCGACCAACCGGGCACCCCCACCGCCTCATCGCCCCCAGGACCGGCAGGTTTCGGCGATCCTGACGACTTTGGAGGCCCGCCCGGTTCCGAGGAAGAGATCGACCCCGAACAGATGCGGGAGATGCTCACCCGCCTCGCCGCGACGCCGGTCGAGGCGATCGTCACCCAGTTCGTGGTGCAACTCCAGGAGCTGGCGGTGCTGCACTTGGGCATCGCGGCGGAACGGGCCGAGTCACTCCCCCAAGCGGCGTTGGCGATCGACTCGTTCGCCGCGCTCGTGGAGGGCCTCGGTCTCCGGCTTGAGCCGAACGCCGAAGCACTGAAGCAGGTCCTCGCTCAGCTTCGCCTCGCGTACGTCGAAGTATCGGGAGGCGGCGAAGTCTTTGGGGGCGAGATCTCGGGAGGCGACGCGCCCGACGTGCCGCCGGAGTGAAAGCGTCACCGTGAAACAAGTATTCCGCATCGTCGGGATCTTGTTCATCGTCGTCTTCGTGGGCGGCGGCATTCTCGCCGCGCACTTCCTCGTTCCGAAGAAGGCGTTCACGGTGTCGCGCGTCGGCGTGGACGCGACCCTCGACGGCGCCGGCACCATGCACGTCGTGGAGCACATCACCTACGACTTCACCGGATCGTTCTCCTACGGCACCCGGCCCATCCCTTCCGGCCCGTACGTGATCTCGGACATGAACGTGAGTGAGCGCGGCACTGCGCTCGTCTCCACCGGCGCTCCGAACAACTTGCAGTGGTACTTCACCGCCCAGGATGAGACCCGCACCTTCGACATCGCGTACACGGTCGCCGGCGCCGCGGTCGGCGCCCCCGATGTGGACGCGCTGTATTGGAAATGGGTCGGGACCGAACATCCGACGATCGGCACGGTGACGGCCACGCTGCACGTGCCCGCCGGTAGCGGCGACCTGAAGGCATGGGGTCACGGACCCCTCAATGGCAACGTGACCGTGGTTGCGGACACCGTCACGTGGGTCGCGTCCGGCGTACCGACCGGAACCTGGGTGGAAGGGCGAGTCGTGATCCCCGCCACGCGGTTGCCGGGCGTCGTGCCAACGACGCCGGCTCAGCTGCCCAGAATCCTCGCCGAAGAAGATGCGTGGTCCCGAGCGGCCAATGACACCCGCGCCAAAGCCGCACGCGACGCGCAACGAACGCGGGATGCTCGCGCCGCCCTGAATGTGGCCGCACCGATCGTCACGCTCCTCGGCGTCTTCGCGTTCCTCTGGTTGTGGCGGTGGTACGGGAAGGAACCGAACCCGCCACAACCCGTCGGCGAATACGTTCGCGATCTTCCCGACGATCCACCGGCGGTCGTCGTGGGGTTGATGCACTGGGGTGCGATCTCGCCCGCCGCGTTCTCCGCCACGATCCTCGATCTCGCACAGCGCGGCTTCCTCACCGTGCGGGAGGTCAAGATCGATCGAGCACTGCTGGCCGATCGGACCGACTACGAGATGACGGCAACCGACGGTGACCCGTCCACGTTGAAGGCCTTCGAGCGCACTGCGCTCGAGCAGGTATTCGCGGGTGGTTCACCGGTGATGCAGTCCGAGATTGCGAAGTACTCGCGTGCGCACCAGACCGAGTCGCTGGCTCGCTGGAACTCGTTCAAGGCCGACGCGGCGACGAGCCTGCGGAGCCGCAAGTACATCAATGGCCACCGGTCGAAGCCGTTCCTCCTGAACATCGCGGCGGCGGTGGTCGTCGGCCTCATCGGGTTCGGTGCCATCGGGGTGAAGGCATGGGTCGTCGGCGGCATCGCGATTGGTTGTTCCGGTCTGGCGCTCGCGCTCACGCCGTTGCTCCGCCAACGCAGCCCGGAGGGCACGCAGCGGTTCCTCGAGTGGAAGGGCGTGCAGAAGTACCTCCACGATTTCTCCCAACTCGCCGACGCGCCCGTCGGCCACTTGATCCTCTGGGAGCGCTATCTCGTCTACGCCGCCGCGCTCGGGGTCAGCGAACAGCTCGCGGCCGGTCTTGCGGCCCGGATCCCCGCTGAGGAGCAGACGAACTTTGCGCCCTGGTACATGGGTACGCACCCCGGCGCAGGCTTCTCGTCGATGGGTGATTTCTCGAGCGGTATTGCCTCGACCACCAGCTCGTTCTCTCCGCCGTCGAGCAGTTCCGGTGGGGGCGGCGGGTTCTCCGGCGGTGGCGGCGGCGGCGGAGGCGGCGGAGGAATCGGCGCCGGCTGACCACACCATTTCACACTCTGGCGTCGCCGGCGCTGGCCAGGTCCGCGCTGGTGACGCCGGACGGTGGGAGAAGCGGTCGTCAGACCTGGAGCCGCCAGGCCTCGCCGCCGGCGACGACGTGACCTGCGCCCGGACCGGCGAAGTGGGTACCGATCACCAGCACGTCGGTTCCTGCATACCGGGCCAGTAGTTCCCGCCGCGTGGCGCGCGCGTGATCGACGTCGGAGTCGAACAAACTCTGCCAATCCGGCTCGCTCATCTGCACCGGGTGATGCATCACGTCGCCGGTGATCAACGCCTCGGCGCCACCGGATGTGATGTGCACACTCTGGTGCCCCGGCGAATGGCCGGGCGTGGGCTCCATGACGATCTCGTCGGTGATGCGGTGACCGAACTCGACGAGATCGGCGAGACCGGCCTCGATGATCGGTCGCACCGAATCGCCGTAGACGTCGCCGTCCTCGTGGATGCCGTACGCGTCCCAGTGCTCGGACTCGACCCGACCGATGAGATAGCGCGCGTTCGGGAACGTGGGCACCCACTCGCCGTCGACGAGCATGGTGTTCCACCCCACATGGTCGACGTGGAGGTGGGTGCAGACGACCGTGTCGATGGACTCCCGTGGGAACCCGGCCGCTTCGAGGTCGGCGAGGAACGGCGTCTGTAGTTCGTGGAAGAACTCGTTGGTGCGCGGCTTGTCGTTGCCGAGACAGGTGTCGATGGCGATCCGGCGGCCCTGCGACTCCACCACCAACAGCTGAATGCGGAGGTGGATGAAGCCCTCCTCGGTGGCGAAATGAGGCACGAGCCACGGGTGGTGCTGCACCGCCGCGGCGTCGGCCTGGGGCATCACGAACTCACCGGGGATCGGTGCGTCGAATTCCACCACACTGGTGACACGCACATCACCGATCTGCCACGAGTTCATGACTCGGGCAGCTTCACAATGCTGGCGGCTTCCCAGTCGCCGAGGCGGCCGGGGACGACATCGAACTCGACGGGCGCACCCACTCGGATGGCGCGGCTGCCATCGGCAATTTGCGTGCAGTGAAACGCGAAGCGGATACCGTCGGCCTCGACGGTGCCGATGCCCCGAGGTTCGGAGAACTCGGTCACCGTTCCGGTCTTCACGTCAGTGGACGATCTTGGCGATCGGCAGCTCGATGATGTCGCAGGCACCCGCGTCCTTGAGCGCCGGAATCAAGGTGTTGATCTCGGACTTCGCGACGACGGTCTCGACGGCGAAGGCATCGTCGCCGTACAGCTTCGAGACGGTGGGTGACTTGAGCGCCGGAAGGAGGTCGATGACCCGCTGCAGGTTGGCGTCGTCGACGTTGAGCTTCATCAACACCCGGCCGCGCGCCTCGAGCGCACCATCCAAGAGCGTGACGAGTTGCTCCATCGCTTTGCGCTTCTTCGGGTCCGCGTAGCTCGCCGGGTTCGCGATGAGCTCGGTGTACGACACGACAATCGTGTCGATCACCTTGAGGCCCGCGGCACGCAACGCCCGACCGGTCTCGGTGATCTCCACCACTGCGTCGGCGATCTCGGGGATCTTGGCCTCGGTGGCGCCGTAGGAGAGCGTGATCTGGGCGTCGACACCCGCATCCGCGAAGAACCGACGCGTGAGCTCGGGGTACTCGGTCTGCACCCGGACACCGCTCGGGAGGTCGGTCACCGATTCTGCCGGGTTGTCGCCGGCGACCGCGAGCACCATACGGATCGGGCGAGCCGTCGCTTTCGAATAGTGCAGTTCGGTGAGCGTCTCGACATCGGCACCGGTCTCCTCGACCCAGTCCCGACCCGTGATCCCGAGGTCGAACATTCCCGACTCGACGTAGCGCGGGATCTCCTGCGGCCGCAGCACCATCACCTCGTTGACCCGAGGATCGTCGATCGACCCGCGGTAGTCGACGTCCGAGCCGCGCGTGACTGCGAGATCGGCGTCCTCGAAGAGTTGGAACGTGGCTCGTTCGAGCGAGCCCTTGGGCAAGACCAGTCGCAGCATGAGACTGGAGTTTCTAGCCGAGCACCGGGGGCAGCGACCGCAACAATGCGACCATCTCCAGCGCGGTCGCCGCCGCTTCCTCGCCCTTGTGGCCTTCCGAACCGCCGATCCGGTCGACGGCCTGCTCGTGCGTGTTCACCGTGAGGATGCCGAACACCACCGGAACGCCGGTGGCCAACGCCGCTTCCTGGAGCCCCCGGGCGGCCTCTCCGGCCACGAATTCGAAGTGCGGGGTGTCGCCGCGGATGACCGCTCCCAGGCAGACGACACCGTCGACGGTCCCGGTCCGGGCCAGGTGCTGGGCGATCAGCGGGAGCTCGAACGCGCCCGGAACCTGCACGAGGGTGATGTCGTCCGCCGCGACACCTCGGTCGGTGAATGTGCGTTGCGCGCCCTCGAGGAGCGGCCCGGTGATGTCCTCGTTGAACCGGCTCACCGCGATGGCGAATCGCATCCCAGTGCCGTCGATCGTCTCTGCCGAGACGGCGTACTCACCCATTCGTCTTCTCCCATGTCGTGCGGTCGAGTCGGTAGATCACGTGCGGCAAACCTGCGTGCGCCACGTCACCGTCATAGCGGAAACCGATCTTGTCCATCACCCCGCGGGACGCGATGTTGTGCGGCGTCGTGAAGCTGACCAGCGCGTCGAGGCCCAGTATCTCGAAGCCGATGCGGGTTGCCGCGGAGCCGGCCTCGAACGCCATTCCCTCCCGCCAACGGTCGGCGACGATCGTCCATCCAACTTCCACGCCACCCGCGCCCCCGGTGTCAGTCGCGGTGAGCATGGTCCAGCCCACCGGTGCGCCTGAGTTCCGGTCGTGCAGGATCCACAGTCCGAAACCGTGATGATCCCAATGTCCAGACCAGCGGTCGAGGTCGTTCTCGATGCGCGCCGCATCCCGAGGACCGCCGAGCGTGGCGTTGACGCGGTCGTCTCGGAAGATTTCCTGGACGAACGCAACGGCCTCCGCTCCGACGCGCGTGGCGTCGAGCCGAGTCGTCGAGAACGTCTCGGGCGCTCGGCGCATCAGGGCGCGTCACCGTCCGTACCGGTCTCGTCGAGGCCGAGGAGGTGGCCCATCTTCTCCTGCTTGGTGCGCAGGTACGCGATGTTCTCGGAGTTCGGCGCTATGGACAGCGGGACCCGCTCGACGATCTCGAGCCCGAAGCCTTCGAGCCCGCCGTACTTGGCCGGGTTGTTGGTCATGACCCGCATCGTGGTGATGCCGAGGTCGACAAGGATCTGCGACCCGATCCCGTACTCGCGCGAATCGTTCGGGAAGCCGAGTTCTTCGTTGGCCTGCACCGTGTCCCGGCCCTGGTCCTGCAACGTGTAGGCGCGGAGCTTGTGGCCGAGGCCGATGCCGCGCCCCTCGTGGCCGCGCAGGTACACGACCACGCCTCGACCCTCGGCGGCGATCTGCGCAAGCGCACCGTCGAGCTGGAGTCCGCAATCACAGCGCATCGACCCGAAGACGTCTCCGGTCAGACATTCGCTGTGCACCCGCACGAGGACGTTGTCCTGACCGGACACATCGCCGCACACGAACGCCATGTGCTCCACACCGTCGAGCAAGCTTTCGAACACGTAGGCGGTGAACTCGCCGTGCTTGGTGGGGATGCGCGCGTCACTGACCCGACGCACCAACTTCTCACGGTGCCGGCGGAAACGGATCAGGTCCGCGATCGAGATGACCTGCAGTCCGTGCTCGGCGGCGAACACTTCGAGTTGGGGCATGCGCGCCATGGTGCCGTCGTCGTTGACCACTTCGGCGAGGACGCCGGACTCGCTCAAGCCCGCCAGCCGCGACAGGTCCACGGCGGCCTCGGTGTGACCGGCCCGCTTGAGCACGCCGCCCTCGCGGTAGCGCAGCGGGAAAATGTGACCGGGGCGGGCGAAGTCCGTAGGGCGCGACGCCGGATCGATCAACTTCTTCACGGTCGCGGCTCGGTCGGCCGCGGAGATTCCGGTGGTGGTCTCCACCGCCGCGTCCACCGACACCGTGAACGCCGTCCGCTGCGACTCGGTGTTGTTGCTCACCATCAACGGGAGCTGCAACTCGTCGAGCCGCTCCCCCGTCATCGGCATGCAGATCACACCGCTCGTATACCGCACGAAGAAGCTCATGGCTTCGGGCGTGATCTTGTCGGCGGCCATGATGAGGTCGCCTTCGTTCTCGCGATCTTCGTCGTCGACCACGATCACGATTTCACCGCGCCCGATCGCCGCGATCGCATTTTCGATGTGCGTGAACATCGGTTACTCCCTGGTTGCGAGCAAACGCTCGACGTGTTTGGCGAGGATGTCGACCTCGACGTTGACGGGGTCGCCGAGCCGTTTGGGCCCGAGCGTGGTGACGGAAAGCGTGTGGGGAATCACGGCGACCTCCACCGCGTGTTCGGTGTCGTCGAGTGCGGCGACGGTGAGGCTGATGCCGTCGAGGGTGATCGAGCCCTTCTCGACGACGTAGCGGAGCAGTGCCCTCGGAATCGTGAACCGCATGCGAGTGGAACCGTCGGGCAGCGGATCACGAGTGTGCAACCGGCCGACACCGTCGACGTGACCCTGGACGATGTGACCGCCGAGCCGGTCCTCGACGCGCACCGGGCGTTCGAGGTTGACCGCGTCGCCAACCGAGAAGCTCCCGAGACTCGTCCGGTCGAGGGTCTCGGTCACGGCATCGGCGGCCCAGTAGTCGTCGGCGAGTTCAACCACCGTGAGACAACATCCGTTCACGGCAATCGAGTCACCGATGTGCGCATCCACGAGAACCGTGTGAGCCGTGATCTCGAGTCGACGGCCGCCGTCGATCTCCGTGATCGTTCGCAGGTGGCCGAGTTCTTCGACGATGCCGGTGAACATCAGGCGCTCGCTTCCGCAGGCGTGCGGTCGTAGGTGATCCGCACGTCGTCGCCGACGGGAGTGACGTCACTGATGTGCCAGCGGGGCGCGTCCGCGAGCGTGTCCGCGCCGGGGTAGGCGATGACGGCCCGACCGCGCTCGCCGAGGATCACGGGGGCGACGTAGGTGACCAGGCGGTCGGCGCGCGCTTCGGCGATCAGTGCGCCGTGCAACTTGCCGCCGCCTTCGAACATCGCCTGGAGCACGTGGCGCTCGGTACCGAGATATTGCAGTACGGCATCGAGGTCCACGCCGCGTCCGTTCGGACCGGCATCGACCTCGACTGCTTCCACGGACGGGACGGCCCAGGCGTTTCGTGTTGCTGCGGGTGCTGCGGCGGTCGTGAACACGAGCGTCTTCGCGAGGGCCTGGTCAAACAGCGGCCCGTCGACCGGAACCGCGCCCTTCGCGTCGAGGAGGACTCGGAGCGGTTGACCCGCGGGCGCAACCTCTGCGTCGCGCACGGTGAGGCTGGGACGATCCTGCCGCGCGGTCGCGGGACCGACGATGATCGCCTGGGACTCCGCGCGTATCCGGTGACCGTCGGCGCGTGCCTCGGAACCGGTGATCCATTGCGAAGTGCCATCGGCGGCGGAGGTGCGCCCGTCCAGGCTCATCGCGGTCTTGAGGAGAGCGAACGCCCGACCGGTTCGGCGGTGATGAAGGTACGGAGCAAGTTGGCGAGCGACGGCTTCCGCCTGGACACCGACCGTGACGTCGATGCCTGCTGCTCGCAGTCGGTGGTGGCCCTGCCCGGCGACCTGGGGGTCGGGATCCTCGAGCGCCGACACGACTCGCGCCACTCCCGCGGCGATCAGCGCATCGGCACACGGCGGCGTACGACCGTGGTGCGAACAGGGTTCGAGGGTGACGTAGGCGGTGGCGCCGCTCGGGTCCGCTCCTCGATTCGCCGCATCGGCGAGCGCTTCGGCTTCGGCGTGGTGACCGCCCGGGGATTGGGTCGCACCGACCCCGATGACGGTCCCGTCCTGCACCAGCACACATCCGACCCACGGGTTCGGCGGGGTCCGCAGGCGCGCAGTGGCCGCGGCGGTGATGGCCTGAGCCATGAACTCGTCGTCGGTCGTCATACTCATCTCGGGGCCTCGTTCACCCACGGGGTATGCCGACGAACGCGCGCTTTCGCAGCGCGCGCCTGGTCGTCTGCGTCCTCTCCCATCCGGACTCTCACCGTCGGCTGAGGAATCTCACCTCATCGGCGTGTGACTGGTGGCCACACGTTCGCGGGCTCCCACTCTGACTTCGAGCGGTTACCGCCGGTCGGGACTCTCACCCATACCCCGAGGACTTGTTGTCTGTCGTTGTCCACGAAATCTACCACGCCGAGCTCGGAATTGAAACCTGTTCTATTTCCGCCTGGGTGCCTCTGACGCTGCACTTGGGTCACCGCCAAAGGCAGACCTGGTACCAGATTCCACCGATTCAGTGGATTTCGGTACCAAATCCATCCGGACCTCACCGCCTCAACCCACATCCGAGCCGTAGTGAGGAACGAACGGAGGCGAGCAGCTCGGGAGCATCCCGAACAGGCACGCGCTGTTCAACCACGGAGCGGACGACCCGAAGAGCCGGAGCGCGACCAATTAATCGTAGTAGCCGGAGTGGCGGTAGAGGGTGGGAACGCCCTCGGCGCGCAGCATCTCGACGTTGCGCCGGTCGTCTTCGATCCCGAGCAAGACTTCGAACCCGAACTGACGCAGATCCCAGAGTGAGAGTTGTTTGAAGTCT
>JANYJV010000073.1 GCA_025361725.1 Acidimicrobiia bacterium | reverse complement strand
CGATCGTCGACGCTCACGCTCGGCACCCACGCAACCAGTCCGAGCAGACCGAGGAAGGCGAGGACCAAGGTGACAGGGAATCCAGCGACCGCGCCGACGACGCCCGCAACGATCAGGATTGGTCCGGACAAGCGTATGACCAAGCGCGGTCGGAGGACCAGCGTGAGACCACCAGCTACACCTTCGTCCCTGCCGCCGAGCGGTGTCGCTGCGATCGTGGAATCAGAGCGAACGTCTGGCATGTGACTCCCCATTGTGGAAGCAAGCCGGCCCCCGCTGCAACCTCGGTCCGGAATCAGCACGGCGACTGCAACAACTCGGGAACCGATTGCACGCGGCGAACGTCGAAAGCTTGAACCGTGCCACCACCACCGGAGCTCGCAATGACCGCACCGACCGACCACCCTCAGACCTCGCCGGACCCGTTGGAGCTGCGAGCCCATTCTGCGATTCGTCCCTCTCGACCCCGCCGGGTCGTCGCCCTCGGAGTCGGCGTCGCGGTGGGTCTTGCCGCGCTTCTGCTCGGATCAGCAGTGGCGCCGTCGGGCGCCACCGCGAGCGCGGCCCTCGATCGCTCGGTCCGGACCATCACGGGCGCCTCCACCGGAACGGCAACCGGTGTTCCCGACACCGCGATGATCAGCCTCGGGGCGGACTCGAGAGCGGCGTCGGCGACCGCAGCACTCGAAGCGAATGCACAGCGGGTCGACGGCATCACGAAGGCCATGCTGTTCGTCGGCGTCAAGGAGACGGACATTCAGACCAGCAACATCTCGCTCTTCCCCACCTTCGACACGCGCGGGCACATCACCGGCTACACCGTCTCGACCCGCGTGACCGCCAAAACCCATGACGTTCCCGGCGCAGGGAAGGTCATCGACGCCGCCGCCAAACTCGCCGGCGACGACCTGCGCGTCGACAACATCGCGCTCAGTATCCAGGACACCGGTCCGGTCGTACGCAGTGCGCGGGCGAAGGCGGTCACCGAAGCCCACGATCAGGCCGCACAGCTCGCACGGGCCGCGGGCGTTCGCCTCGGACGAGTGCGCTCCATCGTCGAAGAACGAGACACCAACCCGTCGGTCGCTCGGTTCGCGGCACTCGACCAGAGCTTGGCGAGCGCGGCGATACCGGTCTCGCCGGGTACCCAGGACCTCCAGATCCGGGTCAGGGTCGTCTACGAGATCGCCTGACCGGACCGCTTTACATTGAGCGGATGTCCGAACTCGTCATTGTCGAAACCGTCGGCCGCGTCTGCACCATCACGATGCACCGTCCCGAGGCGCGCAACGCACTCAACGTCGCTCTCCAACACCAACTCGGTGCGGCCCTGATCGCGGCCGAGACCGACGACGGCGTCGACGTCATGGTGCTCACCGGCTCCGACCCCGCGTTCTGTGCGGGTCTCGATCTCCGGGAACTCGCCGACGGTGGGAAGAATCTCGTGGGGGGTGCCGACGACGCACGGGTCAGCCCCTTCGCCGCACTCTGGAAGGCGTCGAAGCCGGTGATCGGCGCGATCAACGGCGCGTGCGTGACTGGCGGGTTCGAGCTCGCCCTCGCGTGTGACTTCCTCGTTGCATCCGAGCTCGCCTTCTTCGGTGACACCCATGCGCGCGTTGGCGTGATGCCGGCGGGCGGGATGAGTGTGTTCCTCCCCGCGACCGTCGGCGTGCGCCGAGCCAAGGAAATGAGCCTGACCGGCAACTTCCTGAGCGCGGCCGACGCGCTCACGGCCGGCCTGGTCAACCACGTCGTGCCCCATGCCGAGTTGCTGGCCACCGCCCTTCGACTCGGCGCCGACATCGCCGGGAACGATCAAGCCGCCGTACGAAATCTCAAGAAGCTCTACGACGCCAATGAGCGCGTCACCGTCGGTGACGGCATCGAACAGGAGCAGGAATACTTCCGGGCGTGGCGTCTCGACCCCGCCGAAATCGGTCGTCGCCGCGAAACCGTGATCGGACGCGGCCAATCACAGACCGGATAACGGGGGGAACCGTACGGGCCTACGATGGGCGCTCCACGCGCAGGGAGAAACACAGTGCCCGGACCTCAGGATGCGGAACGGTTCGACGCCCACATGAGCGACTCGGACGCGCTGATGTGGAACATCGAGAAGGACCCGCTCCTGCGGTCCACGATCGTGACCGTCCTGTTCTTCGATCAGACACCGGATTGGGAGACGCTCGTCGGCCGTATCGAACGCGGATCCTGGCTCATTCCCCGGATGCGCCAACGCGTGGCGACGCCGATGATGCGGATGGGACCTCCGCACTGGTCCGGCGATGCCAACTTCGACCTGATGTACCACCTCCGGCGCGTCAGTGCCTGCGAGTCATCGGATGACGCGGTGCTCGACATTGCGCGCAACGCGGCGATGGCCGGGTTCGATCGTTCCCGCCCGCTGTGGGAGTACACCCTCGTCGAAGGTTTGGAAGGCGGTCGGGCTGCGTTCGTGATGAAGGTGCACCACTCGATGACCGACGGCGTCGGCGGCATGAAGTTGCTGCTCATGTTGTTCGACTTCGAGCGCACGGCGCCCGACCCCGGACCGCTCGACCAAGTCGAGGCGATCCCCACGTTCGGGGCCACCGATCTCGTGTTGAAATCGCTGAGTCATCGGCGGCGCCGGATCGTCGGCATGGCCCGCCGGACCGCCACCGACCTGTGGAACGGGACCAGCGCGATTGCGCGTCACCCCCGAGAGACGTTGACCCACGCGGTGGAGGTCAGCGGTTCGATCGCGCGCTTTCTCGCACCGGCCACCGTTCCCCACTCACCGATCATGCGCGCCCGAACCTTGTCCCGAGGGCTCGGCGTGTTCGACGTGTCACTCGCCGACCTCAAGCGCGCCGGCAAGGAGGCGGGCGGTTCGTTGAACGACGCGTTCGTCGCCGCGGTGATCGGCGGGCTCGCTCGCTACCACGAGTTCCATGGTGAACCGGTCGAAACACTCCGAATGGTCATGCCGATCAACCTTCGTGATGCCGGCGCGACGATGGGAGGAAATCACTTCACGCCCGCGCGATTCCTGGTCCCGATGCGGATCAAAGATCCCGCGGATCGGATCGTCGAGCTGGGCCGGATCGCCCGGGTGGTGCGGAACGAGCCGGCAGTCGCGCTGACGGACGCGCTCGCCGGTGTGCTCAACCAACTCCCCACCACCGTGACGACCGCCGTCTTCGGCGCCATGCTGAAGGGCGCCGACTTCGTCACATCGAACGTCCCGGGCGCGCCGTTCCCGATCTATGCCGGCGGTGCGAAACTTGAGCACATGTATGCCTTCGGCCCTCTGTCCGGGGCCGCGGTCAACGTGACGCTGCTTTCCAACTGCGGAACCTGTTGCATCGGGGTGAATCTGGATTCGGTCGCCATCCCCGACCACGACTTCTTCATGGACTGCCTCGAGCAAGGCTTCGCGGATGTGCTCGCCCTCGCCTGACGGGGAGCACTCCAGCGACGCGTACATGTTTCGAGTTTCGTGAGGACCTGCGACGGCCGGCGGCACGCTCGTGCACCTAGCCTCAGAGTGTGACGAACGAGCCCGGCACTCCGATCGGTCGCCGCGTTTTTCTCGGCCTCGTCGGTGTCGGCGCCGTCGGCGTGGCAACCGGTTCGACAATCTCGAACTGGTGGCAGCAGCTCGCCAAACGCGACCCGACCGGACTCAGTGCGGTCTTCCCGGGCGGCGGCGGATGGCGCTATTACACGGTGACCGGCGACTACCCGAAACGCCCGACCGCGGACTACCGCCTGAAGGTCCACGGACTCGTCGATACGCCGTTGACCCTCACCTACGACGAGCTCGTGGCGCTACCGCCGACCCGACTCGACCGTGACTTCCAGTGCGTCACCGGCTGGCGGGTGCTCGGCGTGAAGTGGCAAGGCGTACGGCTGTCCGACCTCCTCGATCGCGCCGGTGTGCAACCCCATGCCCGCGCCCTGCGCTTGACCAGCTTCGACGGTGCGTACACCGAGAGCTTGACGATGGAGCAAGCCCGCCGGAAGGACGTGATGGTCGCGTACCAGCTCGATCGCAAGCCGATCTCGAGTGACCACGGCGGTCCGGTCCGCTTGTACGTCGCACCGATGTACGGGTACAAGTCGGTGAAGTGGCTCGACGGCATCGAGGTCGTCGACAAGGTCATCCCCGGATACTGGGAGGAACGCGGCTACTCGATCGACGCGTGGGTCGGACGATCGAATGGACGCAACGATGAAACAACCTGATCCCGCCGTGCGGGTCGCGCGTTTCACGAAAGTGGAACGCATCGCGCACTGGGTGAACGCGGTGCTCTTCACGATCACGATGGCGACCGGCGCGATGTTCTATTTCGGCTTTGGCCAATCGCTGTTGTCGGATCGCGCCCTGGTACGCGCCGTGCACGTCTACTCCGGGCTCGGAATCCTCGTGGCCTTCGCCGTCGCGGTCGGCCCGCGCTGGGGGCGCTCGCTCCGTCGCGACCTGAGCCGGATCAACCGGTGGTCGAGCGACGATGTCCGCTGGTTCCGATCACGCGGACGTGACGACACGGTGCGCCTCGGCAAGTTCAATCCGGGTCAGAAGCTCAACGCGGTATTCGTCGGCGCCGCCGCCATCGTGTTGGGCTTCACCGGCTCCATCATGTACTGGAATCAGGCCTTCGGGACCGACACCCGCACCGGCGCCGACTTCGTGCACCAATGGTTCGGTTGGTTGATCTGGATCACCGTGTTCGGCCACATCGTCCTGGCCTTTCGAGATTTCGAGTCGTTCCGAGGCATGACCCGGGGAACGGTGTCGACCGCGTGGGCCGCGCAGCATCGGCCCCGCTGGTATGCCGAGGAACACAGCAGTACTACCGAGGATGCCGAACTCGCCGACGCGTAACCTCGGGACGTGACCACTTCCCCGAGTGACCTCGACCCGACCACCATCGTGCTCCCGCCGGAACTCCGGCCGTCGGACGGCCGCTTCGGATCCGGACCGTCGAAGGTGCGCGTCGAGGCCGTCGAGGCACTGACCGCTCGGGCGACGGACTATCTCGGAACCAGTCACCGCCAATCCACGGTGCGATCCGTTGTCGGTCGCGTGCGCGCCGGCATCTCAGACCTGTTCGGCCTTCCCGATGGCTACGAGGTCATTCTCGGCAACGGTGGCTCCACCGCGTTCTGGGACGCGGCGAGCTTCGGACTCATCGAGCGACGCAGCCAGCATTTGGTGTGCGGCGAGTTCTCCTCGAAGTTCGCCACCGTCACCCGTACTGCGCCGCATCTCGGCGACCCCGAGGTGATCGAGAGTCCCCCCGGCACGCACCCGGCGCCGAGCGCCAACCCGGACGTCGACGCCTACTGCTGGCCGCACAACGAAACGTCCACGGGCGTGATGCTGCCCATCGCACGCCCTGATGGTGCGGGCGAGGACCAACTCGTCCTCGTCGACGCCACCTCCGGTGCGGGCGGTCTGCGCATGGACCCGACCCAGTCCGACGTCTACTACTTCGCGCCACAGAAGAGCTTCGGAAGCGACGGCGGCCTGTGGCTGGCGTCGATCTCGCCGGCGGCCGTCGCCCGCATCGAACGCATTCGGGCAACGAACCGATGGACACCGGCGAGCCTCGACCTCGGCATCGCGCTCGAGCAATCTCGTCTGGACCAGACCTACAACACACCGGCGCTCGCCACCCTCTTTCTCCTCGCCGACCAGATCGATTGGATGCTCGGCAACGGCGGCCTCGAGTGGGCGGCAAGCCGGTGCGATCGCAGTGCCGAGTCGCTCTACGGCTGGGCAGAAGGATCCCCGGTGGCAACGCCCTACGTTGCGAAGCCCGATGAGCGCAGCCGGGTGGTCGGAACCATCGACTTCGCGGACACGGTGGACGCCGCCGCGATCGCGAAGGCACTGCGCGCCAACGGCATCCTGGATACCGAGCCGTACCGCAAGCTCGGCCGCAACCAGCTCCGCGTCGCGATGTTCCCGGCCATCGAGCCCGAAGACGTGGCAACCCTCACCCGGGCTGTGGACTTCGTGATCGGCGAACTGTCGGAGTAGAGGACGAGCGGAACGCACCGAGCTGACCGACGCGTTTGCGTGACCGAGCCGCCACGGCCAGCATGCCGGGTGTGAAGACCGACCTCCCCGACGGACTCGTCGCCATCGTCAAACGAGATTGCCCGACCTGCACGCTGGTCGCGCCGGTGCTCGCACAACTGCGCACGGCCTATCCGGGGACCGTCACGATCTTCTCCCAAGATGATCCGGACTTCCCCGAGGTCACCGGAGGTGCCATCGACGACCGGGACCTCGAGGTCAGCTTCTCGCTCGATCTGGACACCGTGCCGACCCTGATCCGCGTCGAGGACGGCACCGAGGTCGCTCGCACCGTGGGATGGAGTCGAGACCACTGGACCGAGTTCACCGGCATCGACGAACTCGGCCTCGACCTCCCGCCGTATCGACCTGGGTGCGGATCCCGCACCCAGGATCCGGCCGTCGCCGCCGCGCGCGCCACGGCCATCGGTGACCGGGCGTTGCAGTCTCGGCGTTTAGACCTCGGCGAGGAAGAGGACGACGCCGAAGCCATGTACGAACGGGGATGGTCCGACGGCCTGCCGCTCGTGCCCCCGACGCCCGCGCGTGTCGTGGCCATGCTCGCCGGTACCACTCGCAATCCGCAGGACATCGTGGCCACGATTCCGCCGGACCTCGTGGAGTGCACGGTCGAGAAGGTCGCGATCAACGCGGTGATGGCGGGTTGCCGTCCAGAGTACCTGCCGGTCGTGCTCGCCGCCATCGAAGCTGCGTGCACTGATGAGTTCAACATGCACGGACTGCTCGCCACCACATGGTTCAGCGGTCCCGTCGTCATCGTCAACGGACCGATCGCCAAAGCCATCGGAATGAACAACGGGATCAACGCGCTCGGGCCGGGGAATCGAGCGAATGCCACCATCGGACGGGCGCTGCAACTCGTCGTCCGCAACGTCGGTGGCGGCCGGCCGGGTGACGTCGATCGCGCCACGCTCGGGCAACCCGGCAAGTACACCTGCTGCTTCGCCGAGCACGAAGACGCGTACTGGGAGCCGATGCACGTGGAGCGCGGGTACGAGGCGAGCCAGAACACCGTGACCCTGTTCGCCGGCGAGGGCGTGCGCGGAGTCGTCGACCAACTCTCCCGTACCCCGGAGTCCCTCACTCGGAGCTTCGCCGCGTGTCTGCGCGCAACGGCACACCCGAAGTTGCCGATCGCGTTCGACGCGATGGTGATCATCACGCCCGACCATCTCCGCGTCTACGAAGAAGCCGGCTGGTCCAAAGCGAAGTTTCGCGAAGAACTCGGAGCGCTGCTGCAGATTCCCGGCGCGGAGATGGCGCGCGGCGCCGACGGCATCGACGAAGGCGTGCCGGAAAGCCTCGCGGGGGTGACGCTGCCAAAGTTTCGCGACGGCGGTCTCCTGATTGCCCACGCCGGTGGTGGCGCCGGCCTGTTCTCGGGCATCATGGGCGGCTGGGCCAGTGGAAAGATGGGTTCTGAACCCGTGACGAGAGAGGTCGGTTCATGACCACACTGCTCGATCCCACCAGTGAACGCGCACCGGGGACCCGAGAGCGGGCGCCGCGCCCGTCCAGCCTGGACGGCAAGACGATCGGCCTGTTGGACATCACCAAAGCGCGCGGCGATGTCTTCCTCGACCGCGTCGCCGAGCATCTGGAACGGCGCGGCCACACCGTGCTTCGTTTCGCCAAGCCCACGTTCACCAAACCGGCGCCCATCGATCTCCGTCACGAGATCTCGGCCAAGTGCGACGTGGTGATCGAAGCCCTCGCCGACTGAGGCTCGTGTACGTCGTGCAGTGTGCACGACATCGTGAACCTCGAAGCGGTCGGCGTCGCGGGCGTGTTCCTCGCCTCCACCGAGTTCATCGACGCCGCCGCCGCTCAAGCGCGCGCTCTGGGCGCCGACCCGGCGGTGATCTTCGTGCCGCATCCGATCCAAGATCGCACCGACGACGAGATGCGCGCGCTCGCAGATTCGGCCATCGAAGACATCGTGGCGTCCATCACGGGGGCAGACTCCGAGCGGTAGTGTCCGCCCATGCTCTTCATCCATGAGGTCCACCGCGTCATGGGCGCGCACGAAGACGAGTTCGAGGCCTGCTTCCGCGACCAGTGGATGAGCACGCTCGGCGAGACCGAGGATGCGCGCTTGCTCTACTTCATGCGGCTCACCCACGGGACCGGCCGTGCCTACAACTTCGTCACCCTGACCGCCGTGCGCGACGGCGCCGCATGGGAACGCCTGGTGTGGCGGCTTCAGCGCGGTGACCTCCGTAGCCTGGCCCGATCACTCGACCAACTCCGATGGGATGTCACGAGCAAAGCCCTCGCGCCGGCCGAGTGGTCACCGCTCCAGGACGTCGACTTCGCCCACGTCCCCACGGACGGCGGCGACCACGACCTGACCCTCTTCATGGAAGACACTGCCTGGCCCCACGCCGGAATGCTCGAGGAATACCTCGAAGCGGCGCGGGACAACTACGCGCCGAGCCTCGCCGAGGGTCGCCATGGCGGTCGGTCGCTGCTCGAACTCCAAGCCGTGTTCACGCCCGCGTGGGGCGCCGCGGCTCGCCATCGCGAAGTGGTCCTGTGGCAGAAAGTGACGCGACCGTCAGGACTCCTCGGGTTGCTCACCACCGAGGTCCCCGCCGAACACCGGGCCCCCGGCACCTGGATGCACGACGCGCTCCGAGTTCGTGACGACTGGGAGAGTCGCATGTTGCGTACCGCCGCCTGGTCACCCCTCTTCTGAAAGCACGAGGCCACCCCGCATGACCGTCGTTCTCGTCCACGGGGTCCCCGACACCGAACACATGTGGGATCGCCTCGCCGCCGCGCTGGGTCCACGCGAACTGGTCCGGTTGTCGCTTCCCGGTTTCGGGACCGAGGTCCCGATCGGTTGGACCGCAACGAAGGAGGATTACGCGGATTGGCTTGCCGCCCGCCTCGATGAGATCGGCGACCCCGTGGATCTGGTCGGCCACGACTGGGGTGCGATCTTGTGCCAACGCGTGGCATCCGTGCGCCCCGACCTGATCCGCACCCTCGCGGTGGGGAGCGGCCCCCTCGACGTGGAGTACGAGTGGCACCCGATGGCCCAGGCCATGCAGACCGCCGAGGTCGGCGAGCAGGTCATGACTGCGCTGGTCGAAACTGCACCGGACGATCTCGCGGCCGGGCTGGCCGCCGGAGGTGCCGGGCCCGAACTTGCGGCGATTCAGGCGCCCCGAGTCGACGCCCGGATGGCCGAGTGCATCTTGGCGTTGTACCGCTCCGCCATCGACGTGGGAGCCGAGTGGCAGCCGGCGGTCGACGCCATGCCGCACCGACCCGCAATGGTGTTCCATGGCGCCGACGACGCGTTCGTGCCGGTTGATATTGCGACCCGCCTGGCCCAGCGACTTGGCGCCGAACTCACCGTCTATCCCGACACTGGACACTGGTGGGCTTGGGAGCGCGCGGACGAAACGGCCACGGCCCTGACCCGACTCTGGTCATGACGAAGGCGCAGACCGAGGTCTGCGCCTTCGACGAAGTCTGGTGGAGCGACCGGACGGTTACTTGCCGCCCGCCGAAGACCCCGACGTGCTCTTCTGAGAGCTGGTGGTCTTCGCCTTGCCGTCGAGCGCTTTCTTGAACGCCTTCGGGTCCGGCGCATCGAACACCGTCCCACCGATTCGGCCGCCGAGCTCCGGGCATTCGCCGGCGAAGACGCCCCAGCCGCACTCCCATCCGGGCACGACCCAGTCGTGCACCATCCAGATATCTTCCAGCCCAACCTTCTTGCCCCCGCGTGCCTCACACTGCTGCTTCGTCGTGGACTCGTTCCCGACGACGACAGCCTGTGCGTTCAAGCACAGTCCACCGTTGGCATTGTGCTGGTGCCACTGGTCGTTCGGGCCGGCGAAGCCTTCCGGCGGACCGCCCTTGTTGAAGAGCAGATAGCTGAGACCGACGATCTTGGAGTCCGGTGCGGTGCCGTCGTACAACAGCTCCGACGGCGTCGACGGATCGAAGTGCCCGACGAGCGCAGTCTTGGTGTAGTGCGCACCGATGCACGGGACGTACACGGTGGACTTCTTGTATCCGTCTGCCTCGGCGGCGGCCACCGTGGGGTACTTGTCCACGACGGCGCGAGCCTGACGCTGCTGCTCGATCAATGTTTCCCGGTCGGCCTTGGACACCGAATACTGCACGAGCGGGCCTCGCGCGTCGTGACCCTCGGCGTCCTTCTTGACCTGACCGACCGACGCCGGTGGTCCCGACTTCTCACACGGCGAGTCGCCGGTCAGTGCGGCCGTGATCACCTGCATCCCAGTCTTGGAATGCTTCATGCCCTTCATGCCCTTCATGCCCTTCATGGCTCCGTGGTCGGGGCCTTTGTCGGCAAGGGCGGGGACGGCTGCGAACGTCAGCAGCGCGATGACGGCGACGCCGACCGCGAATCGAGCGCGGCGGCGAAGAGTGGGCGTTGCGGCCATGGTGGTTCCCCCAAGGAGTGATTGCACGACCCGTGCAATCTAGGCGCGCGTGGACCTCGTGTCACGCGGCGTCGATCAGCCCCTCCCAGCCGGCCGGCGGATCTGCGAGTCGCCACAACTGTTCGGGTGCCACCAGTTTCGATGCCAACTGCCATTCCGCTTCGAGCGCTCGGCATTGGGATTGGTAGTGCGCGAGCGCCCGCCGCTTCCGCTGGTCCTGTGCGCCCGAATCGCCGCCGAGCGCGACGGGTGTGGGCCAGACGCCGGCCCGGAACAAGCCGCTCACCCTCCACGCGAGCAAGCCGGGGATGTGCTGGTAACCGAAGTCCTCGTACACGAACCACGACGGTTCGGGATAGCGATTTCGCACGAACATCGCCGATTCGTGCGTCGCGACGTGGTCCGGATTCGCGAGACCGAATGGTAAGAAGACCGCCGTCGGGTCCAGTGCACGGAGCTCGCTCTCGAGCCGATCGCACGTGTCCGACGCTCCGATCCAGTCCGACCGATCGAGATACTGATGTTCGACGAAGTCCAACCAGCGCGGTAGTGCGTCGAGTTCACCCAGCGCAAGCGCGTCTTCCTTCCGCCGTGCGTCAAGGACGTCGTCCCCGGTCCGGAACCCGGACTTCGTGTCCCACGGCGTCATCGGGCCGGGATATCGGTCAGGCGCTCCCGCGTAGACCGTGACGACGGTGACCCCGGGATGGGCCGCCATGAACCGACCGCATCCCAGCACCGCATCATCCAGATGGGGCGAGAGGATCACCACGCGGTCGAACTCGCCGGACCGCGGCAGGCCCCACTCACGCATGTCGGAGGCGGTGTCGGGCATGGACCGAGCGTGCCACGTGGCGGGCGAACTGTCACTTACGGGTGTCCAGTTCGTACACTTCCATGGACGCGCCCGCGCGTCGCCCTCTTATGACTCGCCACCTTCTCGCCACCGTCCTCGTTGCCCTCGGCCTCATCGCGTCCGCGATCGGGCTGGCCAGCGTCATTCCGGGGGCGAGTTCCGTCGCCTCGACGACCGCTCCGGTGCAGGTCCTCGGACGCCGCATCACCGCATCACCGAAGGGCGCGCTCCCGGTGAAGTCCGTCGCCACCGTTCCGACGACCCGGCGCCGGCCGTCAACGACCACGACCTCCACGACCACGACCACCGTCCCGCATCTGCAACCCGGACCGCTTGCCCAGCCGTCTCCGACCACACCGGTCACGTTGAGCCGGACCACGCCCGCGATCGATCAGGTGCCGACCACGGACAAGGTGATCTTCCTCGGCATCGACGACGGACTGGTGAGGGATCCGGCCGTCATCGCGTTGCTCAGGCAGGAACGGGTTCCGCTCACGCTCTTCCTCGTCCGCCAGCCGGCCCTCGACGGTCAAGAGTTCTTCCGGACGATGCAGGGCCTGGGCGCCACCATCCAGGCGCACACCATCAGCCATCCGCAGTTGAAGAAGCTCGGGTACTCGGACCAGCGTCATCAGATCTGCGACGAGTTGAACGACCTGACGAAGTGGTACGGGAACCGACCGACCCTCTTCCGACCGCCGTACGGCGAATGGAACGAGACCACCCGTTCCGTGGTCAGTCAGTGCCAACTCCACGCGCTCATCCTCTGGCGCGGTGCCACCAACGACGGCCGCCTCGACATGATCGGCGGCAGCTTTCACCCCGGCGACATCCTCCTGATGCACTTCCGGACCGATCTGCTCCAGAACCTCAAGCTCGTCTTCGCACGGGCGCGTGCGGAGGGCTATCGCATCGGTCGAATCGAGGACTACCTCGGTGTGGGTCCACCGCATCCCATGTTCACTCCCACGAAGTAGATCCCGAGAGGGGAATAGTTCGCTACACTAATTTGTTGCACGAACTATGGGAACTTCTCCGACCCGGCCGGCTTCGGCCACAGCAACCACCGACGCCGAGGACGCGCTGGCGTCGCGGCTGCGGTTGAGTGTGGCCCGGCTGCACCGCCGGCTCCGCCAGAGCGCCGACCCCGGCCTCACCATCTCGCAGCTCTCCGCACTTGCGAGCATCGAGCGGGCCGGTCCGATCACACTCGGCGACCTGGCTCGGGTCGAACAGGTTCAGCCCCCGACCATGACCGCGTTGACCAGCAAGCTCGAAGCGGCGGGACTCGTCGACCGGTCCATCGACGTTACCGACCGGCGAATCCACCGCGTCGCGGTGAGCGCCGAGGGCTCACATCTCTTGGCCCGTCATCGGAAGCAAAAGAACGCGTTCCTCGAACGGCGGCTGCGCGCCTTGTCCGAATCGGATCGCGCCACCCTTCACCGGGCATCCGAGATCATGGAGGAACTCACTCGATGAACCGCCTCCATCGCGCCCGCCGCCAGACCTTCCGATCCCTGGAGACTCCGAACTATCGGAAGTACCTCGTCGGTCAGATCATCTCCGCAAGCGGCAGCTGGATCCAACAGATCGCGCTGACCTGGCTCGTCGTCCGTCTGACCCATGGCAATGGTCTCGCCGTGGGTGCCGTGACGGCGTTGCAGTTCACTCCGGTGCTGATCGGCGGCGCCTGGGCGGGCGTCCTCGCCGACCGCCTCGACAAGCGGCGGGTGCTCCTCGCAACGTCGACCGGCGCGGCCGTGTGCGCCGCGGTGATGGGTGTGCTCGTGCTCACGAACGTCGTCGAACTCTGGATGGTCTACGTCCTTGCCGCAACCTTCGGCATCGCCACTGCGCTGGACAGCCCCGCCCGTCGATCGTTCGTCACCGAACTCGTCCCCGACCACCACGCCGCGAACGCCGTCAGTCTCAACAGCTCCGTGTTCACCGCGGCGCGCGTCATCGGACCGACGATCGCCGCCGTCATCATCGCGACCGCGGGCATCGGGTGGTGCTTCGTGGTGAACGCGTTGTCGTTCGGCGCGGTGATCGTCGCGCTCGTGACCCTCGATCGTGGTGCCATCCGACCGTCGGCACCGGTGCGACGCGAGAAGGGCCAGCTCGTCGCCGGCCTGCGGTACGTCTGGGCCAGCACCACCCTCCGCACCACACTGCTCATGACCGCCATCATCGGAACGCTGTCGTTCAACTTCCAAGTGACCATCTCGCTCATGGCCCGCAAGGTCTTCGGCGGCGACGCCGGTCAGTTCGCCTCGCTCTACGCCCTCATGAGCGTGGGGGCGGTGGTCGCCTCCCTCTACGTCGCGCACCGGGAGCTGGTCACGACGCGGTTCGTCACGTTCTGCGCCCTCGGTCTCGGCGTGATGATGCTCAGCGCGGCTGCCGCGCCATCACTCCCGGTCTTCGCGATCCTGCTCGTCCCGATGGGCGCGACGTCGATCGCCTTCTTGTCCTCCGCCGGTGCGCTCGCGCAGAGCCGGGCCGCGCCCGAGTATCGCGGGCGAGTCGCGGCACTGTTTGCGGTCGCGTTCCTCGGAAGCACACCGATCGGTGGACCGATCATCGGTGCCATCTCTCAGTTCTTCGGCGCCCGCTTCGGGATCGCCGTTGGTGGCGTGACCGCGGTGCTCGTGGCCCTGATCGCACTTCGCACGTTGCGCGTGCGCAGCGATCGTGCCGCCGACGCACCGTCGACGCGCTCGGCGGCCGCCGCGTGACCGGTCGGTTCTAGGACGCTTTCGCCGGCGCGGATGGCGGCGCAGGGTCGCCGTCGGCGGCTGCCACCAACGGTCCGAGCACCTGCTCGAGCCCCTGGACCGCCGCGTAGAGCTGCGCCGGGGTGTCGTTGCTCGCGGCGTGCATCTCGGGCACCAGTCCCCACACGGCCGCACCGAGCTTCAGCACCGCATCGAGGTGCGGACCGGCGACGAAGGACGTGCCTTGCAGCGCGGCGGTGGCCGCAACGGCGGCCGACACTGCCGCCGGAACTTGGGCGACGTCGGAGACGTACTGCCAGGTGGTCGACAGACCCTGCACCATCGGATTGTCGAAACCGCCGAGCATCGAGATCGGCGTCGTCTTGTAGATCACGATCGGCTTGCCGGCTGCGAATGCCATGGCCGTCTCGACGACGCTGCCGTCGTCGGGAACCCGACCGTCCATGTTGAAGACCAGGGACTCGCATCGCTCGACGAGTTGGTACACGTCGAGGGCGAACACGATCTTGCGGACGAACGTCATGATCTCGAGGATCTCGCTCATCGGGAGGTCGAGACCGCTGTTGATGTCCCCCATCACCTTGCCGACCTCGATGCCGTCGCGTTGGGGCAGATAGGTGGTGAAGTTCGCCGCCTCGAGCGCGGCGGCGACCTGAGCCTGTTCGTTCAGATCGCCGACGCTGAACATCGGGCCGGAGCAGTAAACGGGTGATCCGCTGGTGGGAAGAGTTGCCATGGTTGGCCTCGTTTCAAAGTTAGAGGGCTAATGGATGCGACGACCCGGCCCATGACGCTCAGGAGACGTCCCCGACGCGAACGGCGAGGAGAGCGTGGGCCGCAATCTGGTCGACGGTGGTCGCGCCGTCGCCCATGGCCGAGCACGCGGCGGCGAGGATCGACTGCGTTTCGGCGAACTCGTGCTCATTGGACTCGTGCAAGGTCGCGAGATCGACGGCCGCCCGGAGGTGGAAGGAGTGCGCGCCGAGCGCTTTTGATCTCGTCAGACTCTCACGCAGCGCGCCGTCCGACTCCTGGACGCCGTCGGCACCCCGTGCGCGGAGCGCCGCCGCTTTCACCCGCAACAACTCCGGGTCGTAGAAGGGTTGGTCCAGTCCTTCCGACACAGCAAGCCCGGCCTCCGCTGTCGCCACCGCCTGGTCGATCAGTCCGAGCCCGCACTGCGCCTCGGCGAGCAACGTCAAACCCATCGTGCTCCCACCCTGGTTGCCGATCTCCAGCAGCACCGCGAACGCGCGGTCGAGGTCTTCGAGACCGGCCGGATCCCCGCTGCGCGCCCGCTCGGTACCCAAAACCATCAAGGCAGTGGAAAGCCAGAACGGGATTCCCAGTTCCTCCGTGAGCATCACGTTGGCCATCGCCGCCTCGATCGCACCCGAACTCTCCCGGCGGAGGTGACGGGCGAGCGCCACTGCGTGTCGGGCCATCGCCTGGGTCAACGACGACGGCAGCCGTTGCGCACGTTCGTCAGCTTCGAGCGCGACGGCGAGCGCGGCATCGGGCCGACCCACCCACCACAGCGCCCACGACTGCATGGTGCGTCCGAACACACCTTGGTCGTGCCCGACGCCGTAGGTGACGGTGAAGAAGTCGCCGTCGCGCTCGAAACCGACTCCGGTCTCGGAGTGCACGAGCGAACGGGCCCCGTCCCCCTGGAACAGGTACGCCATCCCCAGCGTGCAGTGGCCGCGGAGCGACGCGATGCGGGACTGCGACGATTCCGCGATCTCGAGTATCCGTGTCGCCAGCCCGATCGTCCTCTCCAGATCGCCGCGGTCGGACCAGTACATCGCGGCGCCGTTCATCGCCGACGTCAACTCGTCGAAGTTCCCGACGCGCTCGGCGAGGGCCATGGCGTCTTCCCAGACGGGGATGACGGCCCCGGCCCCGGGGCCACCAGTACCCATGAACGCGTTGGCCAACAGGATCAGTAACGAGAGCAGGAGTTCATCTCGCTCCGGCCCTGGCTCCAGTGAGCCCAGGAGTTCGATCCCCGTCTCGTAGTGGGTGATCGATTCTTGGAGCGCGGCGCGCTCCACGGCGCGGCGTCCGGCGAGGGCAAAACACCGGGCGGCGTCGAGGGTGCGGTCGGCCTCCCGGTAGTGGTGTCCGAGAAGTTCCGGCGCGGCATCCGCCTGGAGCGGGTACTCCTCGGTGAGCACCTCGGCCACTCGCGCGTGGAGTTCGCGCCGTCGCCGACGGAGCAGGCTCGCGTACGCCGCGTCCTGAATGAGCGCGTGGCGAAACACGTACCGACTGCCGTCCGCCGACCACCCCGACGACACGATGCCGGCATCACGCAGCCGGACCAGCGAGTTGAGCACTCGGGATTCGGGGACACCGAGCACCGCACTGAGCAGACCGACGGGAAAGTCCCGACCCAACACGGCCGCCGCTTGCGCGGTGGCGCGGTCATCGCCGAGGCGATCCAGGCGCGCGGCCAAGACACTTTGCAGGGTCTCGGGAAGTTTCCCTCCGGCATCGGCTGCCTCCCGCACCAGTTCCTCGATGAACAGGGGCACTCCGTCACCCCGCTCGGCCAACGCCGCAACCGCGCCCGCAGGCAGGTCCAACTCTCGTGCGAGACGCGCGGCCAGGGCCTGACTGTCCTCCATTCCGAGGCGCCCAACCGAGAGACGGGTGAACGCCGCCGGTTCCCAATCGGGTGGGAGTTCCACGCGGGAGGTGCACACACACGCGACCGGACGCGTCGTGGCGCGTGCGGTGATCCGCTGGAGAAGTTCGAGGGTCGACGGATCCGCCCAGTGGAGGTCCTCGGTGACCAGCACCAGAGGTGCATCGTCGGCCAAGACCAACGCCCAGTCGACGAGCGCGTCGAGGAGACGGTGACGGCGCACCTCGGGACTCAATCCTCGCAACGCAGCTCCGCCATCGACGTCGATACCGAGCAAGTCGGCAACGAACGGCAGCGCAACGTCCGCCGATGCCCCGAGCACACTCAATCCGGCTTCCAGCCGTTCTCGTTGGGTCGTGGCCTCGTCTCGCTCGCCGATTTCGAGCAGCCGTCGCAACCCGTTGGTCACGGGGAGGAGCGGGCTGGCCGACGCCAACTCCGAACATTGGAACTCGAGCCATCGATGCGGTCGGTCTTGGAGTGCTCCGAAGAGCGCGCCGACCAGCGCCGACTTCCCCACGCCGGGTTCACCGGTCACGAGGATGGTCTGACCACCACGATCGGTTGCCCGGTCGACCGCCGCCACCATGGCCGCAGTCTCGACCGTCCGACCGATCGGTGCGGGGGTGTCGCCGTGAACTCGCGCCGCGGCTGCGGCTTCGGCGGTTCCGCCCACATGCCAGACGCGTACCGGCCGATCGATGCCCTTGAGTTCGGGCGTCCCACCGTCAGTCAGGGAGTACCCACCCCGCAACAACCGCACCGTGGTCTCGCTCGCAACCACGGACCCTGCGGGTGCGAACGCTTCGAGGCGCGCGGCGACATTGGTGGTGCTCCCGAACAATGACGTGTCGGAGCGGTCGGTGCTGCCCATCGCGCCGACGACGACCGGTCCGGTGTGGATCCCGACGCGCGCCTCCAGCGTCGTGGCACCCAGTGCGATGGCTTGCACCCGCAGCGGCTCCAACGCCTCCAGAATTGCGATTCCGGCCATGACCGCGCGGTCCGCGTCGTCTTCGTGCGCGACGGGGTGACCGAAATACGTGAGCAGCCCGTCCCCGAGGAACTGCGCCACCGACCCACCGAAGCGATCGACGATCTGGCGGCCCATCTCCTGGTACCCGAGTACGAGGTCTCCGAGATCCTCCGGATCGAGCTGCTCCGAGAGGGCCGTGGACCCCACCAGGTCGCAGAACATCACGGTCACGTGCCGACGCTCACCGTCCACCCGAGTCGGGACAGCCGGGGTCGCAAGCGCGGTGCCACAAGAGCCACAAAACCGAGCGTCACCGCCGCTCTCAGACCCACACTGCGTACAGAACACGATTCAGCCGTTCGCCGCGGACGGGCGGCAGTGTAGGCACCCAACGCCAACCTTGCTCCCGACCGCGCTCGGCCGACCGCCACCTGCGGCCAACTCGTCGAAATAGCACGCGGCCGAAGGGACACTCACGACTCGATTCACGGAGCGTCCCGCTCGCGTACGCTCCGGGACTCGCACCCCGGGGGAGCCATTTCGATGCACGTACCGCTGACCACACTCGATTTCCTTCACCGAGCGGAGAACGTCTACGGCGCCCGTCCGGCCGTGATCGACGAACCGAACCCACCCGGTGGTGGGCTCGGGACCATCACGTACGCGGAACTCGCGCGCCGGGCTCGATCTCTCGCCGTCGCGTTCGATGATCTCGGTCTCGCGGCCGGCGAACGCGTCGCGATCCTGTCCCCGAATGCAGGTCGATTCCTCGTCGCACTTTTCGGAATCCCTGCCCACGGACGGGTTCTCGTCCCCATCAACTTCCGCCTCAATCGCCACGAGATCGGCTACATCATCGAACACTCCGGTGCGACGGCGTTGCTCGTCGACCCCGAATACGACGACCTGACCAAAGACATCCCGGTCCACCATCGATTCGTGCTCGGCGAAGGGACCGACCGGGACTTGTTCGAGCGCACCGGTGCTCCGGCCCACGAGGCCACCGACGAAGGCGCGACGGCAACGATCAACTACACCTCGGGGACGACGGCCCGCCCCAAGGGCGTCGAGATGACGCATCGAAATCTCTGGTTGAACGCGGTGACCTTCGGATGGCACATGGGCGTCTCGGACCGCGACGTGTATCTCCACACGTTGCCCACGTTCCACTGCAACGGCTGGGGTCTGCCGTTTGCGATCGCAGGAATGGGCGCACGACAAGTGGTCATCCGCAAGGTCGACGGTGAAGACATTCTCGATCGCATCGAGCGCGACGGCGTGACCTTCCTGGCCGGCGCCCCGGCAGTACTTGCGGCAACCCTCGACGCGGCCGAAGCCCGGAGGGCCGACGACCGGCCGGTACCTGGGCGCGACTCCGTTCGGATGGTGGTGGCCGGCGCGCCACCGCCGTCGAAAATGATCGAGCGCGTCGAGGCCGAACTCGGCTGGGAGTTCATGCAAATCTACGGACTCACCGAGACCTCGCCGCTCCTGACCGTCAATCGCGCGCCGGCCGAGTACGACGAACTCGATCCTGCCGAACGAGCTCGGAGGCTCTCTCGGGCTGGGGTTCCCGCCATCGGCGTTCGGATGCGCGTGAACCCCGACGGCGAGCTCCTCGCCCGATCGAACCACGTCTTCGAGGGGTACTGGGCCCAGCCCGATGCCACCGCCGAAGCCGTGGTCGACGGTTGGTTCCACACCGGCGACGGCGGCGAGCTCGACGACGCTTACGTCGTGATCTCGGACCGCAAGAAGGACGTGATCATCTCGGGCGGTGAGAACGTCAGCTCCATCGACGTCGAAGACTGCCTGTTCCAGCATCCAGCTGTCGCCGAGGTCGCAGTGATCGGCGTCCCGGACGACAAGTGGGGCGAGACCGTGAAGGCGCTCGTAGTGTTACGAGCCGGCAACCCCGACGTGGATGAAGCCGCCCTCATCGAGCACTGCCGCGGTCGGATCGCGCACTACAAGTGTCCGACGTCGATCGAGTTTCGGATCGAGTTGGCGCGAACGGCCACCGGTAAGTTGCAGAAATTCAAGCTGCGAGCCCCGTACTGGGAAACCCGCGACAAACGGGTGGGTTGAGCGTCAGCCGGCAGCGTCATCCGCCCCGATGATCAATGGCGACCTTGATCGCGCCGGAGGTCTCCTGGTCGGCCAGCGCGGCGAACGCGTCTCGCCATTCGTCGAGCCGGAACGTATGGGTCAGCATGCCGGTGAGACTGATCCGGCCGGTCTGCGCGAGTTCGAGGTAGTGCTCAATTGCGTGCTTGCGCACGCCGTCCACCTCCTCGAAACCGAACGCGTTCGAACCGGTGAACACGAGTTCCTTGAAGTACACCGGCGTGTCTTCCCATCGCGCCGGACCGTGCATCCCGAGCTTCACCAAGGTGCCGCGCGCTCGCAGCAACCGGGCGCCGACTTCGAGTGTCTCCGCGGCGCCGATGGTGTCGTACACCACGTCGATGCCTCCGGGGAACGCCATCGGAAGTCCGTCGGCGGGTTGCAACACACCACCTGACCACGCCGCAACCGTGTCGATGAGTTGCTCTCTCGGTTCGGGCGCGACGGTCATCGCACCAAACGACTCCGCCAGCGCCCGTTGAGTCGCGAACCGGGCGACGACCATCACCTCGACGCTCGGGTACAACGCGCGCAAGATCGCGATCGCGCTCGTGCCCAACGCGCCGGCGCCGTAGACCAACACCTTGGACCCGGGCGCGGGCGGGTGGCGCGTGATGCCGTGCAGCGACACCGCGAACGGATCGGCAAAGACTGCGACTTCGTCGCTCACCGCGTCCGGCACCTTGAACAGCATCGAGTCGTGCGCGGCCATGCGCTCGCCGAACCCCCCGGGGACGTCCTTGCACATCCCGATGTGGATGCCCGGCGCAATCGGCCCCACTCCGAACGACCAACACTGACTCAGGTCTCCGGCCACGCACGCCGGGCACGCGTCTGTTACGCCGCGCGGACCGCACGTGAGCCACGGGTTCAACACCACCCGATCCCCCACCGCGAACCCTTCAGTCTCGGGTCCGATCTCGATCACATCGGCCACGACCTCGTGTCCCATCACGTGTGGGAACGATACGAAGTTCTTCATCGGGTTGTCACGGAATGAGCCCGAACGTTCGGGTGACGTGAAGCTTGCGTAGTCGAAGAAGGCTTGCTTGGACTCCGAGCCGCAGATCCCCACGAGCCGGGGCCGGGTCATCACCCAGTCGGGTCCGAACCGGCGAGGCTCGTCCATTTCGACGACCCGCATCGGCGCCGCCGCCAGCATCTTGAGATTCCGAATCTCGGTGTCCGGCTCAAGAACGGGCTCGGGATCGGTGCCGAACAATAAGGCGCGCATTCGCCGCAGGCTACGACTTCACCGCTGCTCGTTGCTCGCTACGTCTCGGGAGCGAGTCAAGAGGAAAGCTGCGCTGGGTCACTCGTGCACCGGACGCGGTTCTGGAACTCACACACGCGCCGAACCTGCACCGAGCGAAGCGAGCAGCTCGGGAGGGAGCCCACGCGGCACGCGGTCCCTTGGGCGGCGACCGTACGAGCAGAGATGAAGGCAGCCGGGCCGAACTGCAAGAGTGGGCCTATGGCCGAAGCAGCGCTCCTGGCGCTCACGAAGGTGCGAGTCGGACGGGCCCGCGGCCAGGTCTACGTCTTCGACCATCGCTTGGAGCTCGTCACCGACGACGGCGAACGGACCATTCCGATCACCGACGTCGAACGAGTCGCGCAACGCCGGTCCTGGCGAGGAGCTCGGCTGCTCCTCACCCTGACCGGCGGACAGATCATCGAGGTCCGGCGGCTAAGTCCGGCTGACACCGCCGTCGCGCACCGCATGATCCTCGCCCTCGCTCGCGCCGCGCGCTGAGGCCCGCGCCGACACTTCTGTTCCTTCGGCATCGGGCGCCGCAGCCGGAGTCGCACCATTCGCGGCCGGCAGTCCGGGCGCCTTGCCGTTGTTGCCCGCGCCGAGATACCGGATCAGCTGCGCCGCCAATCCGTCCAGGCTTCCGCCGCCACCACCGGTGACGAGGACTTCGGGCACCACCGTGACGTGACCGTCGGCGATGGCCTGGGAGATCGCCACCAGCGCCGTCGCCGGTGCACCCAGCGCCGCGACCTGCGGTTCGTACCCCTTCGCTGCCGCGATCCCGACGGCTTCAGTCGCTTCCGCTCGGGCGAGTCCAACCGCCTCGACCGCCTTCGCCTCGGCGAGACCGCGCGCTTCGATGGCCGTCGCCTCTGCAAGACCTTGGGCCTCGACGGCCTTCGCCTGACCCAGACCGACGGCCTCGGCGCGTACGGCGTCGGCGCGGAACATCGCTTCCGCCTTGGCGGCCTCGGCGAGGCCGATGGCCTCGACCTTGGTTGCCTCAGCGCGGCCCGTCGCCTCCACGTACGCCGCCTGACCTTCCGCCTCGGCCTTGCGCGCGCTGGCCTGGTTGCGGTTGATCTCGACCGACACCGCGGATTGCGCCAGCGACGCCTGCATGTCTGCGGTGCCCTTGGCCTTCTCCATCTCGACGCGCACCGTCTGGGCGCGCTGCTCCTCTTCGAAGGTTGCCTTCTCCTGGTTGGCGATCTCGCGCTTGGTCAGGACTTCCACCAGCTCGGCCGGAAAGTGCACGTTCTGCATGTAGACACCCTTGGTCTCTACTTCGTACAGCCCGAGGTACTCGCTGATCCGCACCAACGCGGCCTGCTGAACCTCCATCCGGGTCTCGATGAACGTGACCGCGGGTTGGTCCTGCAACGTGTTGCGGAAGTGGTTGCCGACGGCGGACTGCAAGACCTCGTTCACCAGGTTCAGCATCGTGCCCACCATCGAGATGACCTTCGGCGCACGCGTGTCCGGAACATGGATCTGCACCTGGAGTTCGATGGAGAACACGAAACCCTCGCGGCTCTTGCCCTCGATCGGGGCGAGGTGCGCGTCCAGGTTGTGCGATGCACTGGTCTCCTTCGACCAGTTCAACGTGAGGATCGACGTCGGCACGATCTCCGGCGCGTAGCACCGCGGGTTGATCGGGTACTTCCCCGTCCGCAACGGCTCACGCCAGATGCCACGGTGGCCGGGCGACACGATGGACCCGAACTTGAACTCGGTTCCCGAGGTGTCGAGCGTCGCGAGTCCGACGAAGGACTTGATCACCGCGACCTCGCCCTGGTTGACCACCAGCATCGGGACCATCTCGACCCGCACGAGGAACGGGTTCAACAGGTAGGCGCCATAGAGGAGCGGGTCGTGCTGCAACCCGATCTTCCCTCCGGCGGCGAGGAACGCCTGGATGTCCTGATAGTTGTTGTGCTGAATGTTCTTGTTGCCGAGCAGCACCTCGATGATGCGAGCGTCGGTCTCACTCGAGGACATGCCGTCGGCGACCGCATCCGCTTCCATCGAGGTCACGTCCTCGTAGCCGGCGAGCCGGCTCGCGATGTCACCCGATGGCAGCGGCTCACCTTCGAGCACCGTCACGATGCCGATCATGTCGGTGGGGCCCTCGGGCGAGATCACCACGACTCGCAATGCTTCGGACGCCAGTCCGAACGACGCCGGCGACAACATGCCGCCACTCCCGCGCGTCTGCGCGGCAAGGTCCGGCGACACGGGCACGCCGTAGACCTGGCCCGGCGTGAGCACGAGGAACGCGACCGGATGGATCGGGACCAAGGTGCCTGGGGGCAGGACCGGGCGCTGCACACCCTTCTGGCCGCCGCCTTCGATGAACCCGACCAGGTTCGAGAAGTTCCCGAACTGGGTCTTGTACACGCCACTCTTCGCGCCGATCGGCAGCGGTTGCCCGACCTGGGCGATCACCACTCCGATTTCCCCCGCGGGCACCTGCACCCAGGGGAATTTTTGCACCGCATTCACGGGCCAGAGCGCGATGCGCAGACCCGGGGTCAGCAGGGTGGCCTGGTAACCAGCTTCACCGCGGAAGGCGATCGGGTTGTCCGACGGCAGCTTCCGAAACGAGAACCGCTTGTTCACCAAACCGACCTGCGCGGGTCCGATCAGATGTACCGACTTGAACGCCACCACGGCGAACGCAAAGACAATGACCAAAATGGCGATTGCCATATCCCCACCCCTTCCCAAAACCCAATCTGAGTTCCACTTCGTACCACTCGTAACCAAGCGCCCGGAGTTTTGTTCCATCTTCTCGGTCGTCGACGCGTCATGCTGGTGCGATGCCAGTTCGGCCGAGCACCGAAGTCCACCGCTCCCACCGCGTCGGTTGGCTACGGGCCGGAGTGCTCGGCGCGCAGGACGGTGTTTCGTCGACCGCGAGCTTGTTGATCGGCATCGCGGCCGCCAGCAACGATCGCAACGCCCTCATCATCGCCGGAGTCGCGGCCGTGGTCGCCGGCGCAATGTCCATGGCCGCCGGTGAGTACACCTCCGTGTCCTCCCAGCGCGACACCGAACTCGCCGACATCGCCCGCGAGACCGTCGAACTCGAGGAAACCCCCGACGTCGAGTTGGAAGAGCTCACCCAGATCTATGAGCACCGCGGACTCGACCGGCCGTTGGCACGCCAAGTTGCGATTCAACTCACCAAAACCGACGCGCTCGGCACCCACGTGCGGGACGAACTCGGGCTCGACCACCAAGATGTGGCTCGACCGTTGCAGGCCGCCGGCGTCTCGTCCGTCGGGTTTCTGCTGGGCGCGGTGCCATCGGTCCTGATCGTGATGTTGGTACCGGCCGGCGGCCGGATCGGTGTCCTGGCCGCCTCCGCGCTCGTGCTGCTCGCGGTGATCGGCGCGACCGGCGCTCGTCTCGGTGCTGCACCCGTTGTGCGCGGCGCGATTCGTGTCACCCTGATCGGCGGCATCGCCCTCGTGCTCGCCGCCCTGATCGGCAACGTGCTCGGCACCGTCGTCTAGCTGGCAAAATGCTCGTCCGCTCGCACTCCGTCGGTGCCGGTACGGGAGGCTCGCTACCTCCAAATTGCTCGTACGCTCGCACTCCGTCGGTGCCGGTACGGGAGGCTCGCTACCTCGCGGCTCGCTTCGCAGGCTCCGCTCGGGGAGCGGGTTCAGGTTTCGCGGTGCGCTTGGACCGACGCGGTGAGTGCGGGGGCGAGGTCGCCGTGGGGATCGACCACTACGGCGTCGAGCCCGAGCCATCCCGCCATCAACGTCAGTTCCGTCGCGAGCTCGTGTGCGACCTCGGGCGAGCTCGCGGGTACCTCGCCGAACGCGCCCCGAACCCGGAGCACCTTCGCCGCCCGATCGGCCTTGAGGTCCACGCGTGCGACGAGCTGGTCACCCAGCAGGAACGGCAGCACGTAGTAGCCGTAGATCCGCTTGGGAGCCGGCACGTAAATCTCGATGCGATAGCGAAAACCGAAGAGGCGCTCGGTGCGATCACGGTTCCACACCAGTGAATCGAATGGCGAGAGCAAGGCCCGAGCTCGGATCCACCGCGGGAGCTTCGCGTCCGGATGGAGAAGTGCCGGGGCCTTCCACCCGGCGACGGTCGCAGGAAGGAGCGCGCCTTCGTCGACGAGCTCCGCTACCACTGGACGCGTCGCAGGCACGTTCATTCGGAAGTAGTCGCAGAGGTCAGCGACAGTGGCCACACCCAGCGAGCGTGCGGCTCGCAACACCATGGCCCGACGGGATTCGTGCTCACTGAGGGCGGGCGCGTCCACGTGGGCTGCGGGCAGCATGCGATGCTGGAGGTCGTATTCGCGCTCGAAGTTGGGGCGGCGACGCGCCGAGATCTTCCCGTGGGCGAAGAGCACTGCGAAGGCCTGCTGGGTGTTGTCCCACCCCCACCACGGGCCCGACCGGCCCTCCCGATCGGCAATGTCACTCGGCGCAATCGGCCCGCGATCGCCGACCTCGGCGAGGATGCGCTCGACGACGTCCGGATGCTCCTCCGCCATCCGCCGCAGCCCCGCCCATCGGATGAAGCCCGAGTCCATCTGCCAGCGGAACCACGGCAACGTTTCGATCGGGAGGAGGGACGCTTCGTGCGCCCAGTATTCGAACAACTCCCCGTCGTCGAGCATCTTGGGCAGCACATCGCGGGGATGCGGACCCAACCGCGCGAACAGCGGCAGCTCTTGCGACCGTGCGAGCACATTGACGGAGTCGATCTGGATCAGTCCGACACGATCGAACACTTTGCGCACGTGGCGCCGGTCCACGCGCCCCGCGGGACGCGGCTCGTTGAAGCCCTGCGCCGCGAGCGCAATGCGTCGCGCCTGTGCCGTCGTCAGCTCCATCATCGACCGAGCGCGACGCCGTCGGCGAAACTCATGCAATGCGCACCCTCGCCGACATCACCCACCAATTCGATCTGACTGATCGCGTCGCCATCATTACCGGCGGAAGCCGCGGCATCGGCAAGGCGATTGCCGAGACCTTCGCGGCCTGCGGCGCTGCGGTCGTGATCGCCAGTCGCAAGGCCGAGGCGTGCGAACGGGTAGCAGCCGATATCCGTGGGACGGGCGGACGGGCGATCGCAATTCCCGCCCACGCCGGCCGCAACGACGAGCTCGAGGCGTTGGTGACCGGGACCGTCGAGCAACTCGGTGGGGTCCACATCGTGGTGAACAACGCGGCCAACGCGCTCGGGATGCCGATCGGCACCATCACCCCCGAAGCATGGGAGTCGTCGTACGGGGCGAACTTGCGGGGGCCACTTTTTCTGGTCCAGCACGCGCTGCCGCATCTCATCGCGAGCGGTCACGGCAACATCGTCAACGTGATCAGTGCCGGCGCGTTCACCCACGGAACGTACCTGTCCATGTACTGCTCGGCGAAAGCCGCCATGCTCCAGATGACTCGTGCGATGGCCGCCGAGTTCGCCGCTCAGGGCATGCGCGCCAACGCGCTCGCGCCCGGCACCACCGACACCGACATGGTCCGGAACAACAGCGACGCCACCCAGGCCGCCATGGCCGACGCCGGCCTCATCAAGCGCATGGCGTCACCCGAGGAGATTGCGAACGGTGCACTGTTCCTTGCCAGCGACGCATCCAGCTTCATGACCGGCCAGGTCCTCGTCATCGACGGTGGCCTGACGACGAGTTGATGGCCCGTCCGGCTCTACGGCAAGAACCGCTCTCTGCACTTCGGGATGGCGTCGTCCGGGACGCCTACCGGCCTGCTCGACTCCGCTGCGCTGCGTCTCGGGAGCGGGTCGAGCGTCATCGGGAGTTCACGACGCGCCGGACCCGCTTTTGGAATTCACAGACGCGCCCGCTTTTCTGCTCGTCCGGCTTCGCAACCAGTGGGGCGATGAGACTCGATCCGGAGTTGGTAACGACGCCTCCCGAGCTGTACGCCTCCGCTGCGCTGCGGCTCTCGTGTGCCGGACGCGATTCTGGAACTCACAGACGCGCCAAACCTTCACCGAGCGAAGCGAGCAGCTCGGAAGGGAGCCCACGCGCAACGCGGTCCCTTGGTCGGCGATCGTACGAGCAGACGTGAAGGTGGTTACAGGCCGAGCTTGGTGTGGTCGTGGACGCAGGAGCGCTCGGCGCCGCCTTTGATCTGGCCGGCACCAACACCGAGGAGGGCCGCGAACGGTCCGCAGTCGTTCTTGCGAATCCAGACGTGCACCTGGATGTTCGGGTTGAACTTGGTGAGCTGCTGGCCGTCGAACGGTGACTTGCCGCAGTTGCCACTGGCATCGGTCAGTCCGCGGACCTGTGGGCCCTCGGTCGGCGTGGCGGCGGTGAAACAGAGATTGTCGTGGAAGTGGAACTGCACGAGCGGGCTGTCGATCGACGGCGGATTGTCCAGGGTGTACTTCGCCGGGAGGATGTACATCGCCGCCTCGAGCGTCCTCGCCTTCGTGACCCGGTCGACCTTGTAGACCAGCGACTCGGGGTGGTTCGGGTCGAACACCGTGTTGTCGTTGATCCAGTCCCAGTGGAGCAGGTGCTCCTCGCCGGTCGGCCCGTCACCGATCGACTGAAAACCGTCGGCTTTGGCCTTCTCGATGTCGTTCCAGCGGGGCAGGATTTTGATCGTCGAGACAAGGAGGTTCTCCGCCTCCTTCTGCTGTGCGGGCCCGACCCCGGCGACGCCGGAGAGGTCGACGTTGTTCGGGTCCGCGATGCCATCGGCCTGGTACGTCAGCGGCTTCGCCAAGGTGTAGGGCTTCGCCTCCGGCGCTGCATTCGGGCAGAGCTTGCGGTTCTGGCCCGCGTAGTGCTTGTCCATGCACTTCATCTCTTGGGCGGACATGCCGCCACCGGACGACTTCGCCGGCGAAGTCGTGCCCTTGCCCGAGCTACTGCTACCGCAGGCAGCGACGGAGACCAGTAACGCGGTACCGACCGCAGCGGCGCCGAAGAGTCGAGAAACACGCACGAGAAACCCCCACAGATTCGAGAAGAACCGGGATCCTAACGAACTTTGCACGCGGTGTGCAGTCGGGCGGACCAAATCGGGGCTACTGGGCTTTGGACTTGCCCTTGGCCTTCTGTTCCTTCTTCCACGCTCTGACACGGACGAGGGCCTCCGGGGAATCGATGTCGGCAACCGAGCGTGGCGTGGCGTCACCGAAAGGCCCCGCGAATTGCTCCCACCCGGCCGGCGCCAAGCCCATTCGCTTGCCCAGAATCGCGAGGAAGATCTTGGCCTTCTCGTCCCCGTAACCCGGGAGCGCCCGGATGCGTGCGAAGACGACCTCCGGGTCTTTGGTGCGCTGCCAGATTTTCGCCGGCTTCCCGTCGTATTCGGCGACGATGTGGGCACACAGCGCATGAGTGCGTTTGCCCATCGCCGACGGGAATCGATGCAGCGCCGGCTTCTCGCGGAATACGGCATCGATCGCGTCAGGACTCATCGTCGCGATGGCACCGGCATCGAGCGCGCCGAGCCGCGCTTTCAATCGCGCCGGTCCCCGGAACGCCCACTCCATGGGCACCTGCTGATCGAGCAACATCCCGATCAGCAGCGCTAGCGGGTCATCGACCAGGAGTCGGTCGGCGTCGACGTCGCCGGTGATGGGAAACGTTGCGCGGGCCACGGCGAGATCGTAGGCCGGCGTCGCGAGTCGAGAGCCGGCCCGGGGTCACGACCACACCAGGGGATTGCCGGGACCGTCAACGCGGCCACCGGGCTCCACCCCGCCGAGCTGGAGTTGGCGACCGAACTCCTGCGCGGGGCTGGTCGGCGTAGATCCGCGCGCCCCGTCGGCGACGTAGATCACCGGTCGCGCGAGTCGCTCTCGCCCCCGTGCAGAACCAAGAATGCAACCGTGCCGTCCTGTCTTGGATCGGAGAAGTCGTGAGGAACACCGAATACGACGCCGTCGTGGTCGGCGCGGGCCCCAACGGGCTGATCGGGGCGATCACCCTCGCCCGGGCCGGACGGAAGGTGCTGCTCCTCGAAGCCGCGCCGATCATCGGTGGCGGGATGCGCTCGGCCGAACTCACTCGTCCGGGTTTCGTCCACGACGTCTGCTCCACGGTGCAGGCGCTCGGGGTCGCGTCCCCGGCGTTCAGGGACTTGGACCTCGAATCCCATGGCGTGGAGTGGAGCACGCCCGAGATTGCGATCGCGCATCCACTCGACGGCGGTCGCGCCGCCTTGTTGCGCCGCGATATCGGTGCGACCGCTGCAGCATTCGCGCCTGATGACGCGCAACGGTACGAACAACTGATGCGTCCCCTCGTCGCCCACCAGACGAATCTGGTCGCGACGTTCCTGTCACCGTTTCAGATTCCACCGGCGCCGATCCAGGCCGCCGCGTTCGGACGGCACGCGATCCGCAGTGCGCGCGGACTCGCGCGTTCTCGTTTCACGGGCGACGAGCCGCGTGCGCTGATCGCGGGTTCGGCCGCGCACGCGATCCAACCGCTCGGCAACGTCGGCACCGCGGGCTACGGCCTCTTCCTCAACCTGCTCGCTCACGCCAATGGTTGGCCCGTGGCGAAGGGCGGAAGTCAACAACTGGCGAATGCGCTCGGCGCGATCTTCGTCGGTCTCGGCGGCGAGATCGAGGTGAATCGAACGGTTGCCAATCTGTCCTCGCTCCCGCCTGCACCGATCACCCTGCTCGACGTCACGCCGCGCCAGTTCCTTACGATGGCCGGGGATCGGGTCGCGGGACACGCCCGACGCGCACTGACGAAGTTCCGGTACGGGCCGGGCGTGTTCAAGATCGACTGGGCGCTCGATGCGCCGATCCCGTGGACGAACCCCGACGTGATGCTCGCCGGTACCGTGCACGTGGGGGGCACGCTCGAGGAAATCACGGAATCCGAAGCCGAAGTCGCCAGCGGTCACCATCCCGACCAACCCTTTGTCCTGCTCGTCCAGCCGACGGTGATGGACCCGAGTCGAGCGCCGAACGGAAAGCACGTGGCGTGGGCCTACTGCCACGTTCCGAACGGGTCCACGCTGGCTCGCACCGAGGTCATCGAACAACAAGTCGAACGCTTCGCACCGGGCTTTCGCGACGTGATCCTTGACCGGCACGTGATGAACACCGCGGCGATGGAGGAACACAACGCGAACTACGTGGGCGGCGACATCAACGGCGGCGCCGGCGACCTTCGCCAACTCTTCACGCGTCCGGTGATCTCGCTCCATCCTTGGGCCACGCCCGTCGACGGCGTCTACCTGTGCTCGTCGTCGACGCCACCCGGGGGCGGAGTGCACGGCATGGGCGGGCTCCACGCGGCGCGCCTCGCACTCGCTCGCGAGTCGTGATCCGGGTCACGGACGCGCAACGACGGGCCCGCTTGGGCCGTTGCCACCACCTCGCGTCGGCCGCGGCGACCGTCGAGGATGCAACCACCGCGCTCATCGGCCTGCACTCCAGCGATCCGGCGAGCGTGTTCCTCTCGGCGCAGGCCCGGGCGCAACGCTTTCAAGTCGCGGATCTGGAGCGCGCGCTCTACGAGGAGCGCACGCTCGTTCGCATGTTGGGCATGCGTCGCACGATGTTCGTCGTTGACCGTGACGTCGCTGCGGTGATGGACGCCGCGTGTACTCAAGCGCTTGCGCCCGCCGAGCGGCGCAGGCTGATCCGGCTCGTGGAGCAGCAGGGCCACGCATCGGACGGCGCGAAATGGTTGCGCCGAGTCGAGAAACTGACGATGGGCGCGCTCGACGAACTCAGAGAGGCGACGGCAACCGAACTCTCGAACGCCGTGCCCGACCTCAAGTTGAAGGTCGCAATGGGAGTGGGAAAGACGTGGGGCGCCGACGTCGGACTCTCGACTCGGGTGCTGTTCCTCCTCGCCACTGAGGGGCGGATCGTCCGCGCCCGACCCAAGGGATCGTGGATCTCGAGTCAGTACCGCTGGGCCACGACCGAGCGGTGGATCGGGCCTTTCCCCGATCTGGATCGCGCGGCCGCCCGTGCAGAACTGGTTCGGCGGTGGCTGCATACCTTCGGACCCGGGACGGCGGTGGACGTCTCGTGGTGGACTGGCTGGGGCCAACGCAACACGCGGGCCGCGCTCGACGCGGTCGGAGCCGTCGAGGTTGAGCTCGAGACCGGCGCCGAGCCCGGATACCTGCTTGCCGACGACGTCGCGCCCCACCGAGCACCGAAGGCGTGGGTGGCGCTCCTCCCGGCATTGGACCCCACGGTCATGGGTTGGAAGCAACGCGACTGGTACCTCGGTCGCCATACACCCCAATTGTTCGACCGCAACGGCAACGCGGGTCCTTCGGTGTGGGCGAATGGCGAGATCGTGGGCGGGTGGGCTCCACGGGCTGACGGCGAGGTCGTTGTCCAGCTGCTCGCCGATGTCGCCAGGCCCGTCGTGGCGATGATCGATCGCGAAGCGACGTCCCTCACCGAGTGGCTGTCAGGTACCCGCGTGACACCCCGATTCCGCACCCCGATCGAGAAGGCACTCAGCACCGCCTGACCCCGTCTCGCGTGACCGATTGCACGCTGCTTTTCGCGTGCCGTCGTCGTAGCCTCCCCGGACTCCCGCCTCTCATCCGAGGAATCTGATGCAGAAACTCGCGCGCGCCTGCTACCGCCACCGCCGGATCGTCCTGGCGGTCTGGATCCTGCTCCTCGTCGGCCTGTCGGTCGCGTCGAGCCAGGCCGGCGGCGTGTTCAAGGTGCAACAGGGCCTCCCCAACTCGGAGAGCCAACGCGCGTTCGCCACGTTGCGGCAACGGGGCTTCGGCGAGCGCGCCGGCGCTTCGGCGCAGATCGTCTTCACCGACCCGGCCGGCGTTCGCACGCCGACGGTCCAGGCGACGATGGACGGGCTCTTCCGTTCCGCGGAGCAGAAGGTCTCGGGCGCGCAGATCGTCAGCCCATTCCAAGCCGGCCGAGAACGCCAGATCTCGAAGAACGGCAACATCGCCTACGCCGAGCTGAATCTCCGCGATCGGTCCTCGGCCGACTTCGAATCCGTGGCCACCACCGTCAAGGAACTGCGCGATCAAGTCCGGGTGCCCGGATTGCAGATCGAACTCGGCAACGAGATCTTCAAGGAGCAGAAGTTCGGCAGCGAGGCCATCGGTATCGGTCTGGCCATGATCATCCTGCTCGTGGCGTTCGGTTCGCTGCTCGCCATGGGTCTCCCGATCGCGACGACGATGTTCGGCATCGGCTGTGGCGTGGCCGTGGTCTCACTCGTCGCCAACGTGTTCAACATGCCGAACTTCACCACCCAGGCCACCTTGATGGTCTCGATCGGCGTGGGTATCGACTACGCGCTCTTCATCGTCACCCGTTACCGCGAGAACTTGGTGCTCGGGCACGCGCCGGAATCATCAGTGGTGATGGCGCTCGACACCGCGGGGCGCGCCGTTCTCTTCGCGGGTTCAACCGTCATCATCTCGTTGACCGGACTCCTCATTCTCAACACCGAGACGTTCCGAGGCGTTGCGATCGGGATCATCATCGGCGCGCTCTTCACCATGGTCGGGTCGGTCACGCTCCTCCCGGCACTGCTGGGATTCGTCGGGACCAACATCGACCGGTTCGGCCTCCCCCACCGGGACCGTGCGGACTCGGACCGGCCACCGTTTTGGAACCGCTGGAGCAAGCTCGTCCAGCGGCGTCCGTGGCCGGCGTTCGTCGGGGCATTGGTCGTCCTCCTCGTCGTCGCGGCTCCGGTCTTTTCCATGCGCCTCGGCTTCGGTGACGCCGGCAACGAACCCACGTCCAACACGACTCGTCGCGCCTACGACCTCCTGGCCAAGGGATTCGGTCGCGGCTTCAACGGGCCGATCCTGATCGCTGCGGAAACGCCCGGCGGCAGTGGCGATCTCAAAGTTCTCAACCAACTCTCGGCCGCCGTCAACCGCACCGCCGGCGTGGCGTTCGCCACCCCGGCCCAGCCCAACGCCGCGGGCACGGCTGCGATCATGCAGGTGTTCCCCACCACTTCACCCCAGGACAAGGCCACCAGCGATCTCGTCGACGATCTGCGCCAGCGCGTCGTGCCGGACGCGATCAAGGGTTCGACGGTGACGGCATCGGTCGGCGGGTTCCCTGCCGCAGTCAACGACTTTGCGAGCTATACCGCTCGGATGCTGCCGGTCGTGGTCGGCTTCGTGCTGCTGCTGTCGTTCATCTTGTTGATGGTCGTGTTCCGCAGCCTGCTCGTACCGCTCAAAGCCGTCATCATGAACCTGCTGTCCGTGGGCGCCGCCTACGGCGTCATGGTCGCGGTCTTCCAGTGGGGTTGGGGAGCGAGTTGGATCGGTGTGGGCAAGGAGGGGCCGATCGAGTCCTGGGCGCCACTCATGCTCTTCGCCGTGGTCTTCGGCCTTTCGATGGACTACGAGGTCTTCCTGCTCTCGCGCATCAAAGAGGAGTACGACCGCACCGGTGACAACGCCGGCGCAGTCGCCGACGGCCTCGCCGCGACCGCCAGGGTCATCACCGCGGCCGCCGCGATCATGGTGTGCGTGTTCGGCGCGTTCGTGCTCGGCCCGGAACGGTCACTGAAGGTGTTCGGTCTCGGCATGGCCGTGGCCGTGTTCATCGACGCCACCATCGTGCGGCTCATCCTGGTACCGGCGACGATGGAACTCCTCGGCGATCGCAACTGGTGGCTCCCAGGTTGGATCGACCGCATCCTGCCGCGCATCCACATCGACGGCGGTCATGACCTCGATGCCGAACTCGCCGCGCTCTCAGTGTCCGAGTCGTCACCGACGACGAACTAGCAACCGGACGCAACACTCGCCGCCGACCACTCGAGTCGCTCTGGCGGTCTGCTCAGGCGGTCTGGGCGTCGAACTCCGGAAGACCGAGGCGCTTGCGCACCTCGGGTCGACGCAGTGGCGGGTCGGTCTTGGGCGGTTGGCGGCGAGCCGGCAGATCGGCGAGGAGATGTCCGCTGATGTGCGCAATCTTCAGCGCCGCCTCCTCCATCGCCGCGGCAACCTCGCCGTTGGGTTTGGTGACGCCACTGATCTTGCGGACGAACTGACGCGCCGCCGCCTCGATCTCATCGCGCGTCGCCGGTGGTTCGAGTCCTCTGAGTTCCGTGATGTTTCTGCACATGGAGACCCAGCGTAGAAGCCCGAGCCCATCGCGACCAGGGGCCCCATGAGGTTGGGCGACGGGCCCACTACGCTCCGTGGCCGGCGCGCACTTGCGGCGCGACCCTGACTGGAGATGCATGCGTTCCGCTACCCGATCACCCTGGTTCTCCCTCGTCGCGCTCTGTTTTGCGATCTTCGTGGTCATCGGGGGATGCGGTTCCGACACGCCGAAAGCGGCCTCCAAGGTCGAGACCCCAAAGCCGATCGAGGACCTCAACATGGCAGCCACCGATTTCGTGAACCTGCACGACATGACCCCGGTGCGCGGATTCTTCGTGGCCAACAAGCTCGGCCATCTGAAAGAGACGGTGGCGATCGCCACCGCGAACAAGGGTGGAAAATACCCCGTCGGCACGATCCTGCAGTTGGTTCCGCAAGAGGCGATGGTCAAGCGTCGGGCGGGATTCAACCCCAAGACCAAGGACTGGGAGTTCTTCTTCCTCACCACCAGCGCGGCCGGCACCGCCATCGACAAGCGCGGTGGCGAAGAGGTGGTCAACCGGTTCGGTGGCAACTGTTACGCGTGCCACGCCGCCGCCCAGGGCAAGTTCGACCTCGTCTGTGAAAAGACCCATGGTTGCGCGCCCCTGCCGATCGGCGACGACCTGATCCACGGCATCCAGGCCACCGACCCGAGGCCACTCGCCACCAAGAACTGACGAACTCCGTCCATCACGACGATTGGCGTCTGAGGCCGCGGTTCGCGGCTCCAGACGCCAATCGTTCGGGATGGATGAACGGAACGAACCGCTACGAGACCGGCGTCGCGATCGCCGAAATCCGGTACATCGCAGTGACATCGCTCACTGCAACGAGTCCGTCACCGACTTGGCCGGTGGCGGCACCGCCGGCGATCGCACCGACCGCGGTGTCCACCTCGCCGTCTTCGACGAAGAGCGATACGAGCAGCTTGTGGGATACGAGCATCTCGTACGCGTTCCCGCGGTACTCACCGGTGCGTTCGGGTGAACGGCCGTGACCACGAACGTCGCTGATCGTGAATCCAGACAGTCCGGCTTGTTCGAGCAGCGCGGCGACCTCGCCGAGGCGCTCGGGCCGGATGATCGCTTCGACGCGTTTCATGACGCCCCCACTTCTTCACGCGTACCTGCTGCATCGGATGGTTTGAGTTCGACGAGGGCGGAACCACCCGTCGTGTAGAAGACCGCGCCTTGGGCTTCGAGGAAGTCCGGGTACGCGAGTGCGCCCATCTCCGGCATGTCGAGACCTGCGACCTCCGCCGCTGGGTCGGACCGCAAGACTCCGGCCTTCTTCAGGATCGTGAAGAAGATGATGCAGGCGATGGAGCACCATGTGATCACCACCACCACTGACGCGAGCTGCGCCCAGAGCTGGCCGGCTTCGCCGTTGGTCAGGAGACCCTTGACCCCACCGGCAACGCCGTTGACGCCGTCGCCGTACCGACCGTCGGCGAAGAGACCCAGGGCGATCATGCCCCAGAGGCCGTTGGCACCGTGGACCGCAACTGCCCCGACCGGGTCGTCGACCTTCGCCTTGTGTTCCACAAAGACCACCGCAGCGACCACGAGGACACCGGCAACGATGCCGATCACTGCGGCCGCCCAGGGTGCAACGAAGGCGCACGGCGCCGTGATGGCCACCAATCCTGCGAGCAGACCGTTGCACGTCATCGACGGATCGGGCTTGCCGTACTTCGTCCACATCACGAACATCGTGGTGAGACAACCGAAGGCCGCCGCGAGGATCGTGTTCACGATCACAATGGTGAAGCGGAAGTCGGTGGCTCCGAAAGTGGAGGCGCCGTTGAAGCCCATCCACCCGACGAGCAGGACCATCGTGCCGAGGAACGCCATCGGGAGGTGGTGACCCGGGATGGCGCGCGGCTTGCCGTCCTTGTCGAACTTCCCGATCCGAGCGCCGAGGATCTTGGCGCCCCAGAACGCCGCGATGCCACCCATGGCGTGCACCACGCCGGAACCGGCGAAGTCCAAAGAGCCGTGGCCCCACTTCGGTCCGAGCGCACCGAGCTGCGAGAGGAACCCTCCGCCCCACACCCAGTTGCCGTAGACGGGGTACAGGATCATCGAGGCGAACAGACCCCACCAGATGAAGCCCGAGAACTTGAATCGCTCGGCCATTGCTCCCGTCGGGATGGTGGCCGTCGCGTCCATGAAGACGAGTTGGAAGAAGAAGAACGCGAGGATGCCAACGTCGTATGCGTGGCCGGTGAGGAAGAACCCGGAGTGCGAGATGACTTGCCAGTCACCCAAGTGAGCACCGGTTCCGAGGGGAGTGATTCCTAACGCCGGATTCGACACCGACCCGAACATCAGCGCGTACCCGCACACGAACCAACCTACGGTTCCCAACGCGAAGATGACGAGGTTCATCATCATCGTGTGCGCCGCGTTCTTGGCTCGAGTGAATCCGGTCTCGACGAGCGCGAACCCGGCTTGCATGAAGAGGACCAGTACCCCGCCGGTCATCAACCACGTGTAGTTGATCGCCAGGTGGTCTTTCGCGACTGTCGAGCGCAACGTGTCGCTGGTTGCGGCCGGGGTCTTCCCCGCCGGTGTCACCAATTCGATTTGATCCTTGGAGTTACCGGTGTTGGCTCCGGTCGAGTCGCCGTTGTCGGCGAACGCAACTCCGGCGAGCCCAACGATGAGGAACATCGTGGAGAGGCCCATCGTCGCAAAGAGGCGGCGACGGAACCGGGGGGTGAGGTGGCCGGCCTGGAGACCTGCTCTCCGGCGCTGGCGCCGGAAGATCACAGGACTCAAGAGGGCGGCCACGATGAGAACCACGAACAGTGGACGCAACATGGTGAAGGAAACTTTCGGTCGTCGGGCGGAAGTGGACACGAGACGCTCCGTTGCGTCGGGCGTCACGGTACGGAGGTCCTGTTTCGTGTTTCCGTCGGCTCTGTGAACGGCGTGTTACGAGACCCACGCCGCCGATCGCTCGCGATATCTCCATCCACCGACTACAACGTCACCCTTATGACTGACCCCGCACAAGGAGGCCACGGGTACGCCTCCACCCTCGTGCGCGCCGCCCTGGACGACGCGCAGTCCCATCAAACACTGATCGTGCCGCTCTGCCCGTACGTCGCCGATTGGATTGAACGTCATCCCGACTACGCCGATCTCATCGACATGGATCTGCTCGCTCGAATGGAGAGCCGATCCTGACTCGACGCGTGGAAGCGCGCAGTCGAGCGACGGCCGCCGAATGCATCCAGGAGCGCAACCGATGACGCAACCGCAGGACCAAGACGGAGCGCGCAATGTGGTCGTGTGGGGCACGGGCAACGTCGGTCGACCCGCCATCCGCGCGGTGGCTGCCCACCGCGATCTGGAGCTGGTGGGCGCCGTCGTGTCGTCACCCGAGAAGGTCGGGCGCGATGCCGGTGAGATCGCCGGCATCGGGCCACTCGGCATCATCGCAACCGATGACACACGGGTCGCGTGCGCGCCGGGCGTTGACGCCGTCGTCTACACCGCGACGGCTGACACGCGACCCGAGGCCGCGTACGCCGATCTGCTCCAGTGCCTCGAGGCCGGTGTCAACGTCGTCTCGACCTCGTTCTATCCACTGCTGCATCCGGCGAGCGCGCCGCGCGAACTCCTCGACGTCGTGGAACCTGCGTGTGCGCGAGGGAACGCGTCGGTGTTCGTGTCGGGCATCGATCCCGGTTGGGCCCTCGACATCCTTCCGGTCCTCGTGAGCGGGGTCGGTGCCGGCATCACCGAGATCCGGGTCCAGGAGCTGTTCAACTACGCGCTCTACGACCAACCCGACGTCGTCCGAAACGTCATCGGGTTCGGTGGCCCGATGGACGAGACGCCGTTGATGCTACTCGACTTCTCGCTCCAAATGGTGTGGGCGCCGATGCTTCGAATCCTGGCCGACGCGCTCGGCATCGAACTGGACGCGGTCACGACCCACGTCGAACGCAAGCCGCTGGAGAAGACCATCGACGTTCCCGGCATGGGTTCATTCGAAGCCGGCACCCAAGGCGCGTTCCGCTTCGAAGTACGCGGGATGGTGGGCGATCACGTTCCACTTGTCGTCGAGCACGTGACTCGGATCGACGACGACTGCGCGCCAGAGTGGCCGCAATCGAGTTCGCCGGGCGGCGAGCATCGGGTCGAGCTGACCGGTCACCCCAACCTCACCGTGACGGTGCATGGGACCGAGGTGGGCGAGCCCGACGCGGCCGGCGGTGGCAACGCGAGCGCAGCCAACCGGATCGTGAATGCGATCCCTGCGGTGTGCGACGCGGCACCGGGTCCGCTCAGTCCCCTCGACCTGCCGCTCATCACCGGCGGACCCCAGTTGCGTCTCTGACGAGCCGCGTCAGCCGCGGGCTCGCACGACGGCCGACCATTCGACGAGGCCCAGTCCCCGATGCTCCATCGTGGGTTGCCGGGTCGTTGTGAACTCGGGGCCGAGCGCTCCGGCGACCGCGGCGTCGACCATGACCCTGCCGTCGGGCGCGGACTCCACGAATCGCGCAGCACGGTTCACGATCGGTCCGTAGCAGTCTCCGTCCTGGTCGAGCACGTCGCCGTGGGCGATCCCACCACGCGCGGTCGTGAACGTCGGGTGCTCGTGACTGAACGCTACGAGGGCCAGCGCCGCTCGACACACCGCGTTCGGGTCCAGCGCGCACAGCATCACTTCGTCGCCGATCGTCTTGACCAGCCGCGCCCCATGACGGGTCGCGGCGTCGAAGGCTTCCCGGTTGAAGTCGTTGATCGAACGCGCCAGTTCCTCGGCGCTCAACCGAGAACCGAGTTCGGTCGACGATGCCAGATCGACGAAACCCACCGTCATTGCGCGCAGTTCGCCGAACGAGCCGGCCGCAACCGTGTCGTCACGGAACGAAAGCCGGGAGTGGTAGCGGTAGAGCTGGGAGACCACCGCGAGTAAGGCGTCGATCAACGGCCGGGTCGCGAGGTTGCGCTCCACGATCGTCATGGGATCCACGGTGTCCACATCGACGAGGTTGACGCGGAACACCGAGGAGGCGGCGGTCGAGAGCTGCGACATCGCCGCCCCCGAACGACGGAGGATGACCGAGATCGCCTCGTCCCCGAACGCACTGCGAGCGGCGTTCGCGGCTCGAACCCATTCGACATCCGACGAGTACCACACCGGCGCATCGGGATCGTCGGCGGCGAGCCCGGCGGAACGGAGAAACGCTTGGACCACGTCGACGGCAACCTCGGCTCGAGCGGCGATCTCGCGCAGGTTGACCTGCTCGCCGTCCGGCCGGTTCCCCATGTCACCCGCGAGTCGGTAGAGCATGTCCAAGCTGGTTGCTGCGTCCAGATCGGCATTCGACGCGCCGGCGTCACGGAGACGAGCGCGAACCAGGTCGATGTCGTCGGTCACGCCCCCAGTCTCGCATCCGGCGCGTCTGCGAGGATCACGCGATGACCATTTCGGAAGTCTCGACGGGATACTGGCCGAGTCGCTGGCCCGGTGAGGACGGCGGTCCTCAGCGCACCGCCATCCCCCGGGCGGGGACGGGGCTCGGCATCCTCCCGACCGATCACCTCGCGGTCACGAGCCGGGACGCCGTCGTCTCCACGATGGTGGTGCTGCGCGAACCGGGCGAGGTGTATCTCCTGTGCCACACCGGGGGAAACGACGCCATCGCCTGGGTGGAGAAGATCGATCCCACGACACTCGAACTCGTGACGCGTTCGGCCGATCTCGTCGGCGGGAAGACCTGGCCGGGCGGGTTGGCCGCGCATGCAAACGGCTCCTTGTACGTCGCGTTCGGACGACACCTCCACCGACTCAGCCCCGGCCTCGAGGTCGAGGCACGTGTCGAACTCCCGCGCGACCGGCCCTACAACAGCTTCGTCATCCTGCCCGACGGCCATCTCGCGCTGAAGGACTTCGGCGGCACGCTGCTCGCAGGCGTGGAGATGATCGGCGACGACTCGTGCGAACTGCTCGTCGTGAACCCGGAAGGTCTCGACATCGTGGCGCGCGCCACGATCCCCGAGCGTTCCATCGCCCGCCTCTCGGCGGACGGCGACGCGATCTACGTCGTCGGTGACACCCACCTCTCCCGTGCGCGCTGGGACGGGACCGAGCTCACGCTCGACGAGACGTTCCGGCCGCGTTACCGAACCGTCGCCGGCCAGACCTACGGCTGGGACGCGGTGATCACGGGTGGCGCGGCGTGGTTCCTCGACAACGGTGCCGGCAGCGAGGCGTACGCGGGAACGTTTCGTGGGCACGGGCTCTCTGATGCCCCACTTCATCTGGTGCGGGTGGACCTCATGACTGCGGACGTCTCACTCACCGAGATCTGCGGGTTGCCCAACGGCATCGTCGCCAACCCACCGGCGATCGACATGAGCCGCGGTATCGCCGTGGGCTACGACAGCGCGAACGGCATCCTCGCCGCCTTCGACATCGGAGCCGACGGCGCGTGCACGCCACGTTGGTCCCGTGAGCAGAACCACGCGTGCCATCCGCTGCTGTATCCGGATACCGGTGAACTCGTCACCGCCGATCACGACGGTGAGCGAATGATGGACCAGATCGTCGTCCTCGACATCGAAACCGGCACCGAACTCGGACGAGTGGACACCGGCAGTCCGCTGCAGAGCGTGGTGTTTCTCGCGCCGGGGTTCGGACGCGACCTCTACTACTGCGCGTTTCCCACCGTGAGCCGCGTCTCCGTCGAGACCCGCGGCTGAAGCGAGCGGACCTCACGGTTTCGTCGGCGAGCGCCCTTCGCCCGGCGGCCCGGCAAATGCCTGGGCGATGCTCATCCATTCCGCCGCAACGGGACCATGGATCTTAAGATTCGTGTCGTCGACGTGACGGCGTTGCGTGACGACGAGCGCAAAGTCCAATGCGTAACCCGAGATGCGTTCGTCGGAGGTCGGGTCACCCCAGGTCCACACGGATCCATCCGGCCCGGTCAGATCCACGAAGACCGAGACGTCCGGAACATCGAGACCATGACTCACGAACGAGTTGGTGAAGGTCTGCACCCCGAGGTGTGAGACCTGACGCAGCGCCCGGCTCGGCGGGTGAACGAGTTCAAGTGCGTCGAAGACGTCCTGCCCGTGCGCCCAGGTCTCCATGATGCGGGCCGTGAGCGACGACGCAACGCTCATCGGCGGCCCGTACCAGGGAACGCGTGCCGACGGATCGAGCGACAGCATCGTCTCGATCATCGTGCGCCGAGCCGAGTCGAACCACGCGAGCACCTCCACGGGTTGCATCGTTCGCGAGCGACGGCTGATGCGTTCGGTGATCCCATCGGCGTCTCGCACGGCCTCGTCGAGTTCGCGTTGGAACTGGTCGGCGTCGGTCGCTGCGGTCGTCGCCGCTTCGTCGAAATAGGCAAGGTGTGCGACCTGTTCCTGGACCCGCCATCCGGGTGCCGGCGTCGGCGTCTTCCAACCGCGCTCGTCCAGCGGCACGAGCACGTGGCGCAGCTCGGCGGTCTCGGCCTTGAGATCTTCCACCAGCATCGTGAGATCAACCGGCACGTCTCATCCTCCAAAGCCTTCGGACCCGCAGGGGCGTCGGCACCGGCGTGGTGCCGGTCACGTCGTATCTTCTGGTCGCACTCACCCCACCGTTCGCAGCCGAGGATACCGATGGACTTCGCCGAGAGCCCCGAACATGAGATGTTGCGAGCGGCGGTTCGAGACGTCGCCGCGAAGTACGGGCACGAGTACTACGCCGAGAAGGTGCGCGCCGGTGAACGGGCGACCGAACTCTGGGACGCAATCGGCGAGCTCGGATTCCTCGGCGTTCACCTGCCCGAGGAATACGGCGGCGGCGGTGCCGGAATGGTTGAACTCGCCATTGTCTGTGAGGAACTCGCGGCGCAAGGGTGTCCGCTGTTGTTGATCCTCGTGTCGCCGGCGATCTGTGGCGAGCTGATCGCGACCTTCGGGACCGCCGCGCAGAAGGACCGTTGGCTGCGGCCCATGGCGGAGGGCGCCAAGATGGTCTTCGCGATCACCGAGCCCGACGCCGGTTCGAACAGCCACAACATCGCCACCACCGCCACCCGTGACGGCGACGTCTATCGCCTGAACGGATCCAAGACCTACATCTCCGGGGTCGACGAAGCCGACGCGATGGTGGTGGTCACGCGAACCAGCACCGATCCGGACTCGGGTCGCGCTCGATTGTCGTTGTTCGTCGTCGACACCGATGCGCCCGGCCTCGAACGCACGCTGATCCCGATGGAGATCAGTGGACCGGAAAAGCAGTTCACCCTCTTCTTCGACGACGTCGAGGTGCCGGCCGATCGGCTGCTCGGAGGCGTTGACGAAGGATTGCGCCAGGTCTTCGTCGGCCTCAACCCCGAACGCATCATGAGCGCGGCGATCTGCACCGGCGTCGGTCGCTACGCACTGGGGAAGGCCGCGGCCTACGCGAACGATCGGGAGGTCTGGGGTACCCCCATCGGCCGCCACCAAGGCATCGCCCACCCTCTCGCCACCGCCAAGATCGAAGTCGAACTCGCCCGCCTCATGACCCTCAAAGCCGCCTGGCTCCACGACCACCAACAGCTCGGGAGCATCCCGACGCACCGCGCGAGCACCCACACCGAGCGGATGAGCAGACAGTCAGCCGAGGCCGCGAATATGGCGAAGTACGCCGCGGCGGAGGCTGGACTCCATGCGCTCGACGCGGCCATCCAGACCCACGGGGGGAACGGGCTGTCCAGTGAATACGGACTCGCCGACCTCTGGGGCATGGTTCGCCTCCTGCGGATCGCGCCGGTCAGCCGGGAGATGGTGCTGAACTTCGTCGCCCAACAGTCGCTCGGACTTCCAAAGTCCTACTAGTTCCTACGAAAGCGAGAGGCCGCAGTGACCGCAGCTTTGGGCATCGACCAGTTCGCCGATCTCGATCGCGACGCGCTTGCGATTCTCCTCCGAGAGTGGCTGCTGCACGGCCATCTCCAGGATCGGGTCGGGATCCCGCTGCTCTATCAACACGGCGTCGACCGCGAAGGCGCCGAACAGATCGCGATCGACGAGTGGGCTGCCGCGAGCCCGCTGTACTCCCTCCGCATGCAGGAGACCATGGGCTTCGGTGGACAGTCCGTCGTCGCCATCGTGAAGAACCTGCAGATCGACATCGGCGCGCCGCCCCAGTACATGGACTTCCAGATCACCGTCACCGACGAGAACCACGCGGTGTTCGAACTCGGTCACTGCGGTGCGCTCATGGACGTGGAACCGATGGGTGACGAGTGGGTGCGGGGCATGTGCCACACGATCGAGGACCCCACCTTCGACGCGACCGCGGCGGCAACCTCCCCACACGCGGTCATGCGGCCGATTCACCGCCCGCCCCGCACCCCGGCAGATCGGATGCCGCATTGCGCGTGGCGCATCGACATCGACCCGTCGACCGAACCGGCCGTCGCGCACCCGAACCTGGCGATCGTCGGCGCCTCGTTGGCCGCGACGTTGCCGGCCACGGTCATCGCCGAGGAAGCCGACCCGGACGGTCGAGTCGGGTATCCAGGCACCTTCGATCCCGCGCTCCGGTTCGAGGATCTTTCTCGGGCGACGCTGATCGCGGCACTCACGGAGGTCGCCCTTCAGAGTCACTTGCTGCTGCGGTCGTACTTGCTCAGCGTGAGTGAGCGCGTGAGCCCCGAGGTCGCTGCCGAACTCGGACCGCGCGTCCTGACCGGCGTTGCGCCCATCACCGCCGAGCGATTGGTGCGCGCCTACGGCATCACCGACACCGACGCACCTGCCATCGCCCGCGTGCTCGCACTCCATCCGTCGTTCCAACCGCCCGAATACGTGACAACGCACGTCGAAGCGCTCGACGATGCACGCGTCCGGGTCTCCGTCTCGCCGTCACCAATGTTCGACGAAGCCGACGACTTCATTTGGCTCGCCGGCCTCATACAAGACGGCGACCGCGCTGTCGCCGCGCTCGCCCGAGCGATCAATCCGCACTCGGACGCCGAGCGGGCCGACACGCGAGCCGACGAGCTGGTTGCCTACGAGATCACCGTCGACCCGAACGCCGGACCGAGGCTGGAAGAACCCGAGACGGCACTGGCCCGCTTCAGCGGCGCCGCCACCTTCGAGTTCCACTGACCGCCGCGCACTGCGGCGACTCGATCACGAATAGCCGGGGAGGTATTCGGCTTCGGCGTCGAAGAGTTCGAGGACCATGGAGCGGATCTCGGCCGGACTCGACACCGCTGCGGTCAACGGATCCAGGGTGACGGCGAGGATCGCCGCCTCTTTCGACCGTTCGATCGCGGCCTGCGCCGCGAGGTCGTAGGTGGGCATGTTGGACGCGCAGACGGCGGCCATCTGCGTGGGCAGCCGTCCGTAGCGAGTGGCCCGGGCACCGGTCCGGTCGATCATCGTCGCGACCTCGACGATGCCGTCGTGCGCGAGGTTGTCGATCAGACCACCGCGGTTCGGCACGTTGGCGTTGATCGAATACGGAACATTCTTCTCGCGCGCTTCGATGATCCACGTGGCGTACTCCCACGATCGCTTCGCGTTCGGCGTCTCCTCACCACCGAGCATGCGATCACGTTGCGCGTCGGCGTTCACGCGCCACTGCGGCCAGTTGGTCGCGTAGAAGAACGACTCGCCGTCGTACTCGGCACCGCAGTACCGCGCTTGGGTCTCGGCCTTCGTCCGGTAGTACGGCAGGTACTCGGAGAGGTGTCCACTGCTCTCGGTGATGAACGCACCGAAGTGCAGCATCATGTCCTTGCGCACGAGATCACCGGCGTCCCAGTCGTCCGACGGGTCGCCCGCGAGATCGCGACGGGCGCGTTCCATGAGCTGCGGGTAGAGGTCCATACCGTCGTGCTCCAGACGCGTGAACCAACTCAGGTGGTTGATTCCTGCGCACTCCCACGTGAGCTGTGACCACTTGATCCCGGCGCGCGCTGCGAGCACCCGGCTCGTGGCCTGCACGGAGTGGCACAGGCCGAGTACCACCACGTTCGACGTTCGGGCCGCCGCGAGACACATCATGCTCATCGGGTTCGTGTAGTTGAGGACGAGCGCACGCGGGCAGAGGCGCTCGACGTCGGCCAGCACCTCGAGCCACACCGGGATCGTCCGCAGGCCCTTGAACACCCCGCCGGGACCGATGGTGTCGCCGATGCACTGGTCCACTCCGTAGGACGCGGGAATGTCCGAGTCGAAGCCCACGCAGTCCACACCGGAGACCTCGATGCAGTTGACGAGGTAGTCCGTGCCGGGCAGCACTGCGAGCCGATCGGCGTTCGCCTCGACGGTCCACCGGTCCGCCACCTCGAACTCCTCGGCGAGCAGTTCCACCAGCTTCGTCATCGTGGTCAGGCGGGCTTCGTCGATGTCTACGAGCGCAACGGTCCCGCCGACGTTCCCCGGGATGAGGAACAGGTCCTTCACCAACTCGGGCGTGAACATGCTCCCCGCGCCGAGCATGGTGACCTTCACCGGCCGCGGCATCTCCCCCGGCAACCCCCGCGACTCAGCCCGTTGGATGTGTGCCTGATGACCCAGATTCTGAACGTCAGTCATATGCCGAGGATCGCACATCCGAACTATTGACAGTCGGAGTGTCAATACCTAGATTGCTGGCGTCGGCAGATGGGAGATACCGGGTGGCTACCTACCAAACCTTCGAGGGCACGATCGGTCGGACGCTGGCCGAGTCGACGCCGTGGTGGCCGGACGCTCCGCACCCGGGGGACGCGGCACCGAACGTGGTGGTGATCCTGCTGGACGACCTGGGCTTCTCCCACTTCGGCTGCTATGGCTCGAGCATCGAGACGCCGAACATCGACCGCCTCGCGGCGAACGGCCTCCAGTACACGAACTTCCACGTCACCCCGCTCTGCTCCCCCACTCGCGCCGCGCTCCTCACTGGCCGCAACCATCACGAGGTCGGCATGCGGTCGGTCAGCAACTTCAACACCGGCTTCCCCAACATGCGCGGCCACATCTCCAACCACGCGACGACCGCGGCCGAGGTCCTCCGAGACGAGGGCTACACCACGTTCGCGGTCGGCAAGTGGCACCTTAGCCAGATGGAGAACGCATCCGCCGCGGGTCCGTACGACCAGTGGCCGTGCCAGCGCGGCTTCGACCGGTTCTACGGCTTCCTCGACGGCGAGACCGATCAGTTCCATCCCGAACTCGTGTACGACAACCATCACGTGGACCCGCCCAAGTCCGCGACCGACGGCTACCACTTGAGCGAGGATTTGGTCGATCACGCGATCGAGTTCGTGCACGACACGAAGTCCATCCGGCCCGACCGTCCGTTCTTCCTCTACCTCGCGTTCGGTGCCACGCACGCACCGCACCAAGCTCCGCCGGAGTACCTCGAGAAGTACCGCGGCGCGTTCGACGCCGGATGGGACGTGACCCGCGCCGAGTGGCATGCCAACCAGATCGAGCGCGGCCTCCTGCCCGCCGACACGCAGCTCGCACCCCGCAATCCCGGCGTCGACGCGTGGGACGACATGCCCGAGAATCACCAGAAGCTCGCGGCTCGCCTCCAAGAAGCATTCGCCGGCTTCCTCGACCACACCGACGCGCAGATCGGCCGCCTGGTCGGTGCGTTGACGCACCTCGGCGAACTCGACAACACGATGATCGTGTTGCTGTCCGACAACGGCGCATCCCAAGAGGGCGGTCCGTTCGGCGTGCTGCACGAGTGGAAGTTCTTCAACTTCATTCTGGAGACACCGGACGAGGCGATCGACCGGATCGACGACATCGGCGGTCCGAACAGTCACACCAACTATCCGTGGGGTTGGTCCCAGGCCGGCAACACGCCGTTCAAGTGGTACAAGCAGAACACCCACGAGGGTGGGGTCCACGTCCCGCTGATCGTCCACTGGCCGGATCGGATCACGAGCAGTTCATCGGGCGAGAGCGGCACCACCAACCTCCGCGACCAGTTCCACCACGTCAACGACATCGTGCCCACCATCTACGAAGCACTCGGCGTCGAGGCGCCCGAGATCTATCGCGGCCGTGAGCAGATGCCGATCACCGGAACGTCGATGCTCTCCACCTTCGACGCGCCGGACGCGCCCACCGAGAAGGGCGTGCAGTACTTCGAGATGATGGGCCATCGCGCGCTCTACGCCGACGGGTGGAAGGCCGTCACCCGCCATCAATCGGGAACGCCGTTCGATGACGATCTGTGGGAGCTGTACCACCTCGCCGAAGACCGGTCGGAGTGCAATGACCTCGCGTCCGCGATGCCCGAGAAACTTGCCGAGCTCGTCGCGATGTGGTGGGACGAAGCCGAGGCGCACGGTGTGCTGCCGCTCGACGACCGGACCGTCGAACTCTTCGGTGCACGCTTCCGGGATCGGTCACCCCACCGCGAGGATCGTCACTACACCTACCGCCCGCCGATGGCGCCGATGCCCGCGCAGGTGGGTGCCACGCTCGGCGGCACCAGCTGGGATCTCGACGGCGCCATTGACCGCGCGACCGGCCAAGGTGGCGTCATCTATGCGACCGGGAACGGCAACTCCGGCGTCAGTGTGTTCGTCCAGAACGATCGACTGGTCCTCGACTACAACTGCTTCGGCGAGCATCACGTGGTGGAGTCCGACCGCGATGTACCCGAGGGCGCGTCGGTGGTGGGGGTTCGGTTCCGCCGGCAAGAAAGGAATGCCGGGCGCGCCACGCTCGTGATCGACGGTGAGGAGTGCGGCGCGATGGACGTCCCGTTCGCGATGCGGATCATCTCGAGCCTCGGCCCGAGTGTCGGCTACGACCACGGCTCGCCGGTGAGTGATCGCTACTCGGACTCGTTCCCGTTCGAGGGCACGCTCGACCGCGTGGACATCCAGCTCGTCTCCGGACGCCCGAAGGACGAAGCGGCAAACGCCGCGTCCGCCGAGCGCGCCACCATGAGCCAGCAGTAACGCACTGCCATCACGATGCGACGAACGGTAGGATTCGAGCGTGCCAGAGAAGTCGGAACCGATCACCGCTCATGTGCTCGATGCGATGACCCCGGACGAGCGTTCGGAGGCATTCCAAAGGGGGCTGATCACCGACCTCGACGAGCTACCCGAGGACTTCCGCACCCGGGTCGTATCGACCGCCGAACGACTTGGCCGCGAGCGCCGCACCACCACCGCAGACTGACGCCGTTGCGTCGCGAGGTTCGCGTCACCCAACAGTTCTTCGATCGGCTCGACGACCTCCTCCCACAGCAGCGATCCCCGAACGGGAGCCCGTCGGCCACGGACTTTCTCCTGCATGAGATGCCCAACATCATCGAGACGTTGGCAACGAACTTCGAAATGGCGACGACACCAAGTGATCTCGAACCCGACGTACGCGTCCTGATCGGGTCCGGAATGCTGGTCCCTCTTCTCGCGGTGTACGCCGCGATCGTCGACGACGGTGGCGTCGAAATCTTCTATCTCGATATCGCATGACCGCCTCTTCACCCACGCGATCGCGTTCTAGGAGCAACATGGCCTCAGTTCGGCGTCAGGTCATCATCAATCGAACCGCCGACGACGTGTACGCGGTCATCGGCGACCCGGTCACGATCGCCGATTGGTTTCCCGGCATGGTCAACGCCACGGTCGACGGGACCACGCGCATCATCACGACCGAGTCGGGCCTCCCGATGGCCGAGGAGATCGTCACCAATGACGCGATCCAACGCCGGTTCCAATACCGACTGGCGCCCGGCTTCATTCAGGATCACCTTGGGACGATCGACGTCTTCGACCTCGGCGATGGCCGGAGCCTCGTGGCCTACTCGACCGACTGCGAACCAGCCGCGCTGGCCCTCATGATCGGCGGCGCCACCGGCAACGCCCTGAAGGAACTCAAACGCCAACTCGAGGAAGACCAACAGCCTCGCCGCTAGACCAACGAGCGCTCGAAGCCACGCGGCGAGGCGTGGCCCGAGCGGCCCGGCGCCGCAGGCGCCAAGAGCGGAGATGACGTGCGGAAGATCTTGTTCGTCACGACGGATCAACAGCGGTACGACACGTTGGGCTGCAACGGCGGGACACTGGCTCGCACACCCGTTGTCGACGCGCTCGCAGCCGCCGGTATTCGCTACGAAAGGGCGATCCCGCAGTCGGTCGTCTGCATGCCCTCGCGATCCACCATGCTCACTGGCCAGTACCCGAGCACCCACGGCGTGTGGATGAACGGCGTGCCGCTGCCGGTTGACGCGCCGTCGGTCGCAGCCGATCTCCACCGCGCCGGCTACAGAACCGCGCTCATCGGCAAGGCCCACTTCGAACCGTTCATGGACGCGTTCGGTCGGTTCACCGAGAACCTGCTCGCCCGGTCCGGCAACGAGACCGCACAACGGCCGTGGGCGGACGGCACCGTCGGCCCGCACCGCGGGTTCGACCACCTCGAGTTCGCGACCCACGGCGCCGCGGGGATGCTCCACTACGCGCGGTGGCTCGGCGCCAACCACCCCGAAGCCGTCGGAATGTTCTACGCCGCGATCGACGCGGGCTGGAACGTGAGCGCGCTCGGCGGAGGCGACACCGACGCACCGCAAGTGACGGCCAACCCGATTCCGCGCGACTGGTACCACACCGATTGGGTGGCCGATCGCACGATCGCGTGGCTCGACGGCCTCGACGCGACCGACGACTGGTTCTGCTGGATGAGCTTCCCGGATCCGCACCATCCGTGGGACCCACCCGAGTCCGAGATGCATCGCATCCTCTGGAAGGACACGCCGCTCCCAGCCGGCTATCCCACCACCGCAGCCGAGCGTGAACGCATACTCGACGACAAGCCGCGTCACTGGCGCATGTGGTACGACGGCGATCTCGTCTCCAACTACGAAGCGCCGAAGCACTGGGTACCCGCGACGATGACGGCGGACCAGGTACGCGAAGTGAACGCCCGCAACGCGGTCGAGTGCGAACTCATCGACGAAGCGCTCGGGCGCGTGCTGCGCGCGATCGACACGCGCGGGTGGACCGACGACGTCGACATCGTGTTCACCACCGACCACGGTGAGCTTCAGGGCGACTTCGGCCTGCTGTTCAAGGGCCCGTACCACACGGACTCCTTGATGCGACTCCCCCTGATCTGGCGACCGGCACCGTCGGCGCACATCGCGCCCGCCGTCGTCACCACTCCCGTTGGTCTGGTGGAACTCGCTCCGACGTTTTGTGCGATCGCGGGTGTCGACGCGCCCGACTACCTCCAGGCCACCGCACTCCCGATCGACGACCAAGACGCCACCGATCGAGACAAGGAGCGAGTGCTCACGGAGTGGGACAGCGAGCTCTGGGGTGTCGGCGTCCATCTCCGGACGATCACGCGCAACGGTTGGGTCTGCACCACGTACCGGCCGGGGTTCGTGCACAACGGTAACGAGGGAGAGTTGTACGACCTTGGCGCGGATCCGCTGCAGCACGACAACCGGTGGAACGACCCCGCCGTCGCCGCGCTGCAGTCGGACTTGGTTGCGGACCTCTGGGACCACCAACCTCAGGCACATACTCCGCGTCTGGACGTCGAGGCCCCGGTGTAGTTGCCGCCGCGCTCTCCCCGACTTCTGCGCGATTTGGGGTGCCCGGGACCCCCAAATCGCGCGAGAGTCGGAGGTGGGGAGGAGGAAGGCCGGTGCGCGATGATCGGACGATGACCGGCAACCCCGACATCCCGGCACGAGTACGGCCGCAACGCACGATCACCGGAATGTCGGCCGTCCTGGTGCCCTTCACCACCGATGGCGAGATCGATTGGCACGCAGTCGAAGCCCACATCGCCCGCACGCATGAGGTCGGACTCACCCCGGCCGTCAACATGGACACCGGGTACGTGCAACTCCTCAACGAAGTTGACAAGGAGCACGTGCTCGACCTCGCGGCCACGGTCACCGGTGGCGCGTTCGTCGCCGGCGCGTACGTCCCCGACACCACCGGTGCGCCGCTCGATCTCGATGCGTACCGGCGCGCGAGCGATGCAATCACCCGGCGCGGCGGCACTCCGGTCATCTTCCCGTCGCACGGATTGAACGAGCTCGACGACGACGGTTGGGTCGATGCCCACCGGGCGATCGCTACCCACATCGATCGGTTCATCGGGTTCGAACTCGGACCGATGTTCGTGCCCTACGGCCGGATCGTGTCGCTCGACGCATATCGCGCGCTCGTGCGGATCCCCCAATGCATCGGAGCCAAGCACTCGTCGCTCAGCCGAGAACTCGAGTGGGACCGGCTGCAGGTCCGCGATGAATCGCGGCCCGACTTCAAGGTCTTCACCGGAAACGACCTCGCCATCGACATGGTGATGTACGGCGCGGACTATCTCCTCGGGCTCTCGACGTTTGCGCCCGAAGCCTTCGCGGCGCGAGACCGCATGTGGGCAGCCGGTGATGCGCGCTTCTACGAACTCAATGACCTGCTGCAGTACCTCGGCGCGTTCGCGTTCCGCGATCCGGTCCCTGCCTACCGCCACGACGCGGCGATGTGCTTCGAGCTGCGCGGCTGGGCCGGGACGGACGCCACTGCCCCGGGTGTACCCCGTCGACCCGAGTCCGACCGTTCCGTGTTGGCTGACATCCTCGACCGGCTGCGCGACTTCACGTGAGGTACACCCAGGTCAAGCGGCTCCGAACCGTCGAAGAGTTCCGCGCCCACGTCGCGGATCTTGGCGTCGATATTCCCGTTGCCCACCACGTCGATGCGCCCGGTCCGCTGGGGGAAGCAGTGACGATCCGCGACGCGAGCGCCGGTGCCCTCACCGCGCCGAACCGGTTTGCGATCCTGCCGATGGAGGGTTGGGACGGCACCGCCGACGGCCACCCGACCGACCTCGTCCGCCGCCGATGGGACCGCATCGGCGCGAGCGGCGCCGGGCTCGCCTGGTGCGAAGCCACTGCGGTGCGCGCCGACGGCCGCGCCAATCCCCACCAGCTCCTGCTCGATCGCTCGACCGTCGACGAGTTCGCAACCCTCCGCACTCTGCTCGCACCCGGCCAAGTCGCCGGACTCCAGCTCACCCATTCCGGTCGCTGGTCTCGCCCCGACGGCGCGCCCGCACCACGCATCGCGTATCGCCATCCCTGGCTTGACCGGCGCGTCGACGCGACCGATGCCCACCGGTTCGACGATGAAGAACTCGACGCGCTCGCGCAGACCTACGTCGACGCAGCCGTGCTCGCCCACGACGCGGGCTTCGACTTCGTCGACGTGAAGCACTGTCACGGGTACCTCCTGCACGAACTCTTGAGCGCGCACGATCGACCCGGTCCGTACGGCGGTGACCTCGACGGCCGCATGCACTTCCTCCGCACGGTCGTGAGCGGAATCCGCGCCCGCACACCACAGCTCGCGATCGCGGTGCGGCTCTCGGCGTTCGACCTCATGCCGTTCGTGCCCGGCTCCGATCGAATCGGTGCGCCCGAGACGATCGAGGCCAACTATCCGTACGCGTTCGGCGGTGACGGCACCGGCCTCGGCATCGACCTCACCGAAACGCACGCATTCCTCGACGCGGTCGCCGATCTCGGTATCGGACTCGTGAGCATCACTGCCGGCAGCCCGCACTACAACCCGCACGTGCAACGACCGGCCTACTTCCCACCGTCAGACGGCTACCAACCGCCGGAAGATCCGTTGGTCGGCGTGGCACGCCAGCTTGCGGCGACCGCCGAGATCACCCACCGCCATCCCGACCTCACCGTCATCGGGTCTGGCTACTCCTATCTCCAGGACTGGCTGGCGCACGCGGGCCAGGAGGTGGTGGGCCGTGGTGACGCCACGATGATCGGGCTCGGCCGCATGGTGCTCTCGTACCCCGACCTGCCGGCCGACGTGCTTGCCGGCCGCGCCTTGCTACGCACGCAGATCTGTCGGACGTTCTCCGATTGCACCACTGCCCCGAGGCACGGTCTGGTCTCCGGCTGCTTCCCCCTCGATCCGTTCTACAAGGAACACGGCGACCGCGTGGAGCTGACCCGGGTGAAGAAGTTGACGCGAGGATCCCACGATGACGAGTGACGACCACGCGGAAGCTGCGCCGGCGCCGGGTCCACTCGCGAGCGACCGGTGGACCGAACTCCCGGCCGACCGCATCGAAGACGAACCGTGGTGGCTCGTCTACGTCCCTGACCCGTCGCCCGAGCGCATCGCCGCGCACGCGGAACTCGGCGCGCGAGCGGGATACGACGTGCATCCGCAGAGCTTCGTCGCGCTCGGCGCCAACGTCATTGCCGACACGTTCACGCTCGGTGCGATGAGCACGATCGCGAGCGGCTGCAAGATTCGCGGTGAGGTCATCATCGGCGAGCTCACCGGCCTCAACCCCGGTGTGATCACCATCGGGAAGGTCACCATCGGGTCCCGCGTCCGCATCGCTGCGTACGTCGTTCTCGTCGGTGAGAACCATGTGTTCGACGATCCCGACGTCCCGATCATGGATCAGGGGCTGACGTCGATCGGCGTGGTGATCGAGGACGACGTGTGGATCGGCGCGAACGTCACGGTCGTGGACGATGTCACCGTCGGCGCGCACAGCGTGATCGCCGCGGGTGCGGTCGTCACCAAAGACGTCCAGCCCTACAGCGTGATGGCCGGCGTCCCCGCCCGCAAGGTCTCGGACCGGCGCGACCGGAAGCCGGCGCCGCCTGGCCGCCACGCGCTCGCGCGGTTCGACGCCACTGCGGCGGACCAATGGGAGACCGTGCTCGAAGGGTGCCGGGTCCCGGATACGGAACGCCTCGAGTACGTGGAGTTCCCCGGCGCCGACCCGCGCGATCCCCGACCGCTCAACGACGCGATCGAGATCGCGAGCATGTTCGGTGCGCTACCTCCCGGTGCGGATCGTGACGAACTCGTCGCGCGCATCCAAGCGACCCAAGACCCGGACACCGGACTCTTCCGAGACCCGAGGCTGCCGGGCCGCGAGATGACGCTCACGCCGTCGCACGAAGAGTGGGACATGTACGGCTTGCTGTCGTGCGGGTACGCACTCCAAGTGTTGGGAGCGGGTCCGACCCATCCGGTGCACATCATCGAGCGGTGCTCGGCCAACCAACTCGAGGCGCTCCTCGCCGGCCTGGACCTCGACTACTTCGCGTGGCCCAGCGGTTCGTGGATCGACGGCTTCGGCACCGGCCTCATGCTGAATCGCGTCCACCACGGTTCCACCAACACCGCACCCACGCTTTGGGGCTGGCTACCCACCCACCAGGACCAGCGCAGCGGCATGTGGGGCAAGTACCTCGCGCCCGTCGGCGAATACGACTTCCGCTGGCTGATGGCGGTCAACGGGTTCTACCGACTAACCCGCGGCACCTACGCGCAATTCGGTGTCGATGTCCCGAACCCCGAAGCCGCGATCGACACCGTGCTCGCCCACGCGCGTCATTCCGGGTGGTTCGCCACTCGCGAACGGAACGCCTGCAACCTGTTGGATATCGTGCATCCACTCTGGTTGCTCGGCCGTCAGACCGACTACCGGCGCAGCGAGATCCGGACCGCGATCGCGTCGCTCCTCGACGGCGTGTGCGCCGACTGGGTCGACGGCGAAGGCTTCCCGTGGCAGATCGGACGAGACCAGCCCGGTCTGCGCGGTACCGAGATGTTCATGGCCGTGATCTACCTCGCGGCCGATCTGCTCGACGAGAGCGATGGTCTTTCGTTCGTGCCGCGCGGGGTACACCGTTTGGTACCCGCCGCCACCATCTCCTGACGCACGCCTCGATTCCGAGGTATACGTGCCGATCACACGGAGCGCGTGGTAGGTAGTCGGTATGGATTCCGAACCGATGCCTGGGACCGGCGCAGGGAGCGCGTCGATCGTGGAGACCGAACCCGACCCCACGCCCATCGTCTTGATCCTCGCGGCCACCCTCCGCCGTGCGGAGGAGACGCCCAAACTGGCATCGATGATGGCGAAGGCCACGGGCAACGTTGCGCTGAAGTCCACCGTCGACCCGCAGGCCGCAACCATCCGATTCCAACGCGGCCGCGTGCTCGTGGAGCGGGGCGTCGCGCCGGACACGCACGTGACCATCGCCACCGACGTCAACCGCATGAGCGAACTCGACGCGCCGAAGCCGAAGATCACCGGCGCCGCCACGCACCTCCGGCTCGCGCTGACCGCGGGCAAGGTCCTCGAACCTCCGCTGGGCCCCTGGCAGGCAGAGGCCGCTCGGTTCTGGAGCACGCTCGCGAGCCACCCGCGTTCGCCGGCCGGACTGCGCGTCGTCTGTCTCGATGAGCACACCGAGTGCAGCTTCGGCATCACCCCGGCGGAGTACGAGATCCACGGCACCGCGCATCGCCTCCGTTCGATGTTCTCCGGCGGCACCGTCTTCGGCGAGGAACTGCTCGCCGGGAATCTGTTCGGTGTCGGCTCGCTCGCGCATACCGCCGAACTCACCGGCTGCTCGCTCGCGTTCATGATGGGCCGCTGACGTGGAGGCTGCGGCAGTTCCCGCTTGGCTCGACGCCAACGACATCCGCTGGGTGAAGACCGAGGGAGTTTCGCTCGACGGTCTCGTCATTGGCAAGCACATCGGCACCCCCAAGTTCACGAAGTGCCTGCCGCGCGGCAACGCGATCACCGAGCTCGTCCTCGGCTACGACCTTGCGGGCACCCCATACCTCGCGTGGTGGGACGAATGGCGGGCCGACGCGTTGGGTGACATCTACCAACAGCCCGATCTCGCCACCCTCGTCGTCGCACCGGATCGGCCGCGCACTGCCAACGTCATCTGCGATTTCGTCGACGCGTCGGGAACGGCAATTCCCAGTTGCCCACGCGGTGTCCTCAAGCGCGTGCTCGCGCAGTTGACCGACCGCGGGTTCGCGGCCAAGGCCGCGTTCGAAATCGAAGCGATGCTCTTCGCCGAGCCGATCGAGACCGCACGGCGCAAGCACTTTCAGGGCCTCACCCCAATGTCGACCGACGTGCCGATCGGCTACCTCCAGCACAACTCCCGTCAGCAACTCGCGTTCCTGGACGTCGTGCTCGCCCGCTTGGAGGCGCTCGGCATCCCGGTAGAGGGTTGGCACGACGAAGCCGCGCCGGCGCAGTTCGAGATCAATCTCGACCCCGCAGATCCGATCACGTCGTGCGATCACGTCGTACGCGCGAAACAGGTGATGCGCGAGGTGGCGATGGAACAGGGGCGCGCGGTCACGTTCATGGCGAAGCCGTCGGCCGAGTACGGAAACGGTCTGCACGTGCATCATTCGCTCACGCGGAACGGCGAGCCGGTCTTCTACGCGCCCGACGGCGCGATGAGCGACACCACCCGCCATTGGCTCGGCGGGCTGATGGCCAGTGCCGGGTCGACGACCTCCTTCCTGTGCCCGACGATCAACTCCTACCGCCGGATGGTCGGCTTCGCTGCCGCGCCGACGGTGGCGTCGTGGGGCGAGGACAACAAGTCCGCGTCGCTGCGGGTGCTGTCGATCGAACCGAAGGCGGCCCGCATCGAGAACCGTGTTGCCGGTGGAGACGCCAACCCGTATCTCGTCCTGGCCGCCACCCTCGCGAGCGGTCTCGCCGGTCTCGACGCGAACACGGCGTTGCCGCCGCCGCTCGCCGTCACCGGATGGGGACTACCGCCCGACGGCTATCCGCACCTGCCGAAGACGATCACCAGCGCGGCCGATGCGCTCGAGGCCGACACCGGACTCGCCGCGGTGCTCGACCCGGCGTTCGTGCGGTACTGGATGAACACGCGCCGTTGGGAGTGGCTGATGTTCCACACCACGGGCGGCGACCCGATGGCCGAAGCCGTGACCACCTGGGAACTCGACCGCTACTTCGAGTTGGTGTGACCGCGATGAACCGCACCGAGCAAGCGCGAAGCGAAACCGGCGTCCGTGGACGAGTCGTCGGCATCGTCGGGCACCTCACCGCGGTCGGGGGCGACGAGGGTGTCGCCGTCGATCACTACATGGCCACCACCGCGTACGTGAAGGCGGTACAACGTGCCGGTGGGGTGCCGGTGATCCTGCCCGTCGTCGATCCCAGCGACGTCGAGGCGTTGCTCGACGCGGTCGACGCAGTCGTGATCACGGGCGGCCGTGACCTCGATCCGGCCGGGTACGGCCAGACTCCGCACCCACAGCTCGGACCGCTCGATCCCGTGCGCGACGCGTCGGACATCGCGATCGCGCGCGCGGTTGTTGCACGCGATCAGCCCACGCTCGCGGTGTGCCGGGGTATCCAGATCCTGAACGTCGCGCTCGGCGGCACATTGCACCAGCACGTCGACGATCACATGCGTCTCGACCAGTACAACCATGACGCGCACACGGTCACCATCGAACCGGACTCGCGCCTGGCCAAAATCGTCGGCACCGAGACCCTCGGCGTGAACACGCTCCACCATCAGGTGCTCGACGAACTTGGTGACCGCGTGCACGCGGTGGCGCACAACGAACAGGGTCACGTCGAGGGGATCGAGATCGACGGCGCAACCAACGTGCTCGGCGTGCAGTGGCACCCCGAGTTTCTCCGCCACCGCCCCGACCACCTCGCCCTCTTCGAGCAGCTGGTATCAGACTGATACCATCCACCTCATGGCCATGACGCTGCGACTGACCGACGACGAGCAAGCCGGGCTGCGTGAACGGGCTGCGGCGGAGGGAATCTCACTCCAGGACGCAGCCCGCCAAGCGGTGCGCGCGTACGTCGCCGCCGGACAGCACCGAGACCGCGTCTCGGCCGCCGCGCGTCGAGTCATCCGCACCCACGCCGACGCGCTCGAACGATTGGGGCAGTGACGCCCCGGATTGAGTACCTCGATCTGGACGACGTGGTGGAGCTCGCTCGCCTCCTCCTTGGCGACCCTCCGCCGATTCGGGACCTCGGTCTCCTCGGATCGGCCGTGGCCCGCCCCCAAGCCACCGCGTTCGCCGCCGATGCGTACCCCGATCTCTGGACCAAGGCCGCCGCACTCCTCGACTCGATCGTCAACAATCACGCGCTCGTCGACGGCAACAAAAGATTGGGTTGGCTGGCAACCGCGGTGTTCTTGGAACTCAACGGCGTGCGAGCGACGACCACCTCGAATGCCGACGTCTACGACCTCGTGATGCGCGTTGCAGCGCAGCGCCTCGACGTCGCTGAGATCGTGTCAATGCTCCGGACCGCAACGGGTGTCGAGCGTTGACGACCTCGGCCTGGGGGGCCGGTCCTCAGCCCTGCCGATGTGCCGCCTCGACCGCGTGTGGGATCAGCGTCACGCTCGGCGTGACGTCCATCCCAATCGCCGAGACCGGTCCCGCAACAGCGACCTTGCTCCCTACACTTCCGTGGCATGCACCGCCTCGTGGGTCTCGTCGCCGCCGTCCTCCTGACCGCCGCGTGTGGGTCGAGCGGCGGGTCGGAGAAAGGCGTCACCGTTAAGAGCTCGGTGCCGAGCACCAACGGGACACCTGCTGCGACGCCCGTTGCCGACGCACTCGACTTCACGCTGCCCGGCGTCACCGGACCGCAGATCCGCGGTGCTGACTACGCAGGGAAGTCGCTCGCGCTCTGGTTCTGGGCGCCGTGGTGAGAGGTGTGCAACCGGGAGGCTCCCGGAGTCGCGCAGTTGGCGCGGCAGTATCAAGACCGCCTTGCGGTCGTCGGAATTTCTGGGCGCGACGACCAAGGCCCAATGGTGGACTTCGAGAAGAAGTACGACCTGCCGTTCCCGAACGGCGCGGACCTCGATCTCAAAGTCTGGAAGAAGTTCCGCGTACGGGGTCAACCGGCGTGGGTCTTCATCACACCGGCCGGTAGGGCCACGCTCCTCTACCGTCCCGACGATGCGACGGTGCGCAGGCAGTTCGCAGCACTCGCGGCGGCGAACCCGAAGAAGTGAGCACCACCGCCCCGCGCGTTCGGCGATCGCCACCACCGTTCCGATCCATCACGGTGATTCGCGCCGAATCGGTCACGCCGTGGCTGCGGCGTATCACCCTCGGCGGTGATGCGCTGGCTGGGTTCACGGCCGACGAGCCCGCCGCAAGTGTGCGGCTGCTGATACCCGGCGAAGCGGCAACCGACCTCGTGATTCCCACCTGGCGCGGGAACGAGTTCCTGTTGCCCGACGACAGCAAGCCGACGATCCGAACCTTCACGCCACGCGCATTTGACCCGGTCGCGCTCGAACTCGACGTCGACGTCGTGATCCATGGCCACGGTCCTGCGTCGAACTGGGCGGCCGCAGCGATCGTCGGCGCGCCCGCAGCGGTTTCGGGACCCGGACGCGGGTACACCGTCGACTCTTCTGCGACTCACTTCATCGTCGCGGGTGATGAATCAGCGGTTCCGGCCATCCGCCAACTGGTCGGTGGACTCCCCGTTCATGCCCACGCGCGGGTGTTCGTCGAAGTGACCCGACCCGACGCACGCACTCAGATCACCGATCACACCGACGCGCTCGTCACGTGGCTCGATCTTGGCGACGATGCCCTCCCGGGATCGCGACTCGTCGATGCGATGCAGGACACGCCCATCAATCCCGACACGCGGATCTGGGCGGCGGGAGAAGCGGCCAGCATGCAACGAATTCGCCGACACTGCTTCGAGACCCTCAGAATCCCGCGATCACACTGCACCATCCGTGGGTACTGGAAACATGGGCGCGGCGGCGATTTCGAGGGTTGATCCATCCCGGTCCACGAGCTTTTTTGGACGCAGTACCTCACCAATGCTGTCGAGCCCCTAGGGTGTCGGTCGCGAGTCGATCAAAATCCCTTGGTCGATCGCGAACAAAGAAACGAGAAATCTGTGCAGCAAGGCACCGTAAAGTTCTTCAACGCCGAAAAGGGTTTCGGCTTCATCTCGCGTGACTCGGGTGAGGATGTGTTCGTTCACTTCTCGGCGATCCAGGCCGATGGGTACAAGACCCTCGAAGATGGCCAGCGCGTCGAGTTCGACACTGCTCCCGGTCGCAAGGGTGAGGAAGCGCAGAACGTCCGCGTCATCTGAAACCCCGTAACTATTGACGAAGCCGCCGGTTTTCCGGCGGCTTCGTCGCGCCCGGGGCAATTTGACCGATTCTAGCGGTTCACCTAGTTTCGCCCGTTCACGGGCCATGGGAGGCAGCAATGTTCCGGAATCGATCTCTTCGACTTGCGCTGGTCACGGTGCTGGTCACGGCCGGGGCCGGAGTCGTGCTCGCCACCGCCGGCGGCGCAGCGCCGAGCGTCGTCAGGCTGCATCTCGGGAGCGACGGTCGGTACTTCCAGTACGGGACCACGACCCAGTCGCTGACCACGGCCTCGAGCTCGTGCAAGATCAACTCGGCCGAGCCCGTCATGCACCTCACCTCGACCGGCACCCAGTCCGGACCCGGATTGGGCTCCGATTCGATCGGCGTCAAAGGCTCACCGGGTAGTGGCAACGGAACACCCTGCTCCCAGGTCGACGGCACCGAGAGCCTCCGGCTCAAGCCCGGCACTGCCATCGCGAACCGCACGTTCACGGGCGTGCGCCTCGACCTCGAGATGACCGGGAACGCCACGGTCAAGCTCACCCTCTCGAGCAGCGCGACGAGCGCGGTCTACCAACTCCAGACCGGCACTGCCATCACGGCTCCTCAGGCTGCAGAGACGGACTACGACACCAGCGCTCCGTATTTTGCGAGTTCCAGCCCGGGTGACACGACCGACGCCTGCGCCGCACCGAACAGTTCCGGACCGAACAACGGTCCGAACGACAACTGCGAGTGGACCGTGCAACCCGGCTTCAACTTCGACACGGTGACCCTCACCACAGTCTCGATCGGGACCGTCTCGCTCGAGGGCAGCAATGACTTCGCCAACAACCCCAACTTCGATTCGCAGTTCTTCCTGTCGAACGCAGCTCCCACCGCCGTCGACGACACGGTGACGACCCTGGAGGACACGCCGGTCTCCGGCAACGTCCTCACCAACGACTCCGACTCCGACGGCAACCCGCTCAGCGCGGCACTCGTGACCGGCCCGTCCCACGGCTCGCTGTCTTTCGCGGCAAGTGGAGCATTCACCTACACGCCGGCCGCGAACTACAACGGGCCAGACTCGTTCAGTTACGCCGCATCGGACGGCGCCGCCAGCACCACCGCAAACGTCGGGATCACCGTCGTTGCGGTCAACGACGCACCGGTCGCCCAGGACGACACCGTCGAGGTGAACCAGAAGAGCAGCGTGGTGATCCCCGTGCTGGCCAACGACTCTGACGTCGACGGCAACTTGCTCGTTCCCGGCGACTTCGCCAGTATTAGTCCCGCGGGCTCGACGGTCGTCGCGAACGCCGATGGCACCGTGACCTTCACTCCTCCCGCGACACCGGCGCCCGGCTACACGGGTCCGGCGTCGTTCACCTACCGCGCATCGGACGGTACGGCGAGCTCCAACGTCGCCACAGTCACGGTGACGGTATTCCCGGCGATCTGCAGCAACGAGACCGTCTCCGCCGCCGACGGCGGGGTGACCGGTTCGTTCACCCGCCTTGACGACACGTTCAACTGCAAGCGCTACGCGCTGGACGCGTCCGCTGCGGCGGGCACGGTGTCCTTCCGTCCGTTGGGCGCAACGACGGTCGACTACCGCGGCTTCGTCACCCTCGGCTCGGACCCGGCACCCGTTGTCGGCGGCTCTGGAGCATTCACGCTGCTCCTCAAGTACGACCCGACCGGCGGAACGAATTTCCGGCCGGTCCAGTGGTGTGTCGCCCCTCAGTTCGACAACGCGGGACTCGTTACGAGCGCAACGATTCCGGCCGGCGAGACGTGGTGCATCGCGTCCGAGAACACTCGGCCGAATGCGACGAACGAACTGGTCACGACGTGGCAGGTCTTTGGCCGCGACGACCCGACGTTTGCCCGCCGCTGACTCCGGCAGCTTCGTCGCGTCACGGGCTCAGATTCCGGTCAGCAAGTTTGTCGAAACCGTCGTCATAGGACAAACCCTGAGGAACGGGCCTAAGGTCTACGAGAGTTCCCGTGGGCGGGCGACGAAAGAGGTTGGGCAGATGCGTTCTTCGAAGGCACTTCTTGCGGTGTGCGGCGCGATCGTCATGGCGGCGTCGACGATTGCGGTTGCCGGCGCGCTCATATCGAGTTCGAGTGGCAGCGTCATCACACTCTCCTCACCGCCACCATCAGTCGCGCTGAACGCGCTCGAAAACGCCACCAGTGCCGTCACGTTCGACGAACGTTCGGGCGTGACCCTCGCCAGCGCGGTTGTCGTTGACGCAGTCAATCCGGGTACCTACACGGTATTCCCGAACGGCACCACCCGGATTCCTGCCGGCACCGTCCTGGACACGAGCCTCATTCACAGCGACCCGACCGCCTCCGGTTCCACCAGCCGGCGGACCGGGAGCGTGACCTTCGCCGACGACGTGATCGGCGTCATCGCGTCGACGGCGCGTTTGGCTGCCACCGATTCGCTCGGTGCGTCCGGCACCACGTACGCCGGTTCCACCGTCCAACGCGGGCTCGAGAAAAGCGAAGACAAGTTCACGATCTCGACCGATCGCCGAACGGTCTCGATCGACGTCCGCACCCCGACCGTCATGGATGAGCTCAGAGTCCTCACGCGCCATTCGAACCATCTCTCGACCGTCATCACCGACGGACCGGATCCCGTGCAGGCCGGGAGTGATGTCACCTACCAGCTGACCGTGACGAACAACGCGACGTTGCCGGCGACCAACGTGTCCGTGGCCGATGCCTTCCCCGGCGCAACACTCGTCTCCGCGAGTTCGAGCGGGAACTGCATCGGAACCACATCCGTCACCTGCGCGCTCGGGTCTATCCCCGGCGGCGGAAGCGCAACCGCAACCATCGTGGTGACGAGCCCGACAACAGTTCCCGTCAGCGGACAGATCGTCAACACGGCCAGCGCGCCACCCGGTGAGGCTCCGGCTGTCTCAGAGTCGACGACCGTGGTTTCACCGGTCCTGGATGTCAGGATCGCCGACTCTCCCGATCCGGTGACCGCGGGCAACGACGTTCAATACGCCCTCACTGTCACCAACAACGGCATCGCGCCGGTGGCCGATGCACATGTCCTCGACACACTGCCGTCCGGCACGACCCTGGTCACCGCCTCTGCGCCCAACTCATGCTCCGGCACCGCGCCGGTGGACTGTTCACTCGGCGCATTGATCGTTGGTGGATCGGCCCAAGCCACGCTGGTGGTGACCAGTCCCGCCACCGTTCCCGCTGGCGGTTCGATGACCAACTCGGCGACTGCGACACCAGGCAGCAACGCCACCGTGAACGAAACCACTGCGGTCGAAGCGCCATCCCCAGGCGTATCGAAGGGCTTCGTCTCACCCGGTGGGTCCATCACGATCCCTGGGCCGAACCCGGCGACCGTGACGCTCCCCGATTCGGGTCCCGGCGCGCCCATCGTCATTACCCAAGGCGATGGCAGCTTCTGTGGCGGACCGTGCGCCGGGCCTGCGACCACCGTCTCGGACTTCCCGGGGTATGACGACCCAAACCATCCGATCCGGTTGCGTTTGACGTTCACGTTCAACGGTGAGGGCGACAATCTCACCGCCGCCGCGGACGCCTATGGATCCACGATCTACAAGAACAACGATCCAGTGCAGCCCACGGTCGGCACGGTGGTGCCCTTCTGTTCCTCGGTCGGCGCCGGTGTTGCGGTACCGCATCCTTGTGTCGATGCCCACACCATTGCGCAGCCGACGTTCAACTCGTTCGTCGTGACCTTCGACATCCTGTACCTCTCCGGCGACCCGACGTTCGCGCGTCGCTGACCGGGGGACGAGACACGCCGGAAACTTCAGAGGGCGTTGGTTTGGTGGAGTTCGATGGCGTTGCCGGACGGATCGGTCATGAACGCCTGAAGCCCGGTCCCGACCGGGACGGCATCGCTCACCTCGAACCCGCGTGTTCGGAGTTCCTCGACCGTCGCCGGTAGATCGGCGACACGCACCGCGAAGTGTTGACCGAAGTTGTCCGGAACCGGCGCCTCGATGAGATGCACCTGCCGGTCACCGAAGTCGATCCACGCGCCACCGAAGCCAAAGTCGGGGCGATCGGTTCGGGCGACACCGCCCAAGACCTCCGTGTAGAACGCCAGCGCATCCGCGACGTTGGCGACGTTGACCGAGACGTGATGAATATCGAGTGGCTGCATGTTCAGGAGTCTCGCCCAGGTTGTGAATCGCTCGCAACGAACCGCGCGATCGCGCCAAGGGCGACATGAGTCGCGGTCGATCCGGGCACCGGCCGTGCGTCGGACCGGATCGACGCCGCGAGTTCCACGAGTCGTTGGTGAGTTCGGCGATCGGTGTCGGCTGCGTAGGTGAACGTCCACGCACGCGCTCGGGCCACGACTTCGACCTTTTCCGGTTCTTCGGGGAACACCTCGGTCGCCGAGAACACCCGACAGTCGTACGCGCGACACGCTCGGGGGCGAACTTCATAGATCGAGCAGCGATCGTCGACGAGCATCGGACAGTGGCCCCGCTCGTCGTAGCCCATCACGCGGTGGCCGACCGGCGCGTTCGGCGCCGGGAACAACAGTGCTCGCGGGATCCGGGCAAGGGTCTCGAGTTCGTCCGGCTCCACGTGGACGAACTGCGATGCTCGACAGCATGCAGTGCACTCACCGCACGGCACGTCGGACACGCCGTTGCGATCGAGGACCTTGCTGATGCCTGCCAGCCAGGCGCCGAAGTCTTCGCTCACGCCAGCATCGTATTGAGGCCGAGCGCCGCACCGGAGCTGAAGCAACAATGCGGGTCATGGTCCACGTCGTCAGCGCCGAGCTCCCATCGAAACCCGTGCTCTGGAATCTCCTCCAGCTCTACGCGCACGAGTTCTCCGAGTTCACCGACCAGGACGTCGGCGTCGACGGCACCTACGCGTACGAGTACTTCGACCGCTACTGGATCGATCCCGATCGCCATCCGTATCTCTGCCACGACGGTCGGCTCGTGGGGTTCGCACTCGTGGACTCGGGCGAACCCCATGACATGGCGGAGTTCTTTGTGATGAAGAAGTATCGAAGATGCGGCCTCGGAACGGACGCGGCGCACGAAATCTTCGCTCTTCACCCTGGTGCGTGGCAGGTGCGACAGATGGCCGCGAACACGCGCGCTACCGCCTTCTGGCATCGAGCAATTCCGGTGCCGTTCGAGGAAGTCGTCGACGACCACGGACCGCGCCAGTTGTTCCGGATCGAGCCGACCGGGATCGAAGACCCGTAGAGTCCGGCCCCACCGCGAACCAAGGAGCGCAATCATGGACGTTCGACGAGTCGTCACCGGGCACGACCCCAGCGGCAACGCCGTCTTCGTGAGTGACGAAACCGTGGCACCGATCGCGCTCGCGCTCGTCCCCGGCAACGAGTTCCACCGCCTCTGGGGGGCCGACGAAACGCAAACGTTCCCGAACGTCGGATCGGCGCCCGACGCGCACCGATACTTTCCGCCGGTGGGCGGGTTCCGCTTTGCGTTCTTCACCATCCCGCCCGACGGCGGCGCGGGCGCACCGGCCGACCTCGACTTCGAGGCCGCGCTCGCCGAGTTCGAAGTGAAGCTGCCCGGGATGGCCGAGCACCTTGAGCCCGACGCACCCGGTATGCACACCACTGCGACCGTCGATTGTGGTGTGGTCCTCTCGGGCCAGGTGATCCTCGAGTTGGACGACAGTGTGAAGGTGACGCTGAACCCGGGCGACACCTACGTGCAGAACGGGACCCGTCACCGATGGTCAAACGCCGGGACCGTTCCCGCTGTCCTTGCCGT
>JANYJV010000025.1 GCA_025361725.1 Acidimicrobiia bacterium | reverse complement strand
ATCCGCGTCACGCCGACCTCGACGTATTCACTGATTGCGCGTTCGAGGTCCGCACCGGTTCCCACCACGACCGCGTCGGCGTTGATTTCGGGCCACCCGTGCCGGGGACCGGACGGGCCCCGACGGGCTACGTCTCCATCCTGATGCACGAAGACCGGCAGATGGACACCGATCGGGCCGACGATGCCGGCGTCACCGGCGTGCTTTGCGAGCGACGCTGCGGACAGCCCCGAACCAATCCAACCCCAGCCGAGGTGAGCGGCGACGCTCGGTGATTGCCCGTAGACCGCGAGCTCGATGTTCAGATCGGGACGCAGGGTTTCGGCCAACTCGGCGAGTAACCCATCCGCACCGGCGCACGCCAGGATGACGCGCTCGGGAGCGAGGTCGGCCAGCGTGGCAACCGCGCGGGCGGCGCGGCCGGCGTCTGCACCCGGATCCCAGCCCAAGATCCCGACCTTGACCCGCCGGGCGACGAGGACGGCCGCCGCGGCCGTGATGAGCGGGTCCGCAACATCGGTTGGATCGAGCCCGACACTGGCGAGGATCTCGTCGGACTCCCGCCGCCCGTCGAGGGCGCGTTCGAGTGCATCCGGGTACCAGATCGCGTGCGCACCGTCGGCTTCGGCGGCCATCGCCGCTCCGGCTGCAATGGTCGCCGCACGGAAGGGCGTGCCCGTCACCCCGATCTCCACCATGAGTTCGTTCAATGTACCGGCGCGGCCGGCACCGGCTGGGTAATGCAATGGATATTGCCGCCGCCCAAAAGGATCTCGCGCGCCTCGACGCCAACGATCTCTCGATCGGGAAAGAGCGCGGCCAACGCCGTGACCGCGGCGTCGTCACGAGCGCGATCGAGGAGGGGCACGATCACACGATCGTTCGCGGGATAGAAGTTCACGTACGACGCGGCAAGCCGCTCTCCCGCAACGCGAGGCTGGGTTCCGGGCACTGGCTGCACGCCAGCGGCCTCCTGGTCCGTGACCGTCAGCGGCCCGGGCTGATGGAGGAGGTGCACCTCGAACTGCCGGCCGCGTGCATCCGTCGCGCCTTCGAGACGATGGCGCGCGTCCAGCGACCGTTCGTACTGGGGGTCCGTGCGGTCATCGGTCCACGTGAGCGCAACGACCCCGGGGCGCATGAAACAACAGAGGTTGTCCACGTGGCCGTCGGTCTCGTCGTTCACCACACCGAGGCCGAGCCACACCACCCGTTCGGCACCGGTGTAGTCACGGAGCAGCGTCTCGATCTCGGCCCGGGAGAGGTCCGGATTTCGATTGGGATTGAGCAGACACTCTTCGGTCACGAGCAGGGTGCCCTCACCATCGGCATGGATCGCGCCACCCTCCAAGACGAAGGGTGCCCGGTACCGGTCCACGCCTTCATACCCACACACCGCCGCAGCCATGGCGTCGTCCTGCGCCCACGATGCGTAGAGCCCGCCGCGTTCGCCGCCCCACGCATTGAAGCGCCAGTCGATCCCCCGTCGTTCGCCACGATCGTCGACCACGAAGGTCGGGCCGATATCGCGCATCCAGGCGTCGTCGCTCGGAATGGTGATGACACTCACTCGCTCGCCGAGTACCGCTCGGGCACCGTCGGTGTCCGCAGGGTTCACCGCGACCACGACGGGTTCCGAAACCGCGATCGCGTTCGCCACCGCTGCAAAAGCTGCTCGGGCCGGCTCGGCGTCAGCCCGCCAGTTGTCCGGTCGGGCCGGCCACGCCATCCAGCACGCGTCGTGGGGCTCGAACTCCCCCGGTATCCGGAAGCCCTCGGCGGCCGGAGTCCCGGACCTCGGCCCCAGCACCGGTGCAGTCATCCGCCGAGGGTATCGACCTGGACAATCCCGGGCGGGTCTGCAAAAATGGAACAGGTTTCATTTTCGCCGGCGCCGGGTCTTGGAGCGTCGGCCCGTCGACCTCGGGAGGGTCAACATGGAGTTCGGTTTGTTCATGGGTGGGTTCATCCACGAGGACACGATGGCCGCTGACCCCGACGCCGAGCACCACCGGCTCATGAGCGAAGTCGATCTCGCAGTCGTGGGTGACCGCAGCAACTGGAAGTATTCGTGGTGGACCGAGCACCACTTCCTCTGGGAGTACTCGCACATCTCCGCGAACGAGACGATCATGCCGTACGTCGCGGCGAAGACGAATCGGATGCACATCGGCTCCGGGATCATCAACATCACTCCCCCGGTGAACCACCCGGCGCGCGTCGCCGAGCGGGTCGCCATGATGGATCACCTCTCCGAGGGGCGGTTCGAGTTCGGGACCGGGCGTGGCTCGTCCAGTACCGAACAGGCCGGCTTCGGGATCACCGATCCCGAGCTCACCAAGGATATGTACGACGAAGTCATCGGCGAGTTCAAGTACATGTGGCGCGATGGCACGTACTCGCACGACGGGAAGTTCTTCCAACTCCCGGAACGCAACGTGCTACCGAAGCCGTACGTGAAGCCGCACCCGCCGATGTGGGTCGCGGCCGGTAACCCGGGCACGTTCGAGAAGGCCGGGAAGTTGGGCCTCGGAGTGTTGTGCTTCACCGGCGGCTCGCCGGAGAAGATGAAGCCGCTGATCGAGATGTACAAGGAAGCCATCAAGGACGCGGATCCCGTCGGCGAGTTCGTGAACGACAACGTCGCCATCACTTCGAGCTTCATGTGCCTCGAAGACGGTGACGCCGCGATCGACTGGACGACGCGGTCGGGCAACGGTCGTCAGCAGAGCCTCGTGTTCAAATACCTCGACACGTTCCCGAAGCCGGGTTGGGTTCCAGAGTGGCCGGCACTCATTCCCGACCCGACGCGCGAGCAGGTGATCGCAGGACGCGAGATGGGGGCGAGCATCGTCGGTACGCCGGAACAATGCGCCGACGCGCTGCGGATGTGGTCGGACACCGGCGTCGACCAGTTGATCCTCGGACCCTCGGGCTCCGTGTATCCGCACGACCTGCTCGTCGAGACCGTCGAACTGTTCGGGAACAAAGTGATCCCGGAGTTCGATACCGACCCAGAGTTCTCGACCAACCGCTACCGCGCTGGCTAATTGCTCGTTCGCTCGCGCTCCGTCCCTCAGCCGCAACGGGGGCTCGCTACCTCGCGGCTCACCTCCGCTGCGCTGCGTTTCGGATTGACTCGCCATGCGTCGCGTCACGCTGCGCGCGTGGGTGACCACGGACACCCAGATTCTGGATGATGTCGGGAACACCGGGGCGGCCGGCGTCGTTAGTTAGAGGACGGTCGACTTCCCCCAGCCGACCCCTTCTGACGCCGGTCGAGGTGCAGGACCAGCCCCCTGCCCCGGGTCCCCTGCGCCTCCCGGCGTCAGTATTTCCGCTCGTGTTCGCTTCGCTCACGGGCCGCTCGGGCGATCCACTCTTCGGACTTGCTCCAGAGGGCGGCGGCGCGATCGGGGTCGATGGCGTAGGACTTGATACCGCCACGCGCGTCCGGGATGTCGTTGCGCTCCGCGACCCGGCAATCCTCGAGGTACGCGCCGCCGTGCGCGTCCAACTCCGGTGCCGTCGCCGCCCAGACCGACGTCGCGGCTCCTTGGGGAACCGTCTTCCACTCCATGTCCTGACCCGCGGGCATCGAGTCGCTCAGCACCGCGAGCGTCTCCTCGGTGAGGTGCCGACCGAGTTCGGTGACGATCCCGCCGGGATGCAACGAGTACGCGTGCGCACCACGATCCGCGAGTCGACGATCGAGCTCCACGGCAAAGAGCGCATTCGCCGTCTTCGACCGACCGTAGGCAACCCACGGGTCGTAATCGGTGGTCTCGAAGTTCGGATCGTCGAGGTCCACGTCACTGAACCGGTGACCCGCAGAACTCAACGCAACCACCCGCGAGTTTGCGCCGATCGCGGGCAATAGCTCCTGGGTCAACAGGAAGTGACCCACGTGGTTGGTGCCGATCTGCATCTCGAACCCGTCGAACGTCTGCGCGAGCGGGCACGCCATCACACCCGCGTTGTTGATCAGCACGTCGATGCGATCGTGGTCGGCAAGAAACTTCGCGGCGAATGCACGAACGCTGGCGAGTGATGCGAGGTCGAGCGCACGAAGCTCGAGGTCCGCGTCCGGGACCGACTCACGTATCCGCGCGGCGGCTGCCGTATTCCGTTCGGGGTCTCGAGCCGCCATCGTGACCGAAGCTCCGTGCGCGGCGAGTGACCGAGTCGTCCCCTCCCCCAGCCCCGCCGACGCTCCCGTGACCACGATGCGCTTGCCGGTCAGGTCCACCCCGTCGAGCACGTCATCGGTCGTCGAGTTCGCATCAAAGCTCATGGCTGCATCATGGCTCGTTCGCTCAATCTCGACCAACGCGTGCCGGGTCGGGACGCTACCGAGCTGCTCGCTTCGCTCGGTTCGCGGGGCGCCGCGCCTGAAGCAGAGAGCCCGCCAAACCCGAGACGCAGTGAGGAACGAAGAAGTCGAGCCGCGAGGCAGTGCGCCCACCGCACCCGAGACGTAGCGCAGCGGAGACGAGCAGGTCGGGAGCGTCCCGAGCCGGCACGCGCTTTTCGACCACGGAGCGGACGACCAGAATTACTTGATCAGCTTGATGATGTTGAACATCGGGAGGTAGAGGCTGATGACCATGCCACCGACGATTGTTCCCATCACGACGATCATGAGCGGTTCGATCAGGGACGTCAGCGCGTCGACCGTCGCAGTCACTTCCTGGTCGTAGAAGTCCGCGATCTTGTCGAGCATCTCGTCGAGTGCACCGGTTTCTTCACCGACGGCGATCATCTGCGTCACCATCGCCGGGAACACCTCGTGCTGCTCGAGCGGACGCGCCAGCGTGTCACCGCGCTTCACCGCGCTCTGCGT